>CAXGUU010000111.1:0-10138 GCA_964012875.1 uncultured bacterium
CCATATCAAGGAAAATGTCGAACCCATCACGGAGGAGTTTTTTTCGCTCGATAAGGAAAAGACCGATCGCTGGAGCTGGCATCCGCGACAGCTCGAACTACTCGATGGCGCAAAGGCCAAAGCGAAGGAATCCGGCTTGTGGAATTTTTTCCTGCCGGACTCCGCGATCGGCGGCGGCCTGACCAATCTCGACTATGCGTATATCGCGGCGGAACTTGGCAAGTGTGCGCTCGCTTCTGAATCACTTAATTGCAGTGCCCCTGATACCGGCAACATGGAGGTGCTCGAACGCGTTGGTACTGAAGCGCAGAAGAAGCAATGGCTGGTACCGTTGCTGGAAGGGGAGATTCGTTCGGCCTACGCCATGACCGAACCAGGGCTGCCATCCTCGGATGCAAAAAACATTTCGACCAGTGCGGTGCTCGAAGGTGATGAATGGGTCATCAACGGCGAAAAATTCTACATCTCAGGGGCCGGGGATCCGCGCTGCAAGATCATGATTGTGATGGTGAAAACCAGCCCCGATGCCGCGCCGAGCCGGCAGCAATCACAAATTTTGGTGCCCCACGATACGCCCGGAGTTGAAATTCTTGAAGGCATGGAGGTCTTCGGTCACGACCACGCTCCGCGCGGGCATATGCACATCCGGTTCACCAACGTGAGGGTGCCGAAGGAAAACATTCTGCTTGGCGAAGGCCGCGGTTTCGAGATTTCTCAGGTCCGTCTTGGTCCGGGGCGCATCCATCATTGCATGCGCTCGATCGGCAAGGCGGAAAAGGCGCTTGAACTGATGATCAAGCGGGCGAGTTCGCGCGAGGCGTTTGGCAAGCCAATCGTCAAGCTCGGTAAGAACCTTGAAGTGATCTCACGCGCTCGAATCGAAATCAACGCCATGCGGCTCGCCGTCCTGCAGGCCGCAAAAGCCATGGACGTCCTCGGCAACAAGGAAGCGCGCGTCTATGTCAGTGCGGTGAAGGCGATGGTCCCGGAGAAGGTCTGTGAGATCATCGACGCGGCAATTCAGATGCACGGCGCGACCGGTATCTCGCAATGGACGCCACTGGCGGAAATGTATTGTGACATGCGGCACCTGCGTTTCGCCGATGGCCCGGATGAGGTACACCACATGGTTGTTGGCCGGGCAGAAGTGCAGAAGTACGGGCTGTGGTAGAGACAAGCCCATGTGTCTTGATGTTTCTCGGGGGCGCGTATTCGTCCGCCCCTCGACGCGCTTAGCCGGCGGTCGCGTAACTGATTTGAGCTTAGCCCAGAAACTGAATCATGACGCCCGCCGCGACCGCCGATCCTATGACGCCAGCGACATTGGGTCCCATGGCGTGCATCAGAAGATAGTTGTCGCGGTTGGCTTCAAGGCCCACACGGTTGGCAACCCGTGCGGCCATGGGCACCGCGGAAACGCCGGCTGCGCCAATCAACGGGTTGATGGGTATTTTCAGGAATAGATTCATGACCTTGGCCATGAGTACGCCGGCCGCGGTACCGAGACCAAAGGCGACGATTCCCAGTCCTAGGATGCCCAGGGTGCTGGGTTGCAGAAACTGATCGGCTGACAGCTTTGAGCCGACGGCCAACCCGAGGCCGATGGTAACGATGTTAATCAGTGCATTCTGAGTCGTGTCGGTCAGTCGCTCGACAACACCGCATTCACGCATGAGGTTGCCGAAACAAAACATCCCGAGCAGCGGAGCGGCGCTCGGCAGCAGCAGGGCGATCAGCGACAGCATCACCAGGGGAAACAGAATTTTTTCGAGCTGCGGTACATCGCGCAGTTGGACCATGACGATTTGACGTTCCGCCTTGGTCGTCAGCGCACGCATGATCGGAGGCTGAATGAGTGGCACCAGTGCCATGTAGGAATAGGCGGCGATCGCAATCGCGCCGAGCAGGTGCGGTGCCAGTATGCTCGAGACATATATTGCCGTCGGCCCGTCGGCACCGCCGATGATGCCGATGGCAGCGGCATCAGTGAGGCTGAAATCCATCAGTCCGGCGGACGTTAATGCCAATGCGCCGATAACAGTCGCGAATATTCCAACCTGCGCTGCGGCGCCCAGAAACAGGGTCTTGGGGTTTGCGAGCAGGGGGCCGAAATCGGTCAGTGCGCCGACACCCATGAAAATCAGTAAAGGGAAGGCACCTGTTTCGACGCCGGCGGCATAGAAGAGGTGCAGGATACCCGCGCCGGTTGCGATTTCGACACCAGGGATATTGCTGAGCAGACCACCAAAGCCAATCGGCACCAATAGCAAGGGTTCAAATTCCTTGCGGATCGCGAGATAAAGCAGGCCGAGCGACAGCACAATCATGATGCCCTGGCCGGGAACCATCTGACCGATTCCGGATCCGCTCCAAAGCTGTTCAAGCACTTTCATGATCGTTACGCAGTCATCCCAGGGGCGGGCGCTGAGGATCTCGCCTACAGTGGTGGTGCAGAGTTTCCTTAGCTCAGGGTCAGCAGGAGTTCGCCGGAACCGACTTTGTCGCCAACGACGACAGCAACACTGGCGACATTACCGTCCTGCGGCGCGCGGACCTCGGTTTCCATCTTCATGGCTTCGAGAACCAGAATGACATCGCCGGCCCTGACCTGCTGACCGGCCTGAACCGGTACCGTGCAGATGTTGCCCGCGAGTGGCGCGTTCACCTGCAGACCGCCATTGGTCGCAGCAGGTGCGGCTGGCGCCGCCGCTTGCGGCGCTGAGATGTGTTCGATCGCGCCGCCGTTGCTGACCTGGACGACATAGCTTTTTCCTTCAACGGTAACCGTATACACGCCGCTGTCGTCCGTCTGAGCTGCAGCAGTCGGTTCGGCGGGCGCTGGTTCTGTTCCAGGCGCGGGTTCAAATGCATCGGGGTTGCTGCGGTTTTCGAGGAAATAGGTGCCTACCTGGGGAAACAATGCATAGGTCAGCACGTCGTCGATCACGGCATCGGCCAGTTCGATATTTTTCTCCGCTGCCACGGCTTCAAGTTCGGCAGTCAGCTTGTCCATTTCAGGTGCCAGCAAATCTGCCGGACGACAGGTAATCGGCTCAGCACCTTCGAGGACCCTGGCCTGGAGTTCAGCATTCAGCGGTGAGGGGGTAACCCCGTACTCACCCTTGAGCACGCCCGCCGTTTCCTTGGTGACAGACTTGTAGCGTTCGCCCATCAGGACGTTGATGACGGATTGTGTACCGACGATCTGAGACGTGGGTGTGACCAGTGGAATCATGCCGAGGTCTTTGCGGACCTTGGGGATTTCCGCCAGCACCTGATCGAGTTTGTCCGTGGCGTTTTGTTCCCGCAGTTGATTTTCGAGGTTCGTCAGCATGCCACCGGGTACCTGGGCCACCAGGATGCGTGAATCGACCCCTCTCAATGAGCCCTCGAACCTGGCGTACTTCTTACGTACTTCGCGGAAGTAACTGGCGATGTCTTCCAGCAACTCGATGTCGAGCCCGGTATCCCGGCCGGTGTCCTCGAGAATCGAGACCACAGATTCGGTTGCCGAGTGACCGTAGGTCATGCTCATGCTGGATATCGCGGCATCGACGTTGTCAATACCGGCTTCGATACATTTCAGGTAGGTCGAGGTGCTCAGACCCGTCGTCGCGTGACATTGAATGTGTACCGGGATTTCCAGCGTTTCCTTCAGGCGGCTGACGAGTTCGAAACCGACGTAGGGTTTGAGCAGGCCCGCCATGTCTTTAATGCAAATCGAATGCGCACCCATTTCCTGGATGCGCTGGCCGAGTTCGACCCATAAATCGATGGTGTGCACAGGTGAGACGGTGTAAGAAATCGTGCCTTGGGCATGTTTGTCCTGCTTTAGTACCGAGGCAATCGCGGTTTCAAGATTTCGCATGTCGTTCATGGCGTCGAAAATGCGGAACACGTCAACACCGTTGGTCGCCGCGCGCTCAACAAACTTGTCGACCACGTCATCAGCATAGTGGCGATAGCCCAAAATATTCTGACCGCGAAACAGCATCTGTTGCGGTGTGTTCGGCATGGCGGCCTTAAGTCTGCGAATCCGTTCCCACGGATCCTCTCCCAGGTAGCGGATACAGGCATCGAAAGTGGCGCCGCCCCATGATTCAATCGACCAGAATCCGACCTGGTCGAGCTTGGGTGCGATCGGCAGCATGTCGTCGATGCGCATGCGGGTCGCAAAAAGCGATTGATGGGCATCGCGTAACACGAGTTCGGTGATGCCAAGAGGCTGGTTGGTGTTCGAAGTCGGGTCACTCATGGGCAGACGCCTGGGGTCGGCTGTTGTTTTACGGGCTTCGGGTTCGGTGTGCGTGAATGGTGGCTGAGATCACGGCGACCAGTTGCGCTTGATCGTCAACGGAGGCCGGTGTGGGACTGACACTGTCAGCCGGCTCAGGCACGAAATGTCCGACCAGCCAGGACATCAGGCTCGTCGCGCCGACCAAAAGGGTCAGGAACACGAACACGGTGCCCATGCCAACTATGGCGAGACTCGTGCCGTCAGAGACCAAGCCAACCGGTTCGCTCATCTTCTGAACTCCCTAACTAATTGATTGACTTAATAAACTAACTCGATTCAACAGATAATATACGGGTCAGTACGGCGCCCGGCAACTCCGCTGCAACTCCTGAACCGGGCGGCCGGCACTACGGGCGGTTGAACCGCTTAACGTAGTGCTGACGGTTGAAACTGGGGGATTTTGAAGCCATCCGAGCGGGTTTCAGTGGTGAACACGACCGGCAGGCCGATCTCGAGCTCGCCGGGGTCGCAATTGAGCAGGTTGGTCATCATTTGCGGCCCTTCTTCGAGGCGAACCATGGCGAGAATATAGGGGACATCGACGCGATAGGATTCGTACGGCGCCTGATGCACGACCGAATAACTCCACACGGAGCCGCGCCCGGAGCAGGTCTGCCACTCGAGCTCATCGCTATAGCACGATGTGCAGCGCCGGTTCGGATAATAAATCCATGCGCTGCAGGCGAGGCACCGTTGCAGGCACAGCTCGTCGCGTTGGACCGCCTCCCAGAAGTGGCGCGAAATGTCAGTGATTTCAGGGACGGGTTTGTGGTTCGACATCTTTGATGATCCGGTTTCAGGATAGGCGCGGCTTCAGTTGCTGGAGCTAAGAATCAGTACTGAGTGCTCAGCCATCATGCCGCCGTAGCTGTGCACCAGTCCGAGGTCGGTCTTGTCGAGCTGGCGATCACCCGCCGAGCGCATAATCTGACGGGTGGCTTCGACAATCATAGACATGCCGGATGCATCGCCCGTATGCCCGAACGACATCAGTCCGCCATAGGTATTAACCGGCAGGTCGCCGCTCGGCGTGCCACGCCCTTCATCCCAGAATAGTCCGCCCTGGCCGGCAGGGACGATGCCCAGGTTTTCAACACCCAGGATGGGGTTGAAGCTGAAGGAATCATAAAGTTCAAGAAAGTCGAGTTCAGACGGCGTAACGCCGGCCATTTCGTAGGCCCGCGCCCCCGCTGTGCAGCCGCCGAGGTTCAGCAGGTCGCGGCACTGGCTGATGTTGAAATACTCATGCGCCTCGCCGAACCCCAGCACCCATGCAGGTTGTCGGCACAGCCGCCGGGCATAGGTTTCACTACAAACCAACACCGCGCCGCCGCCGTCGCAGGGTACCGAGCAGTCGAGCAGGTTGAACGGGCTCGCGATAGGGCGCGAGTCCAAAACGTCCTCGACCGTAATGGCGCCGTGCTTTTTCATCAGTGCGTCCGGGTGTTTCAAAGCCCACTGGCGCGATGAGACAGCGACTTTCGCCATTTGCTCGCGTGTGGTTCCGAACTCATGCATGTGTCGGGTCGCGGCTTGTGCGTATAGCGGCGGGATGTAGGCGCCGTAGAGCGAATCAAACTCAGGGTGGCAGACCATTTTCGCGATCGCCTCGGCGCCACCGCCGCTGACGTTCGGAAAGGTTCCGGCGGCGATGCACAACACGCTGTCGGTGAGCCCCGCCCGAATGGCGAGCGTTGCTCGCTGCACCATCAGACCGTGGGTTGAGCCACCGGCGTTAAGTGTTTCGGCAAAGGCAGTTTTCAATCCGAGCCGCTCGCCGAGTTCCTCATGAATAAAGATGTCCGCGCCTTCGCCGGAAGCCATGCCGGGTGGGCTGACGAGGAGTCCGCCGATGTCTCTCGGTTTAAGGCCGAACTCACCGACCAGCTGCGCAAAAATCTGGTCGAGTAAGTCGTCGGCCGACAAATCAGGGTAACGGCCGGGTTTGACCTCGGTGGCTGCAGCAATGGCGACAGGTTCAGTCATGGGGTTGATGGGCTTTCTTTGGGTGCGATGAGTTGTTCGTAGGTTTCAGCCGCAGCATCAATGCGTCGGGTAAGCTCGGCGTGGCTATGTTGCCACAATGATTCTATCTGCTTGCGTTGGGTGGCAGGATGGAGGTTAGCGACAGCGCTCGCGCTCATATTCCGCAACTGCTTCAGACGCTCGACATACTTTTTCGCCGCTGCCATCCTGACTGCCCCCGGATTCGAATGTGGACCGGACAGCCACAGCGCCGAGGTGTGTGCCAGGGCAAATTCCGCCCCATAGGCGCGCACGGCCAGCCAGCCGGAGGCGCCGGGGGGCAGTTGGTGTTTGAGCCTAAGTTCCGGAGCCGATCCACGACGACTCGCTACAACCTCGCCGTTGTGGACGAGTTCAAGGCCCGTCAGGCGGTCGAGATCGGGATTCATCATCGCCTGCGCGGTAATCTTGATTGGGCGTTCGGTACGAGTCGGCACTTCGACCGAGTCGGCGTCGCCATCGATTGAAAATTCTATGAGTGGTCCATTGGAGACCAGGGCGCGTCCGTAACGCCAGGCATGGAACCAGCGGTCGACTGAAAACGTATCGCGAAGCTTCACCCAGACGCGCTCGGCACCGGGGCTATGAATGAACGGGTAGTCCGAACCGGCTGATGGCAACACCCGAATACCGAGGTTCAGCAGGTCGTAAAAGGTGTCGGTATCCAGCCGGTTCTGCTGCAAAATTTCTATGAAATCGATCGAACCCAGCGGGGCTTCCAGGGCAATGGTGTTCTTAACGCCGAACAGATCCTGCGCAACGTGGGCGAGTCCAAATAGTCCACCACCGTCGCGAACAGCGGTTGCTGTGTGCGCGTAGAGCAGGTAGCGCTCGCGGTCATCATGAAAGTGTTCGGTACGCAGTCCGATGGCATGGCCAAATATAGAAGTCCTGGGCGCTTCCTGACCCGGCACCAATGCGACCTGGCCATTATCTACGGTTCCCGCCGAACCAAATGCGAATTGCTTTGATCCTGTCGTGGACAGGGTCGAAGTCTGTAGCAGATTCGCAACTCGCAGACCGCGTGCAGCCATCGTCTTCAACAAGGCCACGTTCGTCCAAGGGCCTGGTCTTGCGACATGCACGTGAGTGTCGCCCGAATACCAGCCACGCCGTTCGAATTCGATCTTGAGAGAAAGCACTTCATCGAGCGAGACAACTTCGCCCGTGGCGATTTCGAAGCGTTGACGAACGACTTTAAAGGCGGGGCCCTTGTGGATGATGAGTTCGTAGCCGCCGACATCCAGTTCAGCATCGTAGTGACCGTCGACATAGAAGACGTAGCGCCCCGGTCCGCGCCAACCCGGTTCTGAAAACCTCAGCAAACTGTGTCGCTGGATGTGACCGAATTCGTTAAGCGGGAGGGCGTCTGCGGATGGCAGTGCTGCCTTGCCGTCGGCGGCAAAGAGACCGATCTGTGCGGTGGTTGGCCGACCGTCATTATCGCGAACCGACAATTTCAGGTGGCCGATCTCGCGTGGTGCAGAGACCGGGACCGACAGTGACACGTCGCACAGTCGCAGCTCCCTGGCGAGGGATATCCACAAATCGGTGCCTGCACGTAACCGGTTGGCGAAGCGCGCGCGCGGCAGCGATACGCTGACATGCTGAGTCACGGTCTTCGTGAGTGCCCTGACTTTCGCAGTCACGGTTTGCGGCTCGCGCGTATGGTCATAGCGCAACGAGATCGTATCAGCCACGCCCGAAGATTTGAGCATCAGCGAAATGTCGACATTGCCGTCGATATCGAAAGCGATTTCGTCATCGACATCGAGGTAAAAGGGTTCGCCGCCGAGGCAGTCGTCGTGGTCTGTTATTGTCGAGACCCGGTCTGCGGCGACGACGCGCGCGATAGCCGGGGCCGGGTCCCACGCAGCTTCGTGGAAGTCGGGGGAAGCGCCGCCGTGGGCCTGAGCCGGCGGCGCGCAGGCGAGCAAGGCGCCAACGAACGCGAGCAAGCGGGACAGCACTGCTCGTCCGGCTCCGGCGTATGTCGTGCTCGCGAGCCTTTCGCCCGCGCGCTGATCAGGCAGCGAGCAAACCTTCTTTCTTGACCCAATCGAGTGTTTCGTCCATGGCTTTGCCGTAGCGCGTGAAGATTTCACCGATTTCATCCTCGGAGCTAACCAAAGGCGGACACAATGCGACCGCGTCACCGATAGCGCGGATGATGAGGCCGTGCTCGCGCGCCCGGGCGAGGAAATACTTGCCGACGCCCGCAGTCACTTCGAAAGGTCGCCCGGTATCTTTGTTGGCCACCAGTTCGCAGGCGCCGATCAGGCCCTTGCCCCGGGTTTCGCCGACCAGCGGATGATCGGCGAACTGGCCCAGGGCCGACTGAAACTGCTCGCCCTTGCGGGCAGCGTCAGCAAACACGTTATCGCGCTCGTAGATTTCAAGTACTTTGAGGCCGACGGCGGTTGAAACCGGATGGCCCGAATAGGTGAAGCCATGGCCCAGCACGCCCCAGTCCTTGCTGATTTCGGCGATGGCCTGGTACATGAACTCCGGGATCATGACCGCGCTCAAGGGCTGGTACGCCGAAGTCAGGGACTTCGCCAGCGACATCGTGTCCGGCTTCAGGTCGAAGGTGTCAGCGCCAAAAGGATTGCCGGTGCGGCCGAAGCCCGTGATCACTTCGTCGTCTATAAACAGGATTTCGTACTTCTTCAGAATCGCTTGTACTTTCGGGAAGTAGGAGTCCGGCGGGACCAGCACGCCACCCGCGCCCATAATGGGTTCGGCGATAAATGCGGCGACGGTGTCTGGACCTTCGTCGAGGATCATTTTCTCGAGGTTGTTGGTGATCCGGGTGGTAAATTCATCTTCCGTTTCGCCGGCCTCGGCAAAGCGGTAATAGTGTGGGCAATCCGTATGCAGGAATCCTTCGATGGGTAAATCGAAACCCTGGTGCATCGCGGGTAAACCAGCGACGTTCGCAGCGGCCGCAGTAATGCCGTGATAGGCCTTGTTGCGCGAAATGATCTTCTTCTTTTTTGTTCGACCCAGGGCGTTGTTGTAGTAACGCGCGAGTTTGATTTGGGTGTCGTTGGCGTCCGAGCCTGACAAGCCAAAAAATACTTTCGAAAAATTGCCGGGAATCATTTCCTTCAGCTTCTCGGCGAGTTCCATGGCCGTGGTGTGACTCTTGTCGAGAAACAGATGAGAGTAAGACAACGTCTTGATCTGCTCATACGCGGTTTGCGCGATTTCCTCATTGGCGTAGCCGAGTGAGGTGCACCACAGCCCGGCCAGGCCGTCGATGTACTGGTTGCCGTTTTCGTCGTAGAGATAAATCCCTTCGCCCCGCACGACCATCATGGGCCCCATTTCGTTCAGCGTGGAAATCTGGGTCATGGGGTGAAACACCGCGTCGAGATCGCGTTGCATCAGTGTGGACATGTCGTTCATGGGACTCTCCCTTAAAGGAATATTTTCGAATCAGGACCAGTTCGGCAGGCAGCGTTTTTTCATTTGTTCGCGAAAATCTTCGGTTGACCTCGGTAGCAGCTCCCCGGTGCCCCAGTCGCAGATGACGCCGTGGCGTCTGAGTACATCGTACATGTCGAGTTCGCCGGCGCGAAATTTCCGGGCGACCTGTCCGGCGTCCTCCTCCAGCCAACCGACCCGGGCCGCCGCGATTTCCTGACGCAAGGCCACTGTTGCGGCTTCGTCGATTTCGTATTCGGCAAGGTCAGCATCAAGGACATTCAGTACAACGCCGTAGTCGCGCGCCGCTCGTTCAATCGAAACATAATCGTCGACGACGTCTTCCATCACGAGGGCGGGATCCCGTTTCAGCGGGTCCCCGCAGCC
>CAXGUU010000112.1:0-10128 GCA_964012875.1 uncultured bacterium
CCGGATCGAATGCGTAACCCCGCGTCGATATGCCGCGGGCCTCGCTCAGGTCGGCGGCCTGCGAAAGCCGTTCGCGTACTTCCCTGGTCTCATCCGCAGACAGCACACCAGCCAATAGCGCGAGGCCGTGTTCGGCGACGTCGCGTTTCGCCTGTTCAATATCGTCGGTAGGTTGAATGGCCATCATTCACCCTGCATCTGAGTCTGGAGTGAAATCGCGTGACCGCCATAACTTTGAGGCACGTGGTCGAAACCACCCGGAGTTGGGCGCAATCTGGGAAATGCAGGATGTCTGAACGGATCGCCGTATCGGAGGGACTCGTGTAGACCGTCAACGAGTGGTGCCGGCGCCTGCTCGGGTCGTTCCGCGTAAACAGCATCCTCGCCAAAAAAACGCAGCGACAGGGTGCGTCGGCGCGATCCCGCGGATGCCGGTGCGCCACCATGCAGTGTCGAAGGATGAAAAACGACAACGTCCCCCGGTTCTACGGCGTAAGAAACGATATCGTAGTCCCCACGCGCCGACTCGATATCCGGCAGACGTGGTAACCCGTGCCCAAATACCGGGATGGTGTCATCTTCGGGGTCAAAAGCCGAACCGTCATACAAGGTGCTGCGATGCGAGCCACGTACAAACTCCAGCGACTCGGATTCGGCAACCGGTGCGAAATTAATCCACATCACCGCCACCGCTTCGCCTTCCAAGGCAAGGTACGGTGTGTCCTGGTGCCAGGGCGTTCGACGAACGTCGCCGCCCTCTTTTACGAATACCTGTTCGTAAAGAAACCACACATCCCGGGCGCCCCACAGCGTGGCAATGATATCCGCCACCGGTGAATCGCACAGGACCTCGCGATAGACAGCGGCCGCGCACGGGTTACACAAATCCTGGTAGAAGGTACTGCCCGCGTCAGTGTAAAACCCGTTCGCCGATGGCGTCGGATTCGCCAGGCTCCATTCGAAACACTGCTCGAGCGCATCGAGTGTTGACTGATCCAATATCGCCGGCAACAGTACGGCACCATCAGCACGATAGCTGCTCACAACTTCCGGGGTAATCTTGTTCATCGCGGGTGTGTTCGAATGGCTGATGGTGTCTGACAGTCTGCTGACCAAATTCTAGCAGGGCGATGCAAAAGGTCGCGAGCAAAGCCAGAACCGGGGTTTACCGGACAGATGAGGAGCGAAGACGAGCTCGTCACGCCGCCGATGGTTGCCGCAGTAGTTTTGCATCGTCCCGCTAATCACTCATTGACCTTAATGCGTGTACTGTGGCGGCAGCACCATCCGCATGGTGCCGCTATTCGCACTGACATCTGACCAACTGTCGTAGTCGCGTTCGATATGAAACAAGGTTTCGGGCGGACACGCCAGCGATATACGTCCGCCGGGAGTGGTCAGTATCGCCGCCAGCTCAGGTACGCCGGGCGCATGCGCAACCAGCGATAGTTGTCGCGCGCTGTCGGGCTGCGCGCACAAGAGATTCAACAAATGTTCCGCTCTCGCGGAATACTGGCTGTCGTCGGTCTCTATCGAACACGCCAACCCCGCTGCGCTGCCCAGGTCCTGCGCAGTTTGGTGCGCACGGCTAACATCGGAACAAAGGGCAAGATCGGGGAGTAACTTTGCAGGTTTGAGAACGCGTCCGGTGGCGCTTGTCTGGGCATGCCCGAGGCCGCTCAACACCCGGTCACGGGCACCCTGCCCAATCGCGGTCGCGTCAGCCTTGGCGTGCTTCATCAGTAACAATCACTTCATTCGAGCTCCCGTGTCGCCACGCCGGCAATGGCTTTAGCGGTCAGAATCCGCGCAGCTGCCACCGTACACATTGAGGGCCACGTTAAGATACTCTTCGTACCTTACGGCGACCAGTCACAACAAGGAAAAAGACATGGCGAAATCCGATGTATTCTCGATCGATCTGGCGAGCGTCGATCACGTGCTGAACACCACACGCAGCGTGCGGCTGCGCATCGACCTTGAGCGTGAAGTGCCGCGACATGTTATCGAGGAATGCCTCGAAATCGCGTTGCAGGCGCCGACTGGTGCCAATACGCAAACCTGGCGCTTCATTGTAGTCACTGATTCTGAAAAGAAAGCTGGCATTGCCGATGCCTATCTGCGCGGGGCTGAGAAATATGTTGCTGACGGTACAGGCCTCAGCCGGACCGGCGTCAGCGCCAACCGCGAATTCTCCGGCGACGACTTAAGAACCAGCCAGAAAGAAGGCGTGATGGCCTCCGCCTCTCACCTGATGGAGCACCTGCACGAAGTGCCCGCGATGATCATCCCCTGCATCGAAAGCCGCTTCGAAAACGAGGACGTGTTTGTGCAGGCGTCGATGTATGGCTCGATCCTGCCGGCCACCTGGTCACTGATGATGGCATTGCGAGCCCGGCGGATTGCCTCGGCCTGGACGTCGCTGCACCTGATCTACGAGGACGACGTACGCGATTTACTGGGTATGCCGGAAAACGTGACCCAGACCGCCTTGCTGCCGATTGGATACCTGACCGGCGGCGATTTGCACAAGGCCAAACGCCTGCCGCTATCAGAAGTTGGTTATTGGGATAGTTGGGGGGAGTGGTAGGAACTCACGCCCACAGCGCGAGCCGGCACAAAGGCAGCGCAACCGCTTGCCGTCATGGTCGGGAGAAGCGGGCCACGCCCTGTGGAACTTGAGTGAAATCGAGTCGATCGCCCGGCACCTCACTACTTCCCGACGTACCGTAGGGCGGCGTTTAAAAGGAGGAAGGCGCGAGCTCTCAGGTGTCGCGGGCACTAGTCTAAAGCAGCTTTGCCATTGCCTTTCTGCGCGATACGCAGAGGGCCGCGGATGGTATTTATTACTTGTTGCCGATCCTTGTCTGAATCACGAATTGGTTGTCGATGACAGCGTCTAACCACGGCCGACGAACGGCATCTTCGTCGCCATTATGGTCATGAACTGTACGTTAGCGTCGGGTGGCAGTTCAGCCATCGCGAGCACCGCCTCCGCAACGTGGCTGACATCCATCGTGGGTGGAGGCAGGTTGCCCTGGGCCTCGGCAACCTGCACCAACGTGTCGACCAGCTCCGTGTGCGCGTTGCCGATATCGATTTGTCCACAGGCGATATCGAACGGTCGTCCATCGAGACTGATAGACTTGGTCAGGCCAGTGATCGCATGTTTCGTTGCCGTGTAGCACACCGCGCCTTCACGTGGACTGTGGGCGGAGATCGATCCATTGTTAATGATGCGCCCTCCGGGTGGTTGTTGCCGCCTCATCTGGCCAAAACATGCGCGTGCCATCAGAAACATGCCGGTGAGGTTAACGGACACCGCACGGGTCCACTCTTCGACTGAAACTTCGTCCACCGGCTTCTGCGGGCTGAAGATGCCGGCGTTGTTGAACAGCAGATCGATGCGGTTTGTTTGCGTGACGAATTGACCGACCACCGCTTCAACGTCACCGGGTTTGGTCACGTCTCCGGCCAGCGCGATTGCCATGTCATGCTTCTGCGCGATCTCGGCCAGCAATGCTTCGCGCCGTGCCACCAGACCGACGACCCAGCCTGCGTTCAGCAGGGCTTCCGCTGCGGCGCGTCCTATACCCGAGCTGGCACCGCTGACGATGGCGAATTTCTGTTCTGACATCGACCTTCTCCCCTGAACGTGGATCGAGCCTAACCTATATCCGGGATACCGTTCATGCGTAGTCGGAGAACGGTTGCCGCCTGAGCCAGTCAAAACTCGAGTAGCTCTCGTCGCCGGGCCGGTATTCGGCGGCCAGCCACCCGGCGTAGTCGCTTTGTGCGATCAGAGCGAATGCAGCACTGAAATCGAGCGATCCGGTACCCGGCTCGTTGCGCCCCGGCACATCGGCGAACTGTATATGCGCGGTATGCGGCAGCGCCGCGGGCAAGGCCAGGGGAAAAAATTCGCCCATGCGAGCCATGTGATATAGGTCGATCTGTAGCCGGACATCGGGGTCAGCGAGTCGCTGCAGGATATCGATTTGCTCTGCCGTCGTGCTGATCAAACTCCCCGGCACATCGTGGCGATTGATCGCTTCGAACACCGTCGTGACGCCGTAGGGTTTCAGGCGATGCCGCCCACGTTCGATATTGCGCATGAAGGTATCGAGGCATTGTTCACGCGTGTGGCCGTCGCCAACTCTCCCACCGAGAACATTGACACAGTCAGGCTTAAGCGCGTCAACATAACGCACACATTGCTCAAGTGCCGCTTCGAATTCAGCTTCCCGCCCCGGGCAGCCGGCGAGCCCTGGACCGCCGGTCATCAAATCGCCGGCGGGCACATTGAAGAGCGCAATCTCGACGCCAGCACGTTCAGCGGCGAGCTTCAAATCGCCGGGCGATTCTTCATAGGGAAATTGAATCTCTACCCCTTTGAAACCCAGCGCCACAGCGGCATCAAAGCGCGCTAGCAGCGGTATCTCGGTAAAGATAAGCGACAGGTTTACGGCCAAGCGCCGCTCTCTCGTTGCGTGGCCCGCCATCAGTGTACGTCGTTAAATTTCGCCAAACCGCCCTTCATCCCGCATCGCTGCGAGCTCATGCTTTTTGATCTTGCCCGAGGCGGTGAGCGGAAATTCATCAACCCTGGCCCAGATCTTCGGTACCTTGTGCCGCGCGAGGTTCGCCTGCAGGTACTCCGCGAGTTCGTCCTTGCTCATGGACTGGCCCGACTCGAGTCGTAAGAAAGCACCGACCTGCTCGCCCCAGCGATCATCCGGAATACCGACGACCGCCACATCGGCGATCGCGGGGTGACTGAACAGCAGCTCCTCGATTTCCCGAGGGTAAATGTTCTCGCCACCGCGGATGATCATGTCCTTCAATCGCCCTTCGATATAGAAGAATCCGCGCTCGTCCATCGAACACAAATCGCCGGTGTGCAGCCAGCCTTCGCTGTCGATGGTCCTGGCCGTCGGCTCCCGCATATCAAAGTATTCATTCATCACCAGAAAACCGCGCGTGCACAGTTCGCCCTTTTCGCCGACAGGCACGACCTCGCCGGTGTCGGGATTGATGATCCTTACCTCGGTCTGCGGGATGGGGCGACCGAGCGTTTCCGACTTGTCCTTCGGGTCGTCGTCCAATCGCCCCATGGTGATGATGGGCGAGGTTTCGGTCTGCCCGAAAATGATCGAAAAACGCACTCCCAGATCATTCTCAAATTTGCGCACCAGTTCGACCGGCACGGTCGAACCACCCGACATCACCACCTTGAGCGTGGACAGGTCACGCGGTCGCGTGGCTTGCTCTTCAAGCAGCGCAATCAACATGGTCGGTACCGCCAGGGTGAATTCCCCACCCTCCTCCTCGATCATATCGAGGTAATGTTCAGGCTCGAATTCCGGCAGCAGGACCAGGGTGCCGCCCGTCTGCAGCGTACCGAGTACGCCAACAACGCAGCCACCAGTGTGAAAAAGTGGCATGCAGGTGATGTCGACCGTGCCATCGCCGGCACCGCGTAATTCGGCCGACAGGCGCGAATTATTGACGATGCCGTGGTGATGCAGCATCGCTCCCTTGGGGAACCCGGTGGTGCCAGAGGTGTACTGGATCATGACCGGGTCTGACGATTTGACAGCGGGTAAACGCTCACCGCTCCCAGCACTAGCGATAAAATCATCGAAGGCATCGATACTGAATGCCTGATCGCAACCTTCAATGCCCGGCAGGACTTCGGCAACGACATCCGCCATCGCGACGCCCCGATAGACCGTCTGATGAAACACGCCACGTGCCTTCGATTGCTTGAGCACATACTCAAGCTCCGAGGCTTTGTAGGCCGGGTTGACCGTTACCAACACCATTCCCGCAAGTCCAATTCCAAACTGTAGAATCACCCATTCCGGACAGTTGGCTGACCATACCGCGATGTGATCGCCGGGTTGAAACTCGCTCAACAGCGCATGCGCCGTCTGCTCCGCGGCTGCCAGCAGCTCCGCGTAGGTCCAGCGCCGACGCGCAGCTGCATCGACCACTGCTTCGAGCAGCGCGGTACGGTCAGGATGTCGACTGGCCATCTCGCGTAGCGCGTCACCAACGGTCCAGTCGAACAATTCGCCATCTTCAGTGGCGGGCCAGTAGGATTCTGTGAAAGCCACGCAAGCGCCTCCCCTCGTTACGTTCGGAAATGATACCGCCAAGGTTCGAGCAGGTGTCGATATTGGACTAAATGCGTCGTAGCTCGCGGATCTCGGTCTCGAGTTGAGCGATGCGCCGGTCTTCCAGATTGGACAGGATAACGCCCGCCAGCTACTCGCCTTTAATGCGGTAACGGGCCTCTCCGGGCGGCGAAGCGATGACTTCAGAAACAGCCAATCACCGTCGTAGGCACAGAAGTCAGCCAAGGTCCTGCCGTTGTCAATGTTGATGAGCATGACGACGCGCTCGCTCTAAATATCTTCAAAGTCGCCATGTCGTCCCTGCCCACGCTTAAACCGCGTCGCACCGGCGATGCCCTCGGCGGCCAGCATGTCGATACTGTTATCCCATTCCGCGCGCATCCCTTCATCGACGCTCAGTCCGTGCTGCAGATAGACCGAACGCCGGTCCGCATTCATACAACCCTGCGGAAAGCGTGCGATTTCCGCCGCTAGTGCTTCGGCTGCCCGACGCGAGTCGCCGTCGGCGACGACCTGTTCACAGGCACCAATCCTGAGCGCCTCTTCCGCCGGCACCTTGCGTCCGGTCATAATGATTTCCAGCGCTCGCCCCTGCCCGACCAGACGCGGTAGGCGTACAGTGCCACCGTCGATCAGCGGTACGCCCCAGCGCCGGCAATAAACGCCCATGTACGCGCTTTGTTCCATGATGCGAACGTCGCACCACAGCGCCAGTTCCATGCCGCCGGCCACGGCAGGACCCGCAATGGCGCCAATCACCGGTTTCGACAAATCCATCCGGCTCGGGCCCATCGGTCCCCGCGGCGCCTCGACGTTGGGATCGGCCGGGTAGTCGAGATGACCAAGTGGTTCAGCTTCCTCGGCCAGCGAACTCGCGAACTTCAGATCCCAGCCAGCACAGAATGCGTCGCCCTCGCCCCAGAACACGGCGACGCGGGCTTGTGGGTCGGCATCGAAGTCGTTAAACGCGGCGACCAGCGCATCGGCGCTCTCAGGATCCATTGCATTTCGTACTTCCGGTCGGCTGTGAATAACGGTCGTTACCGCGCCGTTTTTTTCTACTCGAACTGTCATGGCGTTTCCCCTCTGAGTTGAACATTCACACCCAAGAATAGCCGCTAAAGATCGCCATCAGCGCGGATGCTTTCGATGAGAACGTAGGGAAACCTGAACATGCCGCCCCAGAAGACCCCGAAAACAGTGCCTTCTGCACCCCAACCCTCGCGCCAGGAAACCCAGCAGCGGACCAATAGCCCGGGAAATCACCTGTCCGGAAATATCCCGTGTCGTCTCGCGTTCGACTTGCCAGCGCAAATGCGTACGGTCGACCGCGCGAACATGTTGTCGCACCGGAGGCATTCGCGTTACGGCGCTGCCGGAACGTGTTTTCTCTCTGGCCTGCACAGCGTGGCATCATCTAGTCCGCCAATGACCTCTTAAGCGCACCGGGTTCCGGTTTTTGCAATGTGGCGCTGTACTTCTTCCGCGCCGTCAATCGAGCTCAATTGCCTCCGGACAACGCTCCGTGCGCCTGACCTCGGTTTCGAACAGCAGACCATCGTCCAGTTCCGGCATTTCGAGGGCGCCGGTAAGCGGTTCCAGCTGAAGTACGTAGTCGGCCCAGGGCCGATCTTCCCACAACGCTTCGAGACGATCTTCTTCGTCCGGATCAAGGTCTTCCCATTGCTTGCGGTGGCCGGGATCGTTGTTCGGATCGATCATGCAGAGCGCGTTCAGCCAGTCCGGGAAATCCTGCGTGGGCCTTGTCTTACGCCACCAGTCGCCAAACCGCTGCTGTTCATCCCAGTCGACATCGTCGGCCTGCATCAGGCAATAAGGTGCGTTGAAACTAGTGACCATGGTGTAAAGCGTGGCCGCATACTCGCCCTCTTGAATGCCAATGCTATTGCCGTCGTAGGAGTCATCGGCAGCGTCGAACAAGTCATGCAGGCCGTTCGCTATCACGATCCGACCGCTCGGCGCAGACAGCTTCCAGCGCACCCGGCCGATCCAGCCGGCCTCTTCCGGTTCGGTGAGCGCGCCGACCCGTGCACGCAAACCGAGCGGGAATTTCTCCGACAGGGCAAATGGGAGCAGTTCACCATTGGCGACCGCATCATCCCAGCCGTCATCGTCTTCGAGCCGGTCGGTGACGAACTCGACATCGGCAATCAGCAGCGAGCGACCGTCCGCGGGTATGAAAAAGTCCTGATACATAGATGCTGTCCGAAAAGATATCTGCCGAATTCTGGTTGAGAACCGGGGTGCATTCAATCTCCCCCCCACTGACATCGAGGTTCGAGCGGGCGTATGCGCCTGGCCATCGG
Organism: uncultured bacterium; assembly: GCA_964012875.1. Taxonomy (GTDB): domain Bacteria; phylum Pseudomonadota; class Gammaproteobacteria; genus CAXGUU01. Next base: position 8,468 of record CAXGUU010000112.1, read on the forward strand.
CCGGCGCTCGCGGCACCGAACACGTGGTCGAGGCCTGCGCCGGTGATTCGCTCATGATGACCGCTATTGATAACGGCTTCCCCGACATTGACGGTGATTGTGGCGGCAACTGCGCCTGCGCCACCTGCCATATCTATGTCGATAGCCCCTCACAGGTAGAGCTGATGAACAGGAAACGGACATGCTCGCCATTGCCGATGGTGTCACGGAGCAAAGCCGCCTGGACTGCCAGATTCAGTTCACCGAAGCGATGGACGGCCTTGTGATTCGGCTGCCAGAAGGTCAGCACTAGCATATCGATCGCAGTCGCCACGAACCAGATCGATTAATTAGTGACCCTTCCGTAAACGCCCGTTGGTTTGACGGGCAGACTGGCAACCGCGATACGCCGAACTGGGCGTCAACGTCGCCGCCATGACTGACGATGCGCTAACTAAGCGACGCGATTTCCCGATCGCCCGTTTTTCGAAGGGATTTGCGAATACCTCACGACGCTGCAGTAGTCCGCGCCATGGTATTCGCTTCCGCATCCCACCGGAGCGAGCGGCTACAATGGCACGCCAGGGGTCGGACGCACGGGTAGCTTACTTTGAATATCAACGATGAAGAATTCCTTGGTGCCTACGAGCGTGACGGATTCATCTTCCCGTATCCGGTCATCGGGGCGTCTGAAGCGTGCGAAATCCGCGCCGACCTTGAAGCAGCCGAGTCGGAACTGGCGAAAGAGCCTGAAAAACTTGCATTACTGCGGGCCTACCCTGATCGCGTGCTGCCGTCCTTCGATGCCCTCATCCGCCATCCGCGTCTGGTCGTGGCGGCACAGAAGCTGTTGGGACCTGATCTGGTGGTATGGAGCGCGGGACTGTTCATCAAGGAAGCCAATACACCCAGCTATGTGAGCTGGCACCAGGATCTGAACTACTGGGGTCTGGATGACGCACGGGAAGTGACGGCCTGGGTAGCGCTCTCGCCATCAACGGTAGCCAGCGGCTGCATGCGTTTTATTCCGGGCTCACATGTGGACGAACTGCAACCGCATAAAGATTCTTTCGCGCCCGATAACCTACTCTCCCGCGGCCAGGAACTGGCCGTGAAAGTGGATGAACAAAAAGCGGTCGACATCATTTTGCAAAGCGGGCAGGCGTCGCTGCACCATGGCCATCTCTTTCATGGTTCCAACCCAAACTCAACGAGTGCTCGCCGCATTGGCGCCGCGATCCGTTACATGTCGACATCAATGAAGCAAACGACTGGTGATCGTTCGCTGGTAGCATTGGTCAGCGGTAAAGATCGTTATGACCATTTCACCATCGCGCCTACCCCGGCGGGCCGTTTACTCGACGAGAATTTTGAACAGTGTCGCATTGACGCCGCGATCAAGCGCAAAATCCTTTACGCAGGTGCCGAGCAGAACGGCGGTCAACGCTACCGATAGTGCGCTCAGCCAGGGGTCTGCTGATTCAGGTGATCGCGAAAGGTCTCCCCGCTGTATTCACGCCGATAGACCCCGCGTTGCTGCAAAACAGGCACGACTTCATCGACGAACTCAGCGAAGTTGTCGGGCATGACCGAGGGTGTAAGGTTGAAGCCATCGCCGCCCGTTTCGTCCAGTATCGCCTGCAGTTGATCGGCTACCTGCTCGGGCGTCCCAACGATTTGCG
>CAXGUU010000113.1:0-10109 GCA_964012875.1 uncultured bacterium
GTCGGGCAGCGTCAGGGCTGAGAAATTTGTCGACTCGAGGCCGGCGCGATGATCGATTTGCTTGGTGACCAGCACTGCGGTCATAACTTCAGCGGCGCCAAGTTCGTAGCATGCCTCCTGCACTGCCTGCAGCGTAATACCGTGGTCGAGTAGATCATCGACGACGAGCACCGTTCGGTCCCGCACACTTTCGGGCGGCTTGCGAATCCACCGCAACTCGCCGCCGCTCACCCGCATGCCGTACCGCGTCAGGTGGGCGTAGTCGGTTTGCAGCGGAAAATCCATGCGCTGAAGCAGCATCGCGAGTGGCGTAAGTCCACCAGTCATGACACCGAGCAGCACTGGATTGGTACGGCTGAGCTTTTCAGTAATCTCAGCAGCCATGCGATCGCAAGCCTGATTGATTGTGATCGGGTCGGCCAGGCATTCGGCGTTTCGTCTGACCGAGTCAAGTTCCTGTGGCGGTGCGGTGGTGTTCATCATTTGGCCGCCAACGCCTCGCGCCCGGTCCAATCACGAGCGAATTGATAAGCGGTACGTCCACTGCGTGAACCGTGCAAAAGCGCCCATTCAAGTGCGGCTTTTCGCATTGACTCCTGGTCTTTCTGGCTTGTACCCAATGACTTCAGCCAGTGTTCGACGATGTCGAGATACCGCTCCTGGTTTAGTGGATGGAACGATAACCACAGCCCAAATCGTTCCGACAGCGATATCTTTTCTTCGACTGCTTCACCGTGGTGGAGTTCGCCTCCATCGACGCGCGTATCGGCGTTGTCGCTTTGACGTTCCGGTACCAAATGGCGCCTGTTGGAGGTGGCGTAGATCACGATATTGTCAGGTGTTTCGAGTACCGAACCGTCCAGCACAGTTTTCAACGCACGGTAGGTCGCGTCATTTTCGTCAAACGAAAGATCATCGCAATAAATGACGTAGCGGTGCTCGGAATCTTCAATGTGATCAATGATCTCCGGTAGGTCGACCAGATCAAGGCGGTCTACTTCTACCAGGCGCAAGCCTTGCGCTGAGAAATCGTTTAGCAGGGCTTTTACAAGAGATGATTTCCCCGTGCCGCGCGGTCCCCAGAGCAGAGCGTTATTTGCCGGTACCCCGGCAAGAAATTGTTCCGTGTTGCGTACCAGGGCGTCTTTCTGCCGTTCGACATGCAACAGATCTTCGAGCGTAATCTGGTTGAATCTCGTGATCGGTTCCAAGCGCGTATTGCTCCCGCCGGTTCTCCAGCGCCAGGCAACTCCTTCTTCCAGGTTGACCGTATCCCGCTCGTTGGGAAGCATGTCTTCAATGCGCTTGAGCAGGCGTTCAGCACGCCGGAAAAACTTGTCGGCCTTACTCAACGTTTGGTTTCTCGGTTACACGTAGCATGCGCGTCATTCTAACGCATCGTCTGGCTCGCCGTGCCATCGCTGGCGCGAGACCCAAGAGGCAATTATGAGCGCGATGGCCTTGACTTCATTGCTGTTGCGGTGCGCTCGCGTAAGCTTGAGGTTGATGCGCTGTTTTTAACTCAGCAAAGTGATCGGGAGCAAAAATCTGACGGCGGAGACGTGGTGAAATCTTATGAAGTGACAGAGGCCGGTGGTATAGACCGGACAGAATTCTTTTCGTCCGCATTAGACGAGCACGAATTCCGCGACCCGGATAAATAGCGGACGGCCGTGTTCCCAGGTCGAAAAGGTCAATGCGTACATCTTTGTGCCCTCTCATCAAAAAGTTGCAACGCGGAAAAGCGGAGCCAAGGAAGCGGTGAAGATGGCGCAGGAGATCCGCCGCATCATAGTATTCGCGGCGGTGCGCAGAGAGATCGCCTCGCGTATGCAAAATAAAGACATCCGAAAAATCCCCGGGTCGGTGACTGACTACCTACAGTGCACCGTTTCCGTTGGCCTTATACAGATGATTGCTTCAGCCTGTGGGTATTCTGCCGCGGCGACCGACACGAGCCCGTTTACTTGAGTAAATTCAAAGCCTTCTAATTGTTTCGACGATGCTGATCATCGATAATCGCAGGTACTTGAGAGACAGGCAGGTCGATCTTTTCCGGGACCGCGAATTCGGGTGCAAAAAATAACGCGCCGACGGTCCCCCGGTAGCCTCGGCACCTCCCTCTCAAGGCCCGCTTTTAACGGCAAACTGGATACACAGCAATGTTTTCTCGGGATATGACCATCGCTTCTTTTGACCCCGACCTATGGGGGACAATAGAAGCTGAAAACCTGCGCCAGGAAACGCACATCGAACTGATCGCATCCGAAAACCATACGAGTCCCCGGGTATTGGAGGCCGCTGGCACCTCGCTGACCAACAAGTACGCAGAAGGGTATCCAGGCAGGCGCTACTACGGGGGGTGCGAGCACGTTGATGTCGTGGAAAAACTGGCGATAGACCGCGCAAAAGCCCTGTTCGGTGCCGACTATGCCAATGTGCAGCCCCATTCCGGTTCGCAGGCCAACGGCGCAGCCTACCTGGCGTTACTGGATGCGGGCGACTGCGTGCTTGGTATGAGTCTGGCCGATGGCGGCCATCTCACCCACGGCGCGCATGTTAATTTCTCAGGCAAGACTTACAGCGCCGTTCAGTACGGTCTCGACGGCAAAACCGGGGAAATCGATTACGATCAGGTAGTGAGCCTGGCGCGGGAACATAAACCGCGCATGATCATGACGGGATTTTCCGCTTATTCACGCATCGTTGACTGGGCGAAGTTTCGTGAAATTGCCGACGAGGTGGGCGCCTACCTGGTATCGGATATTGCTCACGTTGCCGGACTGATTGCAGTCGATCTCTACCCGAGTCCTATTGACCTAGCCGACGTCACTACCAGTACGACGCACAAAACCCTGCGGGGGCCCCGTTCGGGGCTGATCCTCGCGCGCGCCAACGAAACGCTTGAAAAGAAACTGAATTCGGGGGTATTTCCGGGCAGTCAGGGCGGGCCGCTGATGCACATCATTGCCGCCAAGGCAGTGGCTTTCCAGGAAGCCATGCAACCCGATTTCCGTGACTACCAGTTGCGGGTACTCGACAATGCCAGGGCCATGGCCGAGACGTTTCTTGCGCGCGGATTCAGCGTCGTCTCAGGCGGCACGGACAATCACCTGTTCCTGGTTGACCTGGTCGACAAGGGCCTTACCGGCAAAGCTGCCGATGTCGCCCTCGGTCAGGCCCACATTACTGTGAATAAAAACGCGGTACCCAATGATCCGCAATCACCTTTCGTTACGAGTGGCATCAGGATCGGTACACCGGCGATGACCACGCGGGGGTTTGGCGTGTCTGAAGCCGAAACGATCGCCGGCTGGATGTGTGACGTGCTCGATGCAATTGAAGATGATGCTGTTATTACCAAGGTAAGGAATCAGGTCAGCGAACTGTGCGGACGCTTCCCGGTTTACGCCAGGTAAACGGAAGCGGTCTCAAGGCACCACACCTTGTATCCGAACTTTCCAGGCACCAAGGCGAGCACAATAAATTTTGAGACCACTTCCAGTTCGCTGAGCCCGCACTACAGCTTGTAGGGGATTACCACCATGCATTGTCCTTTTTGTGATCATCAGGATACGCGCGTCATCGATTCGCGGCTGTTGGGTGACGGCGACCAGATCCGGCGGCGCCGAGAATGCCAGGGCTGTAAAGCACGGTTCACGACCTATGAAACTGCTGAGCTTAGTCTTCCCAGAATCATCAAAAGTGACGGCAGGAGGGAGATGTTCAGCGACGAGAAGCTGCGCAGTGGCGTTATCAAAGCGCTCGAAAAGCGTCCTGTTGCGATGGAACGGGTCGAGAATGCAATTAACCAGATCAAGCGTCGAATTCGCGAAAGCGGTGAGCGCGAAATTGCCTCGGTCAAGATTGGCGAACTTGTCATGGACGCGCTGCGTGGCCTCGACCAGGTCGCTTACGTCCGTTTTGCATCCGTCTACCGGAGCTTCGAAGACGTCCGTGCTTTCCTCGAAGAAATCGAACGTCTGGAAAACGAATTGCCGCCGGATCTTCGGGAGCAACAGCTCGAGCTCCTGCAATCCGAAAATAAAGGACGCAAGAAAGACGAAACGTGAAAGTCGAATTTCGATTAAATAACGGCGCCTCCGGAAAAAAGGGGCAGCTGGTGGCGGCTAGCGATGGCCTCGCCTGAGCGCGATCGCACTTACATGAACGAAGCGCTGGCGCTGGCCAGGCAGGGTCGGTACGGAACCAGCCCCAACCCGACGGTGGGTTGTGTCATCGTCAGGGATGATCAAATTGTCGGCCGTGGTTTTCACGCCGTTGCCGGTGCGCCGCACGCCGAAGCCGCGGCGCTTGATTCTGCCCGGGGCAGCACACAGGGCGCATGTGCCTACGTGACGCTCGAGCCGTGCAACCATCAGGGCCGAACCGGCCCCTGCACCCGCGCACTGATCGAAGCGGGCATAGCGCGCGTTGTGTACGCCGTGGCGGATCCGAACCCGGCGGTTGCCGGCGGTGGTGCGGCCGAACTGCGTCAGGCAGGTATTGACGTAGTTGGCGGCGTTGAGCAGGCAGCCGCCGCCTGGCTCAACCGAGGATTTATTCATCGAGCGCGAACGGGAAGACCCTGGGTGCGCATCAAGGTGGCGATGAGCCTCGATAACCGCACCGCGATGGCTAATGGCGAAAGCCAGTGGATCACCGGCGAGGCTGCGCGTGCAGACGTCCAGCATTTGCGCGCGGAGTCCTGTGCTGTGTTGACTGGCATCGGCACCATACTGGCAGATGATCCCTCACTCAATGTGCGGGATGCTGCGATTGATATGGTGGGACGCCAACCGCGACGGATTATCCTCGACAGCCACTTACGCACGCCGCCGACGGCGCGAATGCTGGCGCTGTCAGGAGATACCTACGTCATCACCCGGAGTGACGACGCCGATCGGGCCAGCGCGCTTGAGCGGGCAGGGGCGACGGTCAGCCGTGTCGAATCCCGATGCGGCGGTTTCCCCGCAGTTCCACTCGATGAAACCTTGTGCTTGCTTGCACGACTTGAAGTCAATCACGTCCTGGTCGAGGCTGGCAGCATCCTGACTGGCGCATTCCTGTCAGCTGATCTCTTCAACGAACTCGTGCTTTACGTCGCACCGAGATTGATCGGCAGCCAGGGCCGTCCCGGGCTGAATATCGAATCGGCGTCAAGTCTGGCTGAGACCTTGCAATTGAGGCTGTACGATCTGCGCCGCCTCGACAATGATGTTGCGATGTCGTTCACTCGACACGAAGACTAGGAGTGGGTTGAGAATCTGAATCGTATGTTTACCGGAATTGTTGCAACCAAGGGCCGCGTAGCGGCCATGACGCAGGTCGGTGAGGCCATGCGACTTAAAATCGAGTGTCCGGCGCTGGACATGTCCGACGTCGCACTGGGCGACTCAATCGCAGTGTCAGGGCCGTGCCTGACTGTTGTCTCGTTCGCCGGAGACGCATTCGAAGTCGATGTTTCCATGGAAACGCTCAAGTTAACCACCCTTGGCGACCTTACTACCGGCAGTGAGGTCAACCTGGAAAAAGCCCTGCGGGTGGATGAGCGCCTCGGTGGCCATCTTGTCAGCGGTCACGTTGATGGTATCGGTGTGGTGCAGGCACGGGAAGATAAGGGCGAGTATGTTCGATTCGAAATTGAAGTACCCGAGGACCTCGCACGCTACCTTGCGTTCAAGGGATCGGTCTGCGTCGACGGGGTTAGTCTTACCGTCAACGCAGTGAACGAGCGCAACTTCGAAATCCTGCTGATCCCCCATACGCTCGAACGCACCTCGCTTGGTAGGCTTCAAAGCGGTGCCAGTATCAATATCGAAGTTGACCTGATTGCGCGCTATATCGAACGTCTGCTGGGCTCAGGCCGCGTAGGGCAGGGTGTCTCACTAGAAAGCCTGATTGAAGCCGGGTTTGTCCGGCCTGAATAGCCGAAGGCGGTCCTCACACCAGGATTGGACTAACAGCGGCGCCCGCAGCCACCCAACGGCAACTGCCGTGGGCTATTGGAGCTTACGCGCCTCGATTCGGTGCGTCGGTCTTGCCCTGATTGCGGGCCTGACACACTGTTTTATGCCTGGAAGGGCAGTGCGTCTATAATCGCCCGCTGGCATCAACCCACCATCCCTATGGCTCTAAATACCACACAAGAACTGATCGACGACATTCGCGAAGGCAAGATGATCATCATCATGGACGATGAAGATCGCGAGAATGAAGGTGATTTCATCATCGCCGCCGAGCACTGTACGCCTGAGCATGTCAATTTTATGGCCAAGCATGGCCGCGGATTAATTTGTTTGACGCTTACAGAAGATCGGTGTCGGCAACTTAACCTGCCTCTTATGGTGCAGGATACACGCTACACACACCGTACCAATTTTACCCTGTCCATCGAAGCTGCCGAAGGTGTAACGACTGGGATTTCAGCAGCTGATCGCGCTCGTACCGTGCGGGCGGCCGTTGCCCGCGACGCCCGTCCTGCTGATCTGACCCAACCCGGTCACATTTTTCCTCTGATGGCGCAATCAGGTGGTGTTCTGACCCGCGCCGGGCATACCGAAGCGGGATGCGATTTCGCGCGTACAGCCGGGCTGGAGCCGGCGGCAGTGATTGTAGAAATCCTGAAAGATGACGGTACCATGGCGCGCCGGCCCGATCTTGAAATCATCGCCCGCGAGTTCGATCTTAAAATCGGGACAATCGCTGATTTAATCCGGCACCGTATTGAGACTGAAAAAACAGTCAACCGAGTCGCCGAGTCGACGCTGGTGACCGAGTTCGGAGAGTTCACCCTGTACGCTTACGGGGATGCGATTCATGGTGATCTGCACATGGCGATGGCCAAGGGTAATATCGATGCCAACCGGCCTACATTGGTGCGGGTGCATATACATAACCCGTTCGAAGACCTGACCGCGAGCGTTAGAAAGGACGCTGGCTGGCCACTCAGAGATGCGCTCAAGCGTGTCAGTGAGGCCGGAGAAGGGGTTGTAGTCATACTCAATAACCAGGTTAGCAACGACGATTTGGTGATGCAGGTGCAAAAATTTGCGGAGCTCGACGACGGTGAAAAGTTGCCACGCGAAACGAATCCGATGGACTGGCGCCAAATCGGTTTGGGTGCGCAAATTCTTGCCGACGTCGGCGTTAAAAAAATGCGCGTGATGAGCAACCCGCGCAAATATCATGCGATCTCCGGTTTCGGGCTCGAAGTCGTAGAATACGTAACCTGAAAAGGTAGGTTCAGATGGAAGATGTAGCGATTATCGACGGCAGTGCGGTATTGGATCAGAAGGCCGCCGTTGCGGTATTGAGTACACGTTGGAACAGCTTCATTGTTGACCAGCTGGAGGCGGGGTGCCTTGACATGCTCGACCGCCAGGCGACGGTTAAACCCGATGTCACGATCGTGCATGTTCCCGGGGCATTCGAATTGCCGGTGGTGGCGAAGAGGTTGGCTGCATCAGGAAAGTATGATGCTGTCATTGCACTCGGCACGGTCATCCGGGGATCGACCGCTCACTTCGAGCATGTTGCTGGTAGTTGCGCGCGCGGGTTGGCGAGCGCGGCAGAAGAGACCGGCGTGCCAGTTATCTTCGGTGTCCTGACCACCGAAACAATAGAGCAGGCGATAGAACGCGCGGGGACCAAGGCCGGCAACAAAGGTGCTGAAGCCGCCACCACAGCGATTGAAATGATTTCGCTTATGCGCCAGCTCTGAGCATGAATTCACGCCCGGGCAACCGCGGTCGAGTAAGAGCCCGGCGCTGCGCCGTTCAGGCCTTGTACCAATGGCAGATGGCGGGGCAAGCGCCCAACGACATCGTCAGCGAATTCGTTGCCGATCGCGAACTGGTCAGCGTCGATATGGACTACTTCAACGAACTCGTGCGTGAAGTACCACTGGGTCTGGAGGATCTGAAGGGCGATCTGGAGCAGCATCTTGATCGCGATTGGGAACGTCTTGATCCGGTGGAACGCTCGGTATTGTTGATTGGTGCCTACGAAATGCGTCACTGCCTCGAAATACCTTACAGAGTGGTGATCAACGAGGGCGTTGAACTGTGCAAGATGTTCGGTACTGTCGAAGGACATCGCTACGTCAACGGCGTGCTCGACCGTCTTGCAAAACGTCAGCGCGAAACAGAGATCGCTGCCGGGCGTTGAGGCCCGGAGGCGTGCAGCCGAGGTGGATGAGTTCGATCTCATCAATCGATACTTCACGTGGGCCGGCCAACGATCTGATGACGTGCTGGTCGGCGTTGGCGACGATGCTGCCCTAGTCCGTTTGCCACCGGGGGAAGCGACTGTGTTGTCGTTGGACACGATGGTCGAAGATGTCCACTTTCCGGGTGGGCTCGATCCGGAGTTGATTGGTGAGCGTCTTGCTGCTGTGAACTTGAGCGACCAAGCGGCAATGGGCGCGTGCCCCGCTTTTGCGACGTTGGCATTGACCCTGCCCGCCATTGATGAGACCTGGCTGGCCGGATTCGCGCGCGGTCTGAGACGAGGTCTGGAGGCTCACGGGTGTCGGCTCGTCGGCGGCGATACCACGAGAGGCCCGTTGACCATGAGTTTGCATATCACTGGCAGCGTTGCGGCAGGTGGTCTTACCCGCGATGGCGCATGCGTCGGCGACCAGGTTTTTGTCAGTGGCACTCTGGGCGACGCCGCCGCTGCGATCGCTGGATTTGAACGAAGCGGCGACTTCGCGTTGAATGCCTTTTTTTTGGAACGTTTCTGCCGGCCTCAGCCTCGATTGCGACTCGGTGGGAGCTTGGTTGGGATTGCCTCTGCGGCGATCGACATATCAGATGGATTGATCGCCGATCTCGGCCACATAGCCCGCTTAAGCCAAGTTGGTATTGATATAGAGCTCGATTCGCTGCCACGTTCAAATGCGTTAATGAATACGTTCGAGCCGGTGAAATCAATAGAATTGGCTGCCTGTGGCGGTGACGATTACGAACTCGCGTTTACCGTCGCCGGCGAGCTTTGCTCGAAGGTGCTTGAATGTGCGGAACAATGCTCAGTAACCGTGACCCGGATTGGAGTGGTCACCGATGCAGGGGGCGTACGCTGTCTTGACTCAACGGGCGAGGAAGTCGAGTTCGCTTTCGACGGCTACCGTCATTTTGACGTCTGAGCCCCGGTAGATTCTGGAGAGCTTTAGGTTTGGCCCCAGAGCGACTGCGGATTTTTCAGGGTTTCGCTAAAGACTGAAAAATCCTGCTTCCTTCAAGTGATCGATTTCCTGCGGGCCGTAGGAGACAAATTCTATGAACGCGGGCACTTCCGACTCTGCGACCTCAAGCCGGCTGGCGGTCGCCGCACAGAGTTTGAAGTCGAACACGCCGAAGGTGTCAAGCTTTGCTGCCAGGTCGACGATATCATCGTACTTGCCCGTTTCATTGGTGGCGAAGAACCGGATGTCCGGGCCATGGAGCACCATCACGATCTCCAATTCGGCGCGCGCTGCATCGCCGCTTTGTTCGTAGATCATTTGTGCGCGCCGGAGCAGCGCACGAAACTCGTCCGCGCTGTGACCGAAGACGTCAAAGAAGAATTTTTTCCCCTATTCTACCGCCGGCACCATTTCCATGACCGGCTTGGCAGAAAATGCGGCCGCTGGCGGACTTTCCGCCGGGCGTACCGGGGCAGGTTTAGGTGGTTTCATCAGCGTCAACAGCAAAATCACCGTCAAAACCGTGAAGACCGTGACAGTCAGCATGCGCGAATTGCTTTTCATAGGCGGTTCGGTGGTTGGGAATTTGTTGCTGACGGCGTAAGATCGTGCGCGGGGTCGCACTCGAGCCTAGGTATAGCGTTTTTGGCCTCTAGAGACCAGTCTCGGCGCCTGCTACCGGCACCCGGGCGGGGAACATTCCCGCTGAATTGCCGTCAAGTTAGAAGACAGGCTGGATATTCCGGGGGTGCCCGTGGCGTTTACGACTGCCCGGTCAGAAGAGTGAACAACATGAAGCTGATTAAGGTCTGCGTCTGGACGATCATGGTTGCGCTTACCGTTGTACATGGCGCAGTCGCTGAACAGGGACAAGTCGACATCTGGGCGAGCCTGTTGAAACCGAAATATTTCGGCAATACGG
>CAXGUU010000114.1:0-10083 GCA_964012875.1 uncultured bacterium
TCAGCTGGATAGAGCGACCGCCTCCTAAGCGGTAGGTCGCAGGTTCGAATCCTGCTCAGGGCGCCACTGAACTGCCTGGCCCGAAGTGCCATGACATGCGAGCGACCGACAAGCTTTTGCCGGTTTTCTACAACGCTTACAGCGCCTACCGCGACTTCGCTGCCGAAGTAATCCGGGACATCTTGCAATAGCCCGACGGCCCGGTTGCGCGTCGCTATCGCCCAGAAAATCGCGGCGCGCGTTTCTCGATGAAATGCTCCACGCCTTCCTTGAAGTCCTCTGAGACAAAACTCCCTGGCATTTCCGCATTGGCGACGTGGATGGATTGCTCCAGGGACTGTAATGTCGCTCGGTAAACCTGCGCCTTCATGACCCGAATTGAACGTGGCGAGACCAGCTCGGCCATCTCCCGAGCGTAGGCGTAGACCCGCTCCATAAATGTTTCATCATCGTGTACCTGGTTCACCAGGCCCATGGCCAAAGCTTCTGTAGCCGTCACCTTGCGGGCAGATAACAAAAGGTCAAGCGCATGCGCATGCCCGACCAGGGCCGGCAAAAGCCAAGAGATACCGTGTTCGGCGATCAGGCCTCGGCGCGAAAACGCGGTCGTGAATACGGCACTGCGAGCCGCCATGCGCACATCGCAATACAGCGACATGATCAATCCGAGACCGGCTGCCGGGCCATTGATTGCTGCAATGATCGGTTTGGGAACCGTCGGGAAGTAGCTATAGCGCATGTGGAAATCAGACGGCAGTTCGAGTCCGCCGTCGATACCACCCGGGTACACATCGGCGATATCACCCGTGCTGCCCGAAGCCTGGGTGTCGTTCAGCAACTCCATGTCAGCGCCGGCGCAAAATCCACGTCCGGCGCCGGTCAGGACGATGACGCGCACTTCCTGATCCTCCGATAGCGTGGTCATGGCCGTGCGAATCTCGGCTTCCATGGTGCGTGTCCACGCATTGAGTTTATCGGGTCGGTTCAGGGTGACCGTGGCAATACCGTCGCCGCGGGTAATTTCAATCTCGCTGTAATTCATAGCACACATCCAGGTTGGCGAATTATTTATTTCGAAAATGCGGCATCACTTCGCTTGCAAACAAGGACATGGACTTACGCGCCTTTTCAGTCGGCATGCCGGCCATTTGCATCCACATACATAAATGTGTGACCCGAGTCTCAGCACTGTAGCGCTCGATCTCAGCAATCGCATCCTCTGGCGTACCGACAATCAACGGGGCATTGAAAAATGAGATATCACTCGCATGGCGTAACTCACCCGGCGGCGGCACCTGCGGCGCACTCATGACCGACGATCCCCACTCCATGTCGTCGGCTTCCTTGTAGCGTCGATCATAGAGCGACATCATGTAGTGCAGGTGCTGTTCACAATCATCCCATGCCTGTTCGCGCGTTTCGGCGACGTAGACCGCCCGCAGCTGAGAAATCTTGAAATCATCCGGGTTTCTGCCGAGCTGTTTCAATTCATCATCGTAAAATTGCTGCAGATCGGCGCCACCGCTACCCGCCAGGTGATAGCCCTGCTGCGCCACACGCCGCACCGTATTCTCGGCCATCGCCGCCACCCAGATCGGCGGACCCGGTTGCTGGATGGGACGCGGATTCAGTTCGATATCGCGAAGGGTGAAGTACTTGCCCTCGTAGTCAAAATTCTCTTCGGTAAAGCACTTGTTGATGATCTCTGTTCCCTCACGTAGGCGCGATGCGCGCTGCCGGCGGGAAATGTCAAAGCTGTTGAATTCGCTGACCCAGTAACCCTGACCCAGTCCAAGATCCAGTCGGCCGTTGGAAATAATATCGACCGTCGCGGCATCTTCAGCGACCCGAACGGGGTGATGAAACGGTAGTACGATGATGAATGTGCCGATGCGAATCGAGCGAGTCCGTGCACCGATTGCCGACAAGATCGGCAACAGGCTCGGCGACCAGCCGTCCTCGGCGAAATGGTGCTCTGTTGTCCAGATAGTGTCGTAACCGAGTTCCTCGGCATACACCGCCTGGTCGATATGCTCGGCATAAACATCCGCCCAGTTCCGTTTCCACTTAAGCGGGTTACGAAAAGCCAGCAGCAATCCAAAATCCATCATCTGCCTCCTAAAAATCAGCCGGCGGACGCTTCCGGCTTGTTATCCAAACTTGTCGCTGGCACGAGTTCCGGCATCGCATCAGTTTGCCAGTCAGCTCCGCCACCACAGGCTTCGCGAAGTGTCGGTGCACATTCCTCGGCGAAGTACTGCATCATGTCCTCAATTTCCTGGCCGGCAAATCCGGCCTTCTCAAACAATCCCGCGAACATGATGTCTTCATAGCCGCAGTAGTCCTTCGTCTTCATGATCTGCTCAACCAGTTCATCCGGCTTGCCTACCAGCGCGACTTCCTCAGCGATCAACATGTCACCCGTGACACGTTCGCCCACCGGCACTAGCAATCCCTCAAAGAAGGGTCCGATATAGTCGAACTGCAGTTCGAGGCCACGATTGCAGCGCTCGCGTTCCTTTTTCTCATTAACGCCTGGAAGAATCGGGTGAATGAAACGCGCAATACCGACGCCGCGGCGTTTTTCCGCATCCCAACCGTAACGTAGAGAACCACGGTCCAGCCGGTCGGGCCAGCCCGCCTGCTCGGCAGCTTTGTAATAGATCTCTATATTCTTTTTCAGCTGTTCATTGGCTTCGCCGACGAAATAGCCATTAACGCCGTGCTGCGCCGCCCATTGAATGGAACGAGGACTGGTCAGTGGCTGCCACAGTTGCGGGTGCGGTTTTTGCAGCGGCTGGGGAAATACACTGATTTCCTTCAGCGTTGTCGTGGTCGCAACAACCGGATTGCCACCAGCGTAAATGTCGGGACCACCGAGTTTAAGAATGTCCTCAACATTGCGCTCGACTTTTTCCTGTTCAAAAAACGCCTTCGTGTGTTTGTGATTCCATTTCGTATAGCGTGGCGGTATCGAGAAATTCTCACCTCGGTGCGAGAATGACGGTTCGGTCCAGGCCTTCATGATGATCTCGAAGGCTTCCTCGAATGCGGCGCGGTTGCGCTCCTGATCCTGAATGGTTGAACCGTAGGGGCGTCCCAGAGTTTCGTTTTCGCGCGGCTGATACCCCCGCCCGATACCACACTCAACCCGGCCGCCCGAGATAACGTCCAGCATGGCGATTTGCTCAGCGAGTCTGAGTGGATGGTGCCAGGTAATGATATTCGCCGCCTGCCCTAAGCGTATGCGTTTGGTGTTCGCTGCAATCGCCGTTTCCGAAAGCAAGGGGTTGGGCGAAAACTCTGCACCCTCCGGTTGGAAATGGTGCTCGGTCTGAAACCAGTAGTCGTACCCTAGCCGGTCAGCAAGGATGCCCTGGCGGATTTGATTGATCAGCGTGCGCTGCGTAGCTTCATGGACATCCGCCAGGCTGCCGTCGCTGATCGCCAATCCGTCGTCGTTGTACACGACCGGCAGGTCGCTCGATCCGTTGTGGAAACAACCCAGTTCAAACATACTTTATCTCCTGACTTTAGTGACCCTTTACGGTCCGCGTCGACAGCCTTACCTCCGAAGCCCGCCTTCCGGATCAACCCGGGTCCGCAGGATTTTGATTTCCTGCGCCGACGGCAACGGGGTCGTCGGCACGTCATCGGGGATCACCAGTTCGAAACCGGTATTGTCGACGACTTCGTCGACAGATACACCCGGATGCACTGATTTCAGTCGCATGCGTTTTTCATCATCGGTGAAATCCATAATCGCCAGCGGCGTAATACAGTACTTTGGTCCCCCGCCCGGCAGCCTGAGTTTCTTGCGCGCATCCGCGCCGCCCTTGTCCCAGCCGACCGTACTGATGTAATCGCAACGGTCGACAAACGTCCGCGCGCTATGGCTGTTCAATACGATGTAATAGCGCCCGACATGCGTGGTCAGAGTGGGTGTGCCAACCGACCCGGGTCCGCGGAATTTGAGCCTCGAAAAATCCTCGCCAATGCCGATCAAATTCGTATTTCCATAGGGGTCGACCTGGATGCCGCCGATGAAGAACACGCGCCGGCCCCAGTCCTTGACCCGATCGAATCGATGGCCGCGATCGCTGAACGACTCAGTCCATCGGACGACGCGGCAATCCCATCCGTATTGCGGCAGGGGCATGCGCTCGAGGTGATGCACATTCATACGCGCGCCCAAAAAAATCAATTCCATGTTCGGTCCGTGCATGATGTGCGCGAGCCTGACGGCCGCCTCGGGGATCGGGAGGGCGACACCGACCTGCAGTTGTTCGCCGTCGTTCAGATCGCGCGCGATATAGGTCGCCAGGAGTTCGGAAATACTGCAATCCATGTTCATTACGCAGGGCGCGCGTCGTTGCCGTACTCAGGCAAACCAAGCAAGCGCCGCAATCCAATCAATTCGAGATAATCGACATGCCGCTCGGGCTGACGGCAATAAGTTTCAAGGAAACTTTCGAGGCCCGCGGGCTGGCCTTTCACCGCCTGGTTGGCCGTCTCCACATAGTGCTGCACAAAGGCCACATCCTGCACGTAGTGACCGCGGCTGTAGAACGGATGCGCGCCCCACGGCAGACGCACTACTGCATCGGCTCCGGGCAGCGTTGTCGCCCAGGGGTCTGCACGTACGGCTTCGTTGGATACGATTTTTTCAACCTGGACGATAGTGCGGGTCGCCGCACGGCACAAAAACAAATCGATCCAGCCCGGGCCGCCATGATGCTGCACGTTCCCATAAACGTCAGATTGCGCCGCGTGCACGATCGCAATATCGGGCTTGATAGCAGGCACGGCGATCAAGGGTTCGTCCGAGATCGGATCGGATATCTGTTGCAGGTCGGGGTTGACCTCCGGCAAGGACGTGCCGACGCCGCCGCGCCACGGCAAATAAGGCAGACCTTTGCCGGCGGCTTCGAGACCGCTGGTCAGGATACCTTCCTCACACTCCCAGACTTCGATTTCGCCGGCTTCCGCAGCGCGCCGGAATGACGGCGCTACAGGGACGCCAAAGCCACCGCCAGCGTAATAACTGATCGTTTTCCGAACGCAGCCGGCGGCGATCAACAAATCTATAGAAAGACCGCCAGCAATGACGGTCAGATCGCGCACGCGTTTTCGCACTATCTGGCGCACCATCGCCATCGGCGCAGGCTCACCAAGCGCGATAGTCATGCCGTCCTCGATCCATGCGACGGCATCGAATTCGTCGATTTGCACTTCGTGCCGCTGGTTCATTGTGCCCGCTCTCCCCCCGACGTCCGGCGCATCCGGCCGTCACTTACCAAACGCATGTTAATCTGACTCGCCAACATTAATCACGTCAAACAGTGAGGCAAGGATGACGACCATAGTCATATTGGATATTCCCGCCGATGTCGCCAGCCGCGATGCCATCTATAGTATGTTGACCGGGGTGCTGGATGAGACCCGCGGTTTCGACGGCAACCAAGGCATGGAACTGCTGGTCAATCAGGACGACCCATCCAACATCGTCCTTTATGAACGCTGGCAGTCGCGCGAACACTACGAACGCTATCTCGCGTTTCGCCAGGAGAGCGGCTTCTCGGCCGAATTTCGGGCCATCATTCCGGGCGAGGTCAGCGTTCGCAAATTCGATATCGACAAGACTTACTAGGGGCCAATCGTGGACTATCAGGAAATCATCTACGAGGTCGAAGATCAGATCCTCACGATTACGCTCAACCGACCGGAAAAACTGAACGCATTTACGCGCACGATGCTCGACGAGTTACTTGATGCGCTTGCTCGTGCTGACGCCGACGACGATGTTCGCGCGATCATCTTCACCGGCGCCGGCAAAGGTTTCTGCGCAGGCGCGGATTTGTCGGCAGGCGCCAAAAGTTTCGATGCCGATGCCCGCGACGACCGCCCGTCAGGTCTGAACCGCGACGGTGGCGGTATCCTGACCCTGCGCCTTTACGATTGTCTGAAACCGGTCATCGCGGCTGTCAACGGTGCCGCAGTTGGCGTCGGCGCCACGATGCAGCTACCCATGGATATAAGAATCGCGTCGGACAAGGCACGCTTCGGCTTTGTATTTGCACGCCGCGGCATCGTACCGGAGGCCTGTTCAAGCTGGTTCCTGCCGCGCGTGGTCGGCATCTCCAGGGCGCTGGAGTGGAGCTATTCCGGTAAGGTCTTTGGCGCCGGGGAGGCACTCCGCGGCGGACTCGTTTCGGAAGTTGTGACCACGGAAGAATTGTTGCCTCGCGCGCGCCAGATCGCTCGTGAAATCGCGAGCGAGACGTCGTCGATTTCGGTCACCCTAATTCGTCACATGATGTGGAAAATGCTCGGGGCCGATCACCCGATGGAAGCGCACAAGCTCGACTCGCGAGGGGTGTACCACCTCGGCCGCGGCGCCGACGCCCGCGAAGGTGTGAACTCATTCCTGGAAAAACGTCTGCCTGAGTTTCCAAACAAGGTATCCGAAGATCTGCCGGAGTATTTTCCGTGGTGGAGCGAGCGCGAATTCGACTGACTGAACTCGGCAGTCGTAAGAATCCACCGTTGCAGATGGCATTTTGCGCGCAATCTACGCGTTCAGGACCACAGTAATCCGGGCTTCGGTGCAAACAACAGGCCGCGACAACCGTCTTCATTTGCGCCCAGGCGAACCGTCGCGCAAACAAATATCGCCCTGACTTCAGCTCACCAGTCCAAAATCAACTATGCGCGATCCGATTGCCGTCATTGAACCGCTGCAACTGGCGCTAGCGTGTTCTCCGGTTGTCATAGTGGCCCTGATCATGCGGCGCTGGTCGTCGAATGCCGGCCTAGTGGCGTGGGCGAGTTTGCGGATGTTGATCCAGCTGCTGCTGATCGGTTACGTACTCACGTTTATCTTTGCAGCCCAGCATATCGGTATTGTGAGCCTGGTGCTGGTCGTGATGTTGACGACTTCCGGCTGGATTGCCATTCGACCTTTGAAGCATCGCGATCAATACGTCTTTGCGCGCGCGATTGCGGCAATTGCCGTGGGAGGCCTGACAACCCTTACGCTGGTCGTCGGCGCTGTGCTCGAAACCAGTCCGTGGTACGAACCGCGTATATTGATTCCAATCGCCGGTATGATTTTCTCCAGCGCCATGAATACCGTGAGTCTGGCTGCGGAACGCTTCGACCTCAACCTTCAGCGTGACCTGCCCCTTCAGGCTTCACGTATTGACGCGCTAAACACGGCCATGATCCCCATGATCAACGCCTTTTTTGCAGTCGGGCTGGTCGCACTTCCGGGTATGATGACGGGGCAAATACTGTCGGGCGTGGAGCCGCATATCGCCGTGCGCTACCAAGCGGTCGTGATGTGCATGACCTTCGGCGCGGCCGGTATCTCTGCTGCAGTTTATCTCTCGCTGTGCAGTCGTCATGTGTCCAACAATCATAAATAGAGGAAAGTTCAATGTCTGCCCAACTTAATGACAAGGTTGCCCTGGTTACCGGTGGTGCCTCGGGTATCGGCCGCGCAACGGCAATCGCGCTCGCCAACGAAGGCGCCCGGGTCGCAGTCGTCGATTTGGCAGCTGAGCGCTGCGCGGACACGGTCGCCGCAATTTTGTCTAACGGTGGCAAGGCCATTGCGCTCTCATGCGATGTCGCGATTGAGGAACAGGTTGAATCCATGGTCGCGGATACCGTAAACAATCTGGGCCGGCTCGATATCGCGTTCAACAACGCCGGTGTGGGCGGCACCATGGGCAAAACGGCTGAGTACCCGAGCGATAACTGGGACCAGGTTCTTGCTGTGAATCTGACGGGCGTGTGGTACTGCATGAAATACGAGCTCCGTCATATGCTCGAACAAGGTAACGGCTCAATCGTCAACACGGCATCGGTCGCGGGGCTGGTCGGCATGAGCGGCGCACCCGCCTACGTCGCGGCAAAACACGGCGTCGTCGGACTGACCAAGTGTTCAGCAATGGAGTACGCCAAGTCCAACATCCGAATCAATGCTGTTTGCCCCGGCGGCGTGAAGACCAACATGACTGAAACCGCCGACAAACACCTACCTGGTTTTCTGGACAAACTGGCGAAGTACGAGCCAATGGGACGCGTGGCCGAACCTGAGGAGATAGCCAGCGCCGTCGTCTGGCTGAGCTCCGATGGTGCGTCGTTCATGACAGGACATGCGCTGGCAGTAGACGGCGGTTTTGTCGCGAGGTGAACACCGATGACTAATAAGATCGAAACGCGACTCGAAAAGCTCGGCATCACGTTACCGGTCGCTCAAAAACCACGCGTGGCGAAAATCAAAGGCGCGGAAATCGCGGGGCGACTGCTCTACGTCTCGGGTATGATCCCCCAATGGGAAGGTGAACTCCCTTATGTCGGCAAGCTGGGGCGCGAATTCACCACCACCGAAGGCCAGGCCGCGGCACGCCTTTCGACCTTGAACGTACTGGCTCAGGCCAAACTCGCCCTCAATGGCGATCTCGACCGCATTCAGCAGGTGTTCCGCGTTGGCGGATTTGTAAACTGCCTGCCGGACTTCACCGAGGTGGCGGCGGTGGTCAATGGCGCTTCGGAGCTGTTCGTCGAGATTTTCGGAGTAGCGGGAGAACATGCCCGAACTGCAGTCGGAGCGACCAGCATGCCGCTGGGTGTGGCTGTGGAAATAGAAGCAATTTTCGAAATTGACTGACCGATATTAGGCGATATTGATTTTCGATGGAGAACATTCGAGTGGATAAAGCACGTTTTGACGCCGGGCTGGCCAAGCGCAAGGAAGTTTTAGGAGCTGACTATGTCGAGCAATCGATGGCCAGCGCCAACGATTTCAACCGGCCGTTTCAGGAATGGGTGACCGAGCAGTGCTGGGGCTTCGGCTGGGGCGACGAAACGCTCGACAAGAAGACGCGCAGCATGTTGAACCTCACCATGATTGCCGCGCTCAATCGCATGCACGAATGGGAACTGCATTTGAATGGCGCGATTAACAACGGCGTCAGCAAGGCCGAGATCCAGGCGATATTGCATCAGATCGCGATCTACTGCGGTGCGCCGGCCGGCGTTGAGTGCTTCCGTATCGCCAACAGGGTGTTGAGCGAACGCGAAGTCGAGTAATACGGTCGCCTATTTTACGAACCTGAGAATGAAACGGTCGGTCTGGCGGCGTATGTGATCGTCGAAGACATTGCTCTTGCGATCGTCTTCGGCATTTCTCAGGACGTCGCTTGAACCGACAAGCTCAAACCCGGCGCGTTTGAAATCGGCGATGGCAAAATCCTCGTCGATTCGATGGAGTTTCTGCGCGGCTGTGTTACCGGTTCCGGCCAATGCCGCGTGATCGACGATCACGATGTGCCCGCCGGGTTTCAGTGCCTCCTAAAGCTGCGCGAACCAGCGCTCGCGCCCGGGCAGCGGCCAGAAATCCGCATAGTAGTAATTATCGTGGTAACCAAGCGCAATAAAAATCAGATCGAAGCGCGCCTGTCCTAGCTTGAGATCGTTCACCTCCGAGTCCAGTACCGTTACCCCAGCGACACGGTTGTTTTTGAAGCGTGAGGTCAAGAGCGGCCCGGCGAAATTTCGATAAGCCGTATTCGTTTGCGCGACGACGGTGCCCGTCGGCCCAACGCTGCGGGCGAATATTTCAGCCCAGTAACCGCCGCCGGTATAGAGGTCAAGTACGTGCATCCCGGGTTCGACACCCGCGAACGCCAGAACTTCGCCCGGCTTGCTGCGCTGGTCGCGCTTTCGATCGCGCGCCCAGCGGTCTTCGGCCTGCATGACAGCCGTTATGTGCGGCGGAATATCTACGGCCGGCGCGGGCTGAGCAAGCGCGAACAGGCAGGTAATCGTCAAGATCCGTAACATGATCAGGCCGTGGCGTCGCGTGCTTTCATTCATAGCGAGAACGCGTAAATCATGGCACTGACATTGGTGTGCTCAAGACCGGGTACGGCGTCGATCCACCATTTCGGCATGGTGCCACCGAAGCCGACTGCGATCGCGATGTACTGTTTATCGCCAACGGCATAGCTGATGACCGGCGCGTTCAGACCGGAGCCCGTTGGAAACAACCATAGCTCGGCGCGTGTCTCCGCG
>CAXGUU010000115.1:0-10026 GCA_964012875.1 uncultured bacterium
CATTCATACTGACCTCGGCAACACTTGTGTCGGCTGCCGCATCGACCGCCGGTTGGTACCGCTCAGAACACCCCTGCGCAATGGTGAATCAGTTGAGATCGTGACGGCCCCGGGCGCCCGCCCTAACCCGACCTGGTTGAATTTCGTTATTACCGGCAAAGCGCGCGCAAATATTCGTCACTTCCTGAAAAACCTGCGCGACGATGAGGCAAGAACCCTGGGTCAGCGCATGCTCAATCGCGAACTCAATCACTTTGAATCAACGATAGACGGTCTTTCCAAAACCCAGGTGAAGCAAGCGCTGAAAAGCTTCAAACTTGAATCACTGGACGAACTCCTGAGCGACATTGGCCTGGGTATTCGGCCGGCGCCGTTGGCGGCGCGCGCGCTGCTGCCGGGCAACCAGGAAGAAAGGACCGGTGGAAATCGCGCCCGGAAAAACAGCGAAGACGGCGCCACCCCACTGTTGATCCACGGCACTGAAGGCATGGTCGTCACCATTCCCAAGTGTTGCTATCCGATCCCGGGCGATCCGATCATGGGATTCATCACTGCCGGCCGCGGGATTGTGATCCACCATCCGTCATGCAAGAACGTGGTTGAATTTCGCAGTGCGCCGGATAAATGGGTTGATGTCGAATGGGCCGAAATTGTCGAACGTGAGTTCAGCACCGAGATCATCCTTGATGTCATCAATCAACGCGGCGTGCTGGCCACCGTGGCCGCAACATGCGCCGATCTGAATACCAATATCGAAGGCGTGGAGCTGAGCGAGCGGGACGATCGTACTTCGTCGATGCGGTTGGTGGTGAGCATCCGTGATCGCAAGCACCTCGCCGATCTGATTCGTACCTTGCGCGGAATCAAGACAGTTTCCCGTGTTCACAGAAAGCGTTCGTGAAAAATTTGCTCGAATGCTGCAACATTACGCTCGAACCGCCTATGAAAAAAACCGTTCAGACTGACCAGGCGCCGGCAGCGATCGGCACGTATTCACAAGCGGTCACCCACGGCGACACGGTGTATCTGTCGGGACAGATTCCACTCGACCCGGTAACAATGGAATTGATCGGTGGAAATATCAGTGCGCAGATCCGTCAGGTATTCGACAACCTCACGGCCGTCGCCAAGGCCGCAGGATCAGATTTCGATCATTGCCTGACGCTCACTGTCTATCTCACCGATTTAAGTAACTTCCCGACTGTCAATGAAGTCATGGCAGAGTATTTCAACGAGCCCTACCCCGCCCGGGCAGCAATTGGTGTCGCTGCGTTGCCCAAAGGCGCGGCCGTTGAAATGGACGCGATCCTGGCGCTGCCCGCCTGACAGGCGATGATTTCCCGGGACGATGTTCGCGACGGACATGTCCATCTTTTATTCTCGTACGGCACCCTGACGGCTGACAGCCGCTCGACAGTGTGACGGCGACAATAAAAAATCCCCGCGGGACACGCCTCGGTGACAGTGTCGAAACGCTGTCTGGGGTCGGGCCTAAGCTTCGAGAGGTTTTGAATCATCTCGGTATTTTTCGCGTTGCGGACCTGCTCTTTCATTTACCCCTGAGGTATCAGGACCGAACCCGGCTGACACCAATCGGCGCCCTGCGCTTCGGCCAGGAAGCGTTGGTCGAGGGTCAAATCGATGCCGCCCAGGTAGTCCTCGGGCGGCGGCGCTCGCTGGTCTGTCGGATCAGTGACGGAAGTGGTGCCATCCACCTTCGATTCTTTCATTTCAACAGCCAGCAACAAAAGCGCATGCAGGTGGGCCGATCCTTCCGTTGCTTCGGCGAGGTCAGGAGCGGTCCGAAGACGTTGGAAATGATTCATCCCGAGTGTCAGCTCATCGACCCTGATCATCCAACACCGGTCGCCTCGGAACTGACACCGATCTACCCGACCAGCGAGGGGCTACACCAGGCAAGGTTGCGAAAAATGACCGACCAAGCCCTGCACATAGTAACCAGCCGTGAGGACCTGGCCGTAGATGAACTAGTGCCCCCTGCGCTGTACGAACGCCTCAGGCTGCCGGATCTCGCAGACGCCCTGCGTTATGTTCATCGGCCACCGCCCGACGCCGATTTGGCTTTGCTCGCCGAATCAACCCACCCGGCTCAGCGCCGGCTGATCTTCGAGGAATTGCTGGCACACCAAATCAGCCTGCGAAAACTGCGCGACAACGCGCGCCAGTATCGCGCCCCCAAGGTCAACGGCAGTGACTTGCGGACTCAGCTTCTTGACCGCTTCGGATTCCCACTGACGTCAGCGCAGCGGCGCGTGATAGAAGAAATCGGTGTTGATCTGAATACAGGCACCCCGATGCTGCGCCTGTTACAAGGAGATGTCGGATCGGGCAAGACCGCCGTTGCAGCGGCGGTTACGGCCTCCCTACTCGAAAACGGTTTTCAGGTCGCTTTAATGGCACCGACCGAACTCCTGGCTGAGCAGCACGCACGCAACCTCTTGGGCTGGTTCGAAACGCTCGGCATCGAAGTGTTGCTGGTCACCAGCCGGCTCAGCAAAGCGCAGCGCAAACCCATATTGGCGCGGCTCGCCGAAAACAAGCCGGCCATTGCGGTTGGCACGCATGCCCTGTTTCAAGCAGAGGTCAGCTACGCCCGTCTTGGTATGATCATTGTTGACGAACAGCACCGTTTTGGTGTGGATCAACGACTGGCACTGCGCGATAAAGGTGCCGCAGAAGACTTCAGACCACATCAGCTGATTATGACCGCGACGCCAATTCCTCGTACGCTCGCGATGACCGCCTATGCCGACCTGGATGTATCAGTTATCGACGAGCTGCCGCCCAATCGCAAACCGGTCAGAACCGTCGTAATGACAGATACCAAGCGTCCTGAGATCGTGGAAAGAATGGCCGCGGCGATCGCCGATGGGCGTCAAATCTACTGGGTTTGTCCCCTGATCGAGGAGTCCGAAGCCCTCGATAACCAGGCTGCGACTGATACCGCGGGGCAGCTTAGCGAGGCCTTGCCGCAGGCCCGGATTGGCCTGGTCCATGGTCGTCTGAAGGATCGCGAAAAGGATGCGGCAATGGCGCAGTTTGCCGCCGGTGATACGGATCTGCTGGTTGCCACAACGGTGATTGAAGTGGGCGTTGATGTACCCAGGGCCAGCCTTATGGTCATCGAAAATGCAGAACGACTGGGGCTTTCGCAGTTGCATCAGCTCCGCGGGCGCGTCGGCCGCGGCGATGAACTGGCGGATTGTGTGCTGCTGTACAAAGGCCCGCTTTCAAACATGGCCCGCGAGCGCCTGCAGGTCATGCGAGATACGACCGACGGCTTCAAGATCGCTGATAGGGATCTCGAGCTCAGGGGCCCAGGTGAGCTGCTCGGCACCCGCCAGGCTGGCGTCGCACAGTTTCGAATCGCTGACCTGTCGCGCGATGCGGCCCTCCTGCGGGATGTGCAGGCCGGGGCATCGACCATGTTGCAGCAATATCCCGAACAGTGCGAAAGCATAGTCAAACGCTGGCTCGCGAATCGGGTCGAATACGGCAATGTCTGAGCAGGGTCGTACACGCTAATGGCCCAGAACGCTCCAATGATTAGTGCAACGATGGGAAAACTTTAGTGAGTGCCGACCTCACAGGCCGGCTTTGGGCTTATGTGCGCTTGACGCGTATGCACCGGCCAATCGGCGCACTGCTGCTGCTGTGGCCGATGTTGTGGGCATTGTGGCTAGCCGCCGCCGCGACTCCCGACGTTCTGGTGCTGACAGTTTTCCTCACCGGGACTGTTTTAATGCGAGCCGCCGGCTGCGTGATCAACGACTACGCCGACCGGAATTTCGACGGTGAAGTTGAACGCACCCGCGACCGGCCACTGGCAACCGCAGAAGTAACGGAACGTGAAGCGCTGAGCATTTTCCTAGTACTAGTATTGATAGCAGGTGCCCTAGTGCTGACGATGAACGCGCTGACGATAGGCCTGGCGGGCGTTGCCGTGGTTCTGGCCGTCAGCTACCCTTTCGCCAAGCGCTACACCTACCTTCCGCAACTCCATCTTGGCGCCGCGTTTGGCTGGGCAGTACCGATGAGTTTTGCGGCCCAGACGGGCGCGGTGCCCGCGCTCGGCTGGCTGGTATTTTGTGCCGCGGTGATTTGGGCTGTGATCTATGACACCGAGTACGCCATGGTCGATCGCGATGATGACATCCGCATTGGTATCAAATCGACGGCGATCCTGTTTGCGGAAAATGACAGACTGATCATCGGCATCCTGCAGATCATGATGCTCATCAACCTCGTGCTGATCGGACGACAGGCTGAACTGACATGGCCGTTTGGGTTAAGCCTGGGTGCGACGGCCGCATTGTTCGCCCACCAGCAATACCTCATTCGAAATCGCGATCGGAGCGGGTGCTTCACTGCGTTCAAGAATAACAACTGGGTCGGGGCCGTCATTTTTGCCGGCATTGTGACGAGCTACGCTGCAAACCGAGTAACCTGAGCGGTCTCTCGCCGACCGCATTTGACCCATCGGGCAGCAGTCAAATGGTCGTGCGGGTGGTATAATCGGGATATACGCCGATGCCATGGCGAGGGTGCTGTAGGAACACAGACGTTCCGCGTCGAACCTTGCTGTGGCCGGCATCATTCAGGCTAAATCCAACATGGGGGGGGGGTGAACCATGAATCCACTGAAGTCCATTTCCGGCACAATTATTCTCGGTTTCGTCACGGCGATTATTGTCATGGTCGCAATGGGTAGTGGCGATATCAATATCTGGTCATTGACCGTGTGGATGCACGTTTTCTTTGGCGTTATCTGGATTGGTTTGCTGTATTACTTCAATTTCGTACAGGTACCTGGCGTTGCAGCCGCAACGGCCGACGGTGATCCGGGGCCGGCGGCAATCAACAAGTACGTCGCCCCGCGCGCACTGCTGTGGTTCCGCTGGGGGGCGCTGGCAACTTGGTTGACCGGCGCGGCGGCGCTTGAGGTCATGGGGGTCGGGCTCGCCAACGCCTTCACACTGAGTGGTGGTGCTGCAGTGATCGGACTCGGTGCCTGGATGGGCACCATCATGCTGTTCAATGTTTGGGTACTCATCTGGCCCAACCAGAAAAAAATTCTTGGTATTGTCGAAGCCTCCGACGAAGAGAAAGCCAGCGCCAAGGTTGTCGCACTGATGGCTTCGCGGACGAATACCTTTTTGTCGATTCCGATGTTGATGTGCATGGTAGGCCACGGTCACGGCCTTCCCTTCTGAGCACGCCGCTCACAGCCGAATAAAAAGGCCCGGTTCGCCGGGCTTTTTTTTGACGGCGTCACGCCTCCTTAGTTAGGAGAACAGCGGCGGCAGGGTCGCCCTTCTCGTACGCAGCAACGCCACTGGAAAAATCGACGTAAACGGGGATGGCAATGATGCCAAGTACAACGAGGCGAAAACCTACAATCCCTGCGCACCAGCTTTTGACCAGGTTTCCGTTGCCGCAATAGCAACAGATAAACAGACTTCTTTAGCCTGACCATGCCCGATCGGATTCAAACATTGAGCAGCCTGATCGCCTGGGTTACAACAGCGTTGGTCCTGGCTGCAACGGTCATGAAGACGCCGGCAATCGGGGCACCGGTACATACCGACAAGTTCGTTCACGTGGCGCTATTTTTTGTCCTTGGCGGCGCCTATTTCCGTGCCTATGGCGCCATCCGGACACTGCCTATTGCGCTCGGACTGGTGTGTTATGGTGCCGCGCTTGAAGGCGTACAGTACATGCTGCCGTTCCGTACGGCATCATTCCTCGACGCCTGCGCGAACACGGCCGGCGTTGCAACCGCGTGCTGGTGGTGTCGCGGACGCCGTATCCCACATTCCACGAGCGCAAAGAACAATGAGTTCAACCGAAACCCAATCCAATCAATCTGACTTTCGGCCGCTTTCCGGCATGCGCGTGATTGAGGTCGGCCAGTTACTGGCTGGTCCGTTTACCGGTACCATCCTCGCCTATTTCGGGGCGGAAGTAATCAAAGTCGAACCGCCTGACACGGGCGACCCAATCCGGAAGTGGCGCGAAGTGCGCAATGGTAATTCGCTTTGGTGGGCGAGTCTTGCACGCAATAAGAAGTGCGTCACGCTCGATCTGCGTAACGCGCGCGGCTGTGAGCTGCTACGAGAGCTGGTCAATACGGCTGACGTTTTCGTCGAAAATTTCCGACCCGGGACGATGGAGAAATGGGGACTTGGGCCGGAAACTTTCGAGACCGACAACCCGGGACTCATATACGCGCGGATTTCCGGTTACGGGCAAACTGGCCCGTATGCGCCCAAGGCGGGCTTTGCCTCCGTGTGCGAAGCCTTCGGCGGTTTCCGTTACGTCAATGGTTTTCCCGGCGAGCCGCCGGTGCGCCCCAACCTCAGCATCGGGGACACGTTGTCTGGCATTCATGCGGCGCTGGGTGTTTTACTTGCTTATATTGGACGTGAGCGAGGTGGTGGCGGCCAGGTTGTCGACGTTGCAATATTTGAAGCGGTGTTTGCCCTGCTTGAGGCCGTAATTCCGGAATACGATGGCGCGGGGGTTATTCGCGAACCTTCCGGGTCGACTATTTCAGGTATTGTTCCGACCAATACATACCGCTGCCAGGACGACAAACTCGTCGTCATCGGCGCCAACACGAACTCGATGTTCAAACGCCTGACCGAGGTCATGGGTAGGGCGGAAATGGGCGATGATCCCCGTTTTGCCGAAAACGCTGGCCGCGTCGAATATCAACAAGAGGTCGATGGTGCGATCGAAGCATGGACAATGAGCCTGCCGGCGAAAGACGTACTGGCGGTACTGGATGAAAAGGCCGTCGCCGCAGGCCCCATTTTCAGTGTCCAGGATATGTTCGAAGATCCCCAATACCACGCCCGCGGACTATTTCAGGACGTCACGATTAACGGAGAACCGCTCAAGATCCCGGCGATCATTCCGCGTCTGTCTAAAACGCCGGGCCGAACTGATTTTCCGGGCCCTGAACTTGGCGCCCATAACGAGGAGGTGTTCGGTTCGATCCTGGGGCTTGATCAGAGCAAGCAACAGACCCTGAAAGCAGAAGGAATAATCTGATTCATTCAGGAACCCCAATCGGAGCACGATGCGCGATTTATTTCACATGCCTGTGGCCGGCCATCGCGTGAACATCGGAGAACCATAATCAGAAAATTTGGCGGACAAGACCATCGTGGGCAACATGTGCCGCGGCTGTTCGCCTATGGCCCCCCCCGATGTTCGACGCTGTCTTCTCCGCAGTATGCGACGGCTTGTGCAGCTATTGATGACGAGTTGTGGCTGCGGCTCGACGAATTCGAAACCGACTTCTACACGCACGAGCGTGTCGCAGTGGAAACCAAGAGCGGTTCGATCGAAACACAAACTTGTGTCGTAGCGGCCAGGCATTACAAATACCTGGAACACCGACCGTGGTCCCCACAAGCATTTGCGACGCACTCGTTGGAACAGAACCTGAGAAAGTACGCCTGAAAATGGTGATCCATACGATCGGCCACAGCAACCGTACCGCCGAAGACATGACTGCACAGCTGCGCAATCACAGTATCGCGCGGCTGGTCGACATACGTGCCTTCCCGCGTTCGCGTCGCCACCCCCAGTTTGACCGTGCGGCACTATCAACCTCGCTGGCCCAGGCGCGCATCGGCTACCACTGGTCCGGCCGTGAGCTTGGTGGTTTTCGCAAACCCCGTGGTGATTCTGAAAACACTGCACTCAGAGACGCCGCATTCAGGGGGTTTGCCGACTATATGGGTAGCGAGCGTTTCCAGTCAGCGATGGCAAGGTTGCTTGAGTCTGCGGCATCCTGCCAGCTGGCCATGATGTGCGCCGAGGGCCACCATCACCATTGTCATCGACAATTTATCGCCGACTACCTCGAACTCGCCGGCCACGCGGTATTTCATATCAACGGTGACGGCTCGCTATCGCGCCACCAGTTCCACGGCTGCCTCAACGAGGCCGGGGGCCAACCTGTTTACAATAAGCATGAGCAGGGTGACCTGTTTGCCGATGATGACGACGACGACCTCGTTGTACGAAAGTAAACACCAATCCAAAGGAGCATCTATATCATGAGTCTGCGCGAAGAAATTATGGCCCTCAATATCGACCTGCCTGCTCGCGATGAACTGCCTGAAGACATGCAGAAGTACCTCGACATCTGTGACGAGAAACTGGGGATGGTGCCGAATGTGCTCGCCGCGTACAGCCATGAACCAGAGCAGTTGCGCACATTTTCGCGTTTCTATAACGCCATCATGTTCGCCGATACGGGCCTTACACCGCTTGAACGCGAGATGATTGCCGTTGTCGTATCGTCACAGAATCATTGCTTCTATTGTCTGACAGCCCACGGCGCAGCGGTGCGCCAGTACTCCGGAGATCCGGCGCTTGGAGAACTGATGGTGATGAACTATCGTGCCGCCGATCTTTCAGAACGCCATCGTGCCATGCTCGACTTCGCCGTCAAGCTGACCCGTCACACAGACGAAATCGTCGAAGCTGATCGCCAGGCACTGCGCGATGCCGGGTTCAGTGAAAAGGAAATCTGGGATATCGCCAATGTCGCGGGCTTCTACAACATGACCAACCGGGTGGCGAGCGCGGTCGATATGCAGCCCAACTCTTCCTATCATGCATCCCACCGCGAGCGTAGCGGCTAGTCATTAACCGGAAAGCCGGTCGCAAGCACCTATTCCATGCGCGAACTCCTTCACTGCCTGCCGTGGTGGCTCGTGTTCGCGAGTCTATTGCTGACCTCTGCCGCGTCGGCGAATGGTCTGCCGGATGAGGTCAAACGCTCGCTTAAATCGCATCGAATCAAAACCGATGATTTAAGCATCGTCGTCCAGGCAGTTGACGAAACCGTTCCGCGCCTGTCACTGAACGCTGATGTTCCGCGCAATCCTGCCTCCACGGTCAAACTGGTCACCACGTGGACGGCACTCGACCTGCTCGGACCGACCTATGTGTGGGACACTGAAGTTTATGCACTTGGAACGATAAACAATGGAGTACTGGACGGAGATCTGCTGATCAAGGGATACGGCGACCCGTATCTTGTGCTCGAGGATATATGGAAGATGCTCGGCCAGCTGCGCCAGCGAGGATTACGCGAGATCGCCGGTGATCTGGTTCTCGACGATTCTCACTTTGACATCACCGAGCCCGCCGCCGGCGCCTTCGATGGCGAAGCCTATCGCCTCTATAACGTCGTACCCAACGCATTGATGATCAACTTCAAATCCATCGATTTCATCATCACTCCCGATACCACCAATGGGTCGGTCACCATTACGACGGAGCCCGAGCTGCCGAACCTGAGCATCACCAGTCAGATCAAGCTGAAGTCAGGCTCGTGCCGCGGCTCACGCCCCAGCATGCACATGCGCTTTGCGGCTGCCGATCAACCTGATCACCTGATTTTCTCAGGCGCTCTGCCGGCGACTTGTCGCCACTACCGTTTGAGCCGGACTGCAATGACGCCGCAATCTTATGGCTATGGCGTCGTAAAGAAGCTGTGGTCTCATTGGGGCGGCAGTATTCAGGGTGAGTTTCGCCACGGCGCGCTGACCAAGAAACAACGGCCACTGCTGATTTGGCATTCGCGACACCTCGGTGAGTTGATTCGTCCGCTGAATAAATGGAGCAATAACGTCATGACGCGGATGCTGCTCTATACCATTGCCGAAACGCGATTCCCCGCGCCCGTCACGCGGGCACAGGGCGTCACGGCGTTGACCGAGCATCTGGCCTCGCGTGGCTTTGATATCGCTGATCTGGTCATCGACAACGGCTCTGGATTATCACGCGATACGCGTCTGACAGCTGCGTTCATGACGCAGCTTCTGAGCGTGGCGTGGTCAGAGCCGACCATGCCCGAGTTCGTTTCCTCGCTCGCGATCGCCGGCCGCGACGGTACGCTTCGTAAGCGCTTTCTCCGGGGCAAGGGGCGCGGTCGCATGCACCTGAAGACCGGGAACCTCCAGAACGTCTCGAGCATAG
>CAXGUU010000116.1:0-9935 GCA_964012875.1 uncultured bacterium
AAACAATGGAATGGGTAATCTACTTATCAGGTGAAATCCACACCGACTGGCGCGATCAAATCGAAGCAGGTTCGCGGGCCGCGGATTTGCCTGTAAGTTTCACTTCGGCCGTAACCGACCATGCTGCCAGTGACGGCGCCGGCGACCTGCTGGGACCGGAATCCGAGTCATTCTGGCGCGATCACAAGTCGTCGAAAGTGAATGCGATTCGAACGCGTACTTTAATCGAACAATGTGATCTGGCCGTGGTCCGTTTCGGCGAAAAATATAAGCAGTGGAACGCGGCGTTCGACGCCGGACACCTGGCCGCTCTGGGTAAGCCTTACATCAGCCTGCATGGCACGGATATCGTCCATCCACTGAAGGAAGTCGACGCCGGCGCGATGGCATGGGCGCAGTCGACCGAGCAGGTAGTGCAGATACTCCGCTATGTCACCCAGCAGACCGCCTGACGTCCGCGCCGTCGGGGCTGAGACCGGGCTGGCGTACGCGCGTAGCAGTCGATGTACCGGTTCAGGGGGCGTTGGCGGTAGAACTTACGAGCGTTGGCCAATCAGCTGCAGAAACTCTGAGCGCGTGTGGTTCGACTTCAGAAAATTGCCGAGCATGGCCGACGACACCATGCAGGAATTCTGCTTCTCGACTCCGCGCATCATCATGCACAGATGTCGCGCCTCGATAACAACGCCAACCCCGTGCGGCCGCACCGTTTCGAATACTGCTGTCGCAATTTCATGCGTGAGCCGTTCCTGAATCTGCAGGCGGCGACCGAACATATCAGTGATTCTGGCGAGCTTGCTGACGCCAATGACCTTGCCATCGGGAATGTATCCAATATGGCAACGGCCAAAAAACGGAAGGATATGGTGCTCACAAAGGCTGTAAATCTCGATGTCTTTAACGATAACCATTTCGCTAGACTCGGATTCAAACAAGGCATCGTTGACCGCCGCGTGGAGGTCCTGGGTTGCGCCCTGGGTCAGGAACTCCAGCGCTTTTGCCGCACGTGCAGGCGTTTTTACCAGACCTTCACGTTCCGGGTCCTCGCCGATTGACAGGAGCAATTGGCGGTAGAGCTCCTCCATATTCGATTCGTTGCTCATAAGTCTTATTGATTAAGCTCGGGGCTGCCGCATTGTAAAGCGATTTCGAATTGTCGGCATTCGATCAAAGCTGCGACTCGGGCAGGTGCTTGCTCACGCCTTTGCCTCATTTGCGCAGCGTAACGGCACCCTTGCCGATGACTGGCCGGCCATCGCTGTTGATGACGTCGAAGCCGACAACCATTTCATGGTCTGCCGATTGCGGTTCGGCGGTCCGTAATGTGATCACGCACGGCATCAAAACCATACCGCGAAACTCGCCAGTGATACGCGAGACGCGGGTGGGATCACCGCCGGCGTAGTGATTGACGAGCGACGACACGGCCAGGGCGAGCGTCGCGCTTCCATGGAGGATGAAGTCAGGTAACCCGGCCGACTTTGCGACGGCAATGTCAGTATGAATGGGGTTAAAAATCCTTGCGCATTCGGTGTAGACGTGGGCGAAATTTCGAGCAACCGGCAATTCGAACTGTTGATCGATGTCACTTACGCCAATCACCGGTGGCGGCGCAGGAACTGAAACCACAGGTCTCGAATCCAGGTCACTCCGATCGTCATCGACTTCAAGTTCGACGCCACGAAACAGCATGCCGTGAAATGTCCGGCAAACCAGCTCGCCGGTGGTCGTCCGGTTGTCGAAACACGTCGTAACAAAAGCCCCCGGCTTGCGTTTCTCAAGTTTCAGCACCGTCGACTCGGTGACGATGTCTTCACCCGCTTCGATCAGGCGGTAAACGTGGGAGTCGTGCGACGCATGTACCGCGCGGCGAAACTCTGCCGCTGTCAGCCCCTCGGTCTTCAGCAGATCGCGAGAAGCCAGCGCCACGGGCCACTCGGGGCAGATGGCGAACAGTGGATGCGCGACCACACCGCCAGGATTGGCCGTATCGAGATACACGCGGTCGGTGTCACCGAGCCCTGCGGCATAGGACATCGTCCAGCGCGCGTCGACATGATGCGTCAGCGCTTCGGTCTTGAGCCCTACCGATGCCGTTGACAACGGCATGCCCGCTTAGCCTCGATCAGATCCGTGCCCCATGATCAGGCTGCCCGTGCCCTGGTCGCCTTTTGATGGCTACCATGGCGCAGCAGCGCGCCCGAGTACGTGTTCGTCTCCTTGTCGTTCTCGATGGTGACCTGGCCGTTGACCAGCACGTAGCGATAACCACTCGCTTTCTGAATGCGACGCCACTCGCCACCCGGTAAATCGTGACTGACCACGGGCGGCAGGATCTCGAGGTTTTCGTAGTCGTAAACAATAATGTCAGCGGGTGCACCTACCTTGAGCACGCCGCGGTCGGGGCAGCCCGCGAGCTGAGCCGGCAGAGACGACAGGCGCCAGTGCGCGTCTTCGAGGCTCAGCATGCCGTGCTCGCGCACAATTTTCGTCAGCGTCTCCGTCGGGTAACGACCCGCGGTCAGAAACTTGGTATGAGCGCCTCCATCGGATACGCCGAACAGAATATAAGGGTTGTCGACGATTTCCTTCAGCAGATCGATGCGCGTGTTTGGCGGCATAGAAAAGAATTCGGTTTCGAGCTTATCCGCCACGACGATATCAAGCATGGCGTCGACCGGGTGCTTGCCCGTCTTCTCGGCCACCAGGCCAACGGTGTGATCAAGCCACTGCTGGTTTTCGTCACTCACCGGGCCCGTGACTACGATTTCTTCAAACGGACCAACGACAAAAGCCGGTACCTGGCTGCGTAAGGCCGGGCGGCGCTCTGGATCGGCAAGTTTGGCGAGCCGTTCTTCTTTGCTGCCGAGGGTTGCTTCGCGCCAGGCCGGACACTCGTCAAACAGGTTCCAGTCTTCAAAAGTAAAGGCATAGCCGGCATCGGTCGTCAGTCCCTGGCCGTACACACGTACGCCCTGCTCACGGCAACGGTCGAGCCATGCCATGACCTTGCGATGCACCTGCGGCATACCATCCTGGGCCTGTACGACGTTGAATACCATCGGGCGACCGCTGATTTCAGCGAGTTCGGCGAGATGCGCCTGATCGGCCTTTGGGTCACCTGAGACCATCGTGCACTGCATGTGCCCGGCGTTTCGATCGCGCAGGACCTTGGCAAACTCAATCGCCGTTTCATTGTGCATAACATCGGTCACCATCGGTGTCCCATCGTAATCGAGCTGTGCCGCACCGGGCCCGGATGGCGGCAAGCGCTGCATCGACCAGCCACAGCCACCGGCATCCATCGACTCGTGCAGCAACTGGCGCATTTCGGCATGCTCTTCGGCCGTCGGCATGCGGCCGGACTTGGCGTCTTCGAGCCCCATCACTTTGATCATGATCGGGCTGATCGGGACGTAGGGAACAATGTTCATCGCCTTCGGCGTACGATCGACGCTGTCCAGAAATTCGGGGAAAGATTCCCAGTCCCAGGGCATACCTTCCTGCATTGAGGCGAGCGGAATGGCTTCAACCCGGGTCATCGTCAGCATCGCGCGTTCCCGCGCTTCGGGCGCAACCGGGGCAAAACCGAAGCCACAGTTACCGATTACTACTGTAGTGATGCCGTGCCAACCGGAAATGGTGCAGTAAGGATCCCAGAACACCTGGGCGTCGTAGTGGGTGTGCAGGTCGACAAAACCCGGCGCGACGACCATGCCATCGCCATCAAGCACCTGCTCTGCACGCGCACCGTCAATGTGCCCGATTTCGGCAATGACGCCATCCTTGACCGCCAGGTCCGCGCGGTAGCGCGGGGTGCGCGACCCGTCGACGATCATGCCGCCCTTAATCACTATGTCGAATTCAGCCATGACTAAGCTCCTCACTCCTGAGCCGGTGGACAATAACGTTATTATCTCATTCTGACCAGTCTCGGCAACGGCGGCGGGCATGTGCAAAAATGTGGCGTCCTCACCGGTGGAACTGCGCCGCAGCTTTGACCTACGACCACGGCCTAGAGACTGACAATATGAGCAACTTCATCTTTCCGCGCCCCACCGATCCTGCGCCCATGCAGGAACGCGAGTCGGTACCCGGCCAATGCAGTGAGTGCGGTACGGAGGCGCTCGCACGCTATCCGGTCCTATCTGAAGGCGGCTGGTATCAGGTAGTCAAATGTCAGGCATGTCTGAATTGCGAAAGCCGGGAAAAATGGACGCGCCTGGGCTATGTCGAGCTGATGACAGACTCACTGAATTAAGCGGAACGGAGGATAGACCGACCATGATGGCAGTAGACGTAGGCGGCACCTTCACCGATGTTGTCGCGGTCGCCGATGGCAGGATTCAGACCGCCAAAGTTTCCACCGACGTCAACGAAACCGACAAAAGCGTTGTCGCGGGCGCCGCAGAACTCGGCGTTAACGGTGCCAGCGTTTTCAATCACGCGAGTACCCATGGCCTCAACGCTATCATCACGCGGTCGTTGCCGAAAATCGGATTTCTGACCACCGAGGGGCATCGCGATGTGCCCGATATCGGACGCACCTGGCGCCCGGTTGCCGCGCTGACTGATCCGAGCTGGCGGCGCTCTTTCGGAGATGCCGCCGCGCCGCTAGTGCCGCGTTACCTGCGTCGCGGCATTGTTGAACGCATCAAGGCCGGCGGCGACATTTTCACACCGCTCGACGAAGCACAGGCACGCCAGCAACTCGCTGTGCTCAAGAAGTGCAATGTCCAGGGCGTCGCCATCTGTCTGCTCCATGCCTACACCAACAACGTGCACGAGTTGCGGCTGCGGGAACTGGTACGCGAGGTACTCGGCGATATCCCTTGCTCGGTGTCGAGTGATATCTCACCGCTGGCGAAGGAATACGCGCGGGGATCAACAACGTTGATCGACGTCTTCATGAAAATTATTTACGAAGCCTATACCGCTCGCCTTGATGACAGTTTGCGTGCTCTAGGTTTCGACGGTCAACTCAATTTCGCCGACTGCACCGCCAACCTGATCCCCGCCGGCGACGCCATGAAGGCGCCGTATCAGGTGGTGTTTGCTGGTCCGGCCGCTGGTACCGTAGGCAGTGCGCATTTCGGCAACATGATCAAAGAGCTGAACCTGTTGTGCGCCGATGTCGGCGGCACGTCCTGCGATATCTCACTGGTCACCGCGGGGCAGCCCTTCGTCAATACGACGTTCGAACTTGAGCATGACTTGATCGTCAACGCGCTCTCGAATGACATATCAAGCATAGGTGCCGGCGGCGGCAGTATCGTTTCAATCTCGCCGAGCGGCGATATCAAGGTCGGCCCTGACAGCGCCGGTGCTGACCCGGGCCCCGCGTGCTACGGCCGCGGGGGCAGCCGCCCGACCATGACCGATATATGCCTGCTCGCGGGGCTGTTGGATCCGAACGGATTCGCTGGCGGAAAGATGAAGCTTGACCTTGACCTGGCGAGACAGGCATTTGAAAACCTAGACAGCCCGTTGCCTTTCGAAAGCCGGGTCAGATATGCGTATGACATCGGTCTTAACAATGTTGCAGAGGGTATTTTTAATATCGCGATCAAGCACGGCATCGATCCGCGCGACTATTCGCTAATGGCTTTCGGGGCGGCCGGACCATTGCTACTGCCTGCACTGGCCGATCTGGTGCATGTGAAGAGCGTCATCGTGCCGCCACATCCGGGCCTGTTCTCAGCGCTCGGTTTGTTAAGCGCCGACCAAGCGTATTCAATTAGTCAGAGTGCGTATACCGTGCTTTCTCACGGCAGCGCGGATGTCATTGCTGACATGTATGCGCAAATGGAGGCGCGCCTGCGCAGTCGCCTGGGCGATGCGCAGCGCGATATCGCAATAGAAAGAGGATTCGATGGCCAGCTGGTCGGGCAAACCTGGGAGACGCCGTTTGTGCCGGTGCCGGATGGCGAGATTGACGCAGCCGCCATCGATCAGATGATTGAGAACTTCCACGTGGCGTACAAGGCGCGCAACGGCAACCGCTTCGATGCCATTCCTGTCCAAGGCGTAACGTACCGCCTGCGTGCGGTGGCGCAAACTGACAAAGTCGACTACAGCGTACTGCCGGAGCGCAGTGCGACAGCTTTACGACCCGTTGGCACCAGCGTGCTGCGTTATGTATCTGACGCCGAGGAGCTTGCGCAAATTTACGACCGCGAGCAACTCTGCGCGGGCGACGAAATAAACGGGCCTGCAATCGTGCGCGAGGCGCTCTCGACCACCTATATCACCCAGAATCAAACCGGAGTTGTCGGGCGCTACGGCGAAATCGTCATCCGGCCACGCGCCTGAGCCCGGAGGAATCCAGCTGATGAGTACCCAACCTGATAGCCACGGCAGCGTCGTTAACGCTCGCCCGCCAAGACTCCGTGACTGGACTGAAGCGCAGTTTGAGGAAACCTATCATTGCGACCGTTTCACGGCGATGGTGCTTTCCAACCGGCTGCGCTATACCGTCGATCACATGAGTACCGGCCTCATGTTCAGCGCGTTCTCGCCCATTATTCGAGACTGGTATGACTTCACCATGACGGTCTCCGGACCGGCGGACATGGATTACCCCATGCCCGCGGTCTCAAGCTCGCTGCTGGTTTTCCTCGGCACCATGGAGGACGCCGTACGCAACGTCGTCGAGGAGTACGGTGTCGACAGGTTGAAGCCTGGCGACGTTCTCATATGCAATGACCCCTATCGTGCGGGCAACCATGTCAACGACACCTGTTTCATTCGGCCCGTGTTTCACGACGGGCGTCCGATCGCGTTCATGAATTCGCGCGCTCACCAGCTTGACATGGGTGGTGTCACGCCGGGTGGATTCAGCGGAACCAAGGCCAACGTGTATGAAAACGGCCTGGTCATAGGGCCGATGCTGTTGTTCGAGCACGACGAACCAGTCCGGTCGACTTTCAGCCTGGTGTTCGACAACACCCGCTTCGCCGGTTTTCTGCAACCCGATTTTATGACCATGGCAGAGCAACTGAAGCTCGGCGAGAAACTGTTACTCGAAAGCGTGGCGCGCTACGGCGAAGCGGCTTATCGCGGTACCGTCCAATACTGTTGCGATGCTTCCGCCGAGGCCATGGAAGACGCCATCGCAACCATCCCGGATGGTGAATACCAAGTCGAAGAGTCGCTCGATGCCGACGGCGCCGGTGACGATGAACCGCTGATCGTACGAGCGAAAGTCATCAAGAAAGGGTGCCGTGTTGAGGTCGACCTGAGCGGTTCGTCGCGCCAGGCGAGGACCTGCATTAACGCAGGCCCGCTTGACGCCAAAACAGCGGTTGGCGCCGCATTCAAATTACTCGTTGATCGTGAGACGCCGTTTACCTCCGGCGCGTACCGGCCATTCGATATCGTTGTTCCCCCGGGAACGATTCTCTCGGCCCTGCCGCCCGACGGCGCGATCATGGCGTACTGGGAAATTTCCGCCGTGCTGTTGAACGGCATCGTGCGTGAAGTGGGTAAGGCCCTCGACGACAAAGCCTTTGCCGGCGACTACGGCGCAGTCGCTGTTCATAACGCGCATGGCATCAACCCCGACGGCACGCCATGGCAGAACATTGGTATCGTCGGGGGCGAACACGGGCCGTGGGGTGCGGACCAGGCGAACGACGGCGAATCCTATACGGTGCCCTACATGATCAACGGACTGGATCCGTCTACCGAGGCCTCTGAGCTCGATTCCCCGGTGCTGCTGATGCGCAAGGAGTATGTTTCCGACTCGGGCGGAGCCGGATTTAACCGCGGCGGTGCGTCAGTGCTCAAAGATGCCTACTGGGAAACGGCCGGCGAACACTACAGCCTGCCGATTCGCTTAAAACAGGCGACCGGGTTCGGCGTCCAGGGTGGCGGAGACGGTATCGCCGGCGCCTGCTGGCTGTTTGAAGCTGATGACCCTGCCGTGGATCAGGATACACGCCTGATGCCAATCGAAAACGCCGATTACCGCCGCTCTAAACCCATCGCCGGCGTACTGAATCCCGACGAGAAGTCGCTCGATCCGAAGGGAGAGTACTTCTACTACGCAAGGCAACCCATGTGGCATACCAACCCGGGCGCGTATTCCCGCTACATCACCAACGGCGGCGGCGGCTACGGCGACCCGTTTACGCGCGGTCCGGCACGGGTGCTTAAAGATGTCCGGGACGGCTATGTTTCCGTTGTCGGCGCGGCACGCGACTATGGCGTGGTCGTTGAAGGTGACCCGGAAAATGATCCGGAAGGCCTGGTGCTGAACGAAAACGCGACGACCAGGCTGCGTCAAAACCGCTAACGGGACGGCCTCGCGGAAGTACCTGCGGCTCTTGAAATACGGGCGCGTTGACCCACATTAATGCAACCAGTAACTACGGATAGCTAGCAGCGATGGTTTCCCACGCTAACCAGGCCGACTTTCAGGAACGTGTCATCGTCACTTCGCACCAGCGGCCCGTGCTGGTCGACTTTTGGGCAACCTGGTGCGGACCATGTCAGTCGTTGGCACCAATCCTCGAATCGCTGTCTGAGTCACTGGCCGGAAAACTGGATGTCGTCAAGGTCGATACCGATGCCGAAGCCGAAGTTGCAGCCGAATATGGCATTCGCTCACTACCGACACTCATCTTGTTTCGCGACGGGCAGTCGGTCGGGCAACTGGTGGGCGCGCAGCCACTTTCCGCAATCGAGGAACTGGTCGATCCCTGGCTGCCCAAAGCAAGCGATGACGACCTCGATTTGGCTCGTCAGGCCATTGACGGCGGCGAGCACACGGCCGCGCTCAAACACCTAGAGTCAGCACTGGCACTGGAAGCGACCGACTACAGAATTCACCCCTTACTGGCTGCGACCTATCTGGAACTGGGCCGTGTGGATGATGCCGAGGCAATGATCGCGAGCCTCCCTGCTAACATCGCGGTCGATGACATTTACGATGGCATTCGCGCGCGCATCCGCATGTCCGCCGGTGGCGGCAACGTTGATCCGAAAGACGAAGTGAGTGTCGCCTTCGCCGCTGCAATGTCAGCCGCCGCCGCGAACGACTATGATTCCGCGGTGAGCGCACTGCTGGGCTTGCTGCCGGCGCAACGGGCGTGGAACGACGGCGCCGTGCGCACCGCTCTGCTCGACATATTCAACGTGCTTGGAAGCGACCCGCGTGTGCGGGAGTGGCGAACGAAAATGGCCCGCTCACTCAACTAGATGCGCTCTCAAAAATAATTGAGCTAGCACCGACTCGCTGTGTCGCTCCCGGTCTGGACTAGTCCGTCGAGCGATAACCGGCAGCCCAGGTCGGCGCATGCTGCCATCGGAATCCCCAGTCTTAGCGCTTAAGCCCACCACCCAGGTTCTGATCGACGATCACCTCGATCAGCCGAGGACCACGGGTTTTCATGGCATCCGTGAACTGTGCGTGAAATTCGGCAGTGGTGGTGGCGCGGCTGCCGGGTACACCCATGCCCTGCGCAACCTGAACCCAGTCAATGTCCGGCTTGCTTAGGTCAAACATCGACAAAGTCTTGTCCGTCGGCGCGTCGGTTTTCAAACGCTCCAGTTCAACGTTCAGAATTGCGTAACTGCTGTTGTTGAGCAACACGACGGTCACGTCGCAGTCTTCGCGCGCCATGCTCCAAAGCGCCTGGGCGGTATACATCGCGCTGCCGTCGGCCTGAAACGCCACAACCTTTCGATGCGGACAGGCGATGGCCGCGCCGAGGCTGAGCGGCAGCCCCTGCCCTATCGATCCACCGGTGATTGCCAGCCAGTCATGACGCTTTGCTCCTTGC
Organism: uncultured bacterium; assembly: GCA_964012875.1. GTDB lineage: Bacteria > Pseudomonadota > Gammaproteobacteria > CAXGUU01. The sequence goes on from CAXGUU010000116.1 coordinate 9,786, forward strand.
GTACGCAGGAACAACTCAAGCCCGCAAGTAATGCCTTCATCCGAGACGATGGCATCCTCGGGCAGCAGCGCACTAATAACATCGCCGATCGCGCCCGGTGTGAGGCTGCCATCGACGATGGCCGGTGCTATCTCCGGTTGTGATGTATAC
>CAXGUU010000117.1:0-9784 GCA_964012875.1 uncultured bacterium
CGACTCAAGTGAGCTTTCCTGGAGCTCCTCCGCCACAGATCACTCCCCCCAGTGCCAAACTATACGCCTCCCCCGGTAATGCTGTCGCCATTCACCTGACCAACGTGGACATCACGCTCGCACCTCGGCCGACCTTGAAAGCAAGACGGCCGCCGCGCGGCAAGAAGGGTGACGTGCTCCTCGACGAGCTCGCCCACTACGTTGCATTCCGCGTAGTCGGTCGGTGAGACCACTACCGTCGTACCGGATCGAATGCCGATGGGATCGTATTCGTCGATCCCGGTGCTTGCTCGAGGTTCGGATTCCTTCGCAATCTCGAGCGCGCGCTCGGGGGCCATTTCAATCCGGGTGCCCTGACCGATAGCAGCCAGCCGTTCGAGCCAGGCTTTGATCGTGGGAAAGCGACCGTAAGCACGTTCTGCTTCGTTAGGTGCGAACGCGTACAGAAACCAGGGGTCCCACATGGCATGCATATCGACCAGCCCCGGCTTGTCGCCGGTCAAAAATGGACGCCCGTCGGCGAGCTGTATATTGAGAAAGTCGGTATGTGCGTCGAGCTGCGAGCGGTAGCCCGCCAGGCGCGGACCTAAGGTGTCGGTATCGAACTGAGTCTTCCACATTTTTTTGCGATCTTCGTGAAAGTGTTCTGGCAGGTCGAGTTCGCCGGCAAACGGATCTTCGGCCCCCATATAAATCGCCACGGACGTGACGACGTACGGACCATGCGCCCAGCTACCGAGCGCGAGGTCGAGCCCGCGATTACCTGTCGGAAAGATTGATGGTTCGGGAAACTTCGACTCAAGCAGGTCGGCAACAATCTGGGTATCGCAGTAAATGTCGGCCCCGATCTGAAACACTGGCGTACGCCGGTATCCGCCGGTCAGTGGTAGCAGGTTTGGCTTCGGCATGGCCGAAGGCTGAATGACTGATTGCCAGGTGAGGTTTTTGATACCGAGCACCATCCGGATCTTCTCCGCAAATGGCGCTTCGTCGTAGTGGTGCAGAATCAGCTCATCCATCACGGTACCTCCCTGATACCGGTTTGGAATTAAGTCTAATCCGCACGCACATCAGGAGGGAAGCTTCACGCGATCCTTCGTTCAACCTTGTTGGATTCGTGACTCAGATCGGGCTCACCATTGTGTTCGAGAATGAAGCCGCGGCTGGCGTCACGCAGAGCTAGGGCGACGGACCAGGCTTCCCCGGATTCCGGTTCGACGGGTGTGTCAACATGGATTTCGATATGTCCGCGCCGCGGGAACCACGAGTCGGCGCGCAATATTTGTCGGGTACCGCGGATGGCGATCGGAATGACGGGCGTGTTGCAGCTGACGGCGACGGAAAACGCACCCATGTGAAAGGGCAGTAGCCCCGGCATGCGTTTGAATGTCCCTTCGGGAAATACCATGATGGCCTCGCCCTGCTTGAGCGCTGATTCGGCGGCCGCGATCGATTCGATACCGGCGCGCGCGTCAAATCTTTCAACGAACAGAGCCCCGATGCGAGACAGTGGCGTGGCCAGCAGCCGGGACTGCTTCAGCTCACCCTTGACCAGGAAGCGTACCGGACACGCCAATGTCGCCAACATGACGATGCCATCGAGGTAGCTTTGATGATTTGCCACCAGAACTGCAGTCTGCCCGGCAGTGGGCAGCCGGTCGGCGTCGCGAACGCGAATTGAAATACCCGCCGCCGCGGCTGCCGTTCGCGCCAGCAGCCGTGCGCTGCGCCATAGCGCTCGACGCGGCAGCGGCAGCCAGGCAAGGAGCCAGATGACAATGGCGAGCGCCGCGAAACTGAGCCACGTCCATACCGCGTAAGCCCGTGTTGCCAAGCTTCTGGTGAGCCGCCGACATTGCGGACCGAAGCCGGCGATGAGCAGTCGGGTGATTTGCAGCCAGACCTTTTTTTCTGCTTTACCGATCCGACCTTGCTCAAACAGCGCCTTGCATGCGCTACGCCGGATTTTTCCACTCGAAGTGCGCAGTACTGTATTTGGCGGTGCGAAGACGATCTCGTCAGCCGGCGCGGTGACCAAGGCTGTGGCGATCTCGTTGATGGATTGGGAAAGTGCCTCGCGAGTGTCCTCAGCACGCTTGCGTGTTTCGGCGAGCACGACCAGCCGTTCGGTGCCATGTTCGTGGTCCGCAGTGCCGAAGACCGCCACGTGTCCTTTGCGAATTCCATCCAGATCGCCAATCTCATCTTCCAGTTCGGCGGGATAAATATTGCGACCGGCCCGGATAATCATGTCCTTGCTACGTCCGGTAATGTAGACATCGCCGCCGGCGATGTAACCGCGGTCGCCGGTTTCGAGCCAGCCGTTGCGGATAAGCGCGGCGGTGGCTTCAGGTCTGTTGTAGTAGCCCTGCGTCGCCGATGGTCCGCGAAACTGGAGGCTGCCTTCGTGGCGTTCCGGTACTTCGCGATTGTTTTCGTCGACAACACGAATTTCATGGCCCGGCAGCGGGCGCCCGCAGGCCACCAGTTCAAGCGTCGACACGTCCGCGGCAGGTACGTCAACGGGGACGGCGCGCCCGTGCTCGGTGAGCTGCCTGCGGTCAATGCGGTCGATCACGGGCTCGCGGTCTAACAATGAAAACGCCAGCCCTACCGAACACTCTGCAAGTCCGTATACCGGGAACATCGCTTTGCGGGCGAAGCCATAGGGTGCGAATCGCGCGGAGAATAACTCAAGCGTTCGGGCCCTGATCGCTTCCGCGCCATTGGCGGCGATACGCCAGCGTGACAAGTCGATGCCTTCAATGGCCTCGTCTGAGATGCGCTTGAGACATAGCTCGTAGGCGAAGTTCGGAGCCGCGCTGACAGTGCCGCCGTAACGATGTATCGCCCACAGCCATCGTTCCGGTCGGGCAAGAAAGGCAAGTGGTGGCATCACGACCAGGCGCACCGCGTGGTACATGCTCCCGAACCAGGCGCCGATGAGTCCCATATCGTGGTACAAGGGCAACCAGCTGACGAAGACGTCGTTGCTGTCGACACCCAAAGCCTGGCCATCAGCACGTACGTTCGCGAGCAGATTGGCGTGCGTCAGGATTACGCCCTTGGGGTCACCCGTGCTCCCCGAGGTGTACTGCAGAAAGGCAATATCGTCGGGTGTTCGGCTCGCCGGCTCAAAGGTCCGGTTTAATTCCTCGGACGCTGCGGTGACAAGATCGTTTGAAAGGTCGAATACATGTCTTAGGCTGTCCAGCGAAACGGTCAGTAGGCGTGCCGCGGCAATGGCTTCGTCATTGGTAATCAGTATGGCCGCTTTGCAGGTGTCTAGGATGCGAGACTGGCGCTTGAGATGGTCTTCGAGTTGCTGTCTGCGAACCGGTGGATAAATAGGTACCGGAATACCGCCAGCCAGCAGTACCGCGCAGAAGGCGACAAAATAATCACGCGAGGTGGGTAACATGAGCGCGACGGTCTCGTCGGGTTCGAGCCCTAGTGACTGCAATACGGCTGCGACCTCAAGCGCGTGCCGATAGAGATCGCCGTAGGTGATTTCGGCGCCGTCGGAATAGTCGTCATATAGTTGGATATGGGTGCGCTCGGCGTGTTCGGCAGCAAACCACTCGAGCATCTCGATCAGGGTCGTTGCATGATGCGGCGGGCTGATCGCGTTCTCATCACTATCATCGTGTTGTGCGCTGACCGCGGTCAGACGGAGCGCCTGTCCCGACCCGGCCTTCAGTAGCAGCCCGAGTAGGTCACGCGGTGTGTCTACGGCGAAGGCGTGGCGCTCATTCAAATCGACGCCAAATTCTTGCTCCAGGCGCGCGATCAGTTCTACCCTGGCTAGGCTGTCGAATCCCAGATCTCGATCCAGTGCGCTGTCGAGTGTCACCACGGCCCGCGCCGGCCCGCCCCGTAGCTCGTTCGCCACGGCGTTAGTGGTCAGGATGACTTGTGTTTCTGCACGTTCCAGATCGCTGCGGTCAAGTGGCGTTGAATCGGCCATGACGCGCGCGGCTCAGTTACCGCTCGACAATACGATGGTGCCCGTTGTTGTCGGGCAGCAAGTCCCACACGCCCCCGACGATAGCCATCAGCAAACGGAATCCGTACACCAACGACACGAGCAGCAGTGCGGCAGGCAAGGGCAAGCCAACGGCAAGGTAGAGTCCGGTACCCGCTGCTTCGGCCACGCCAGCCCCGGCCAGGGTGAAGGGAATGGCCTGAAACATCATCGCGGTCGCCATCACGAACATCATGTCAGTGAAGGCGATATCGAAACCCCAGTGATGGCTGCCCACAAAAACTGCGAGGATCATGCTCGAGTGCATCGCCAGTGCCAGGGCGAGAGCGAACAGCACTGTGAAACGGTGGCGCCATATCCCTTTAAGCAGGTTTGATATAGAGGTCGAATCACGGCCGGAATGACTCCTGTGATAGCGGAGTGCACCCACTGCGACGCCAAGTACGACGACCATAATGAGCGCGCCACCAGCCGCTGTTGGGATATCAATGTCAATGGGGCGGTGCCAGATGAAGACGCTTCCTGCCAGGATCATCAGGCTCGACAAGCCGACCATGTGGTCGATCACGATTGCACTCGCGCTATCGAAAGCATTGTGGTTCGCGGCTTTCAGCTTAACAAACTTGGTGATGTCGCTGCCTACGGACAAAGGTACGAAAAAATAGTAAAACAGCGACAGCGCGGTCATGCGGAGCGCCGTCATAATTGGCAGGTGTATGCCCACGGTGGTCAAAACGGTGCGAAAGCGAATCGCGTAGAGGACCATCGAGAGTTGGCTTAAAGCGATGCCGCCGAGGAGGCCGACTGAAAAGCCGGATTCCAGATCCAGAGCCTGTTCCTTTCCCGCCCAATAGACAAGCATCGGCAGGCCCGCCAGGATTGCTGCGAGGCGGAGTGCATTAAGCCACTGGAAGTGCATGGAACGCGTACTGGAGCCTATGATTTCAGGCGCGCCATCGTTTTTTCAAGATCGGGACGATCAAGGTCGAAGCGGTCGCGGGTGCGTGCATAGGTGTTGCCACCCATGCGTCCTATGGTATCCAGCTTCTCCGCATCGATGCGAAAGTCATCGATAATTGAGTCATCAACATGAAAGCGCACAACCTCTCCGATAACAAACGCGCCCCCGAGAGTTTCCGTGCCAATCTCAACGACCTGGATGAGCTTGCATTCCATGCTGACCTGGGCTTCCGCGACCCGCGGTGCTTTCACAACTTCGCACGCCGCCGGCGTCAGGCCGGACAGTTTGAATTCGTCGACCTCGGGTGGTACGTCGACTGCTGTTTCGTTCATTTGCGTCGCAATGTTTTGGGAGACGATGTTGACGACAAATTCCCCCGTGGCCTCGGCATTCAGTCGTGAATCCCGTCGACGACCACCGCGCGTTACTACTGGGCTGAAACCAACCGCCGGTGGGTTGGCGCTCACGCCCGTGAAGAAACTGAAAGGCGCGAGGTTCGCTACGCCATCGGTATCAACTGTCGACACGAACGCAATCGGGCGCGGCGTGATCGATCCAATCATGAGTTTGTAAATATTGACCGGTTCGGTCGATTCAGGGTCAATGATCACGGCAGGTTCCAGGTTTTGGGCTGAGGAAGGGTGCGGTTCAGCCAGTGACGGACAGGTCGTCTAGCAAATCACCATAGAGGTCGAGCGCACGCTGATGTTCGGCCGGTAAATGATAATCCGGAAACAATTTTTCTGTAGGTTCGTATTCCTTCAGCACTTCCCGAGCCACGGTTACCTTGTGAACCTCGGTCGGGCCATCGGCCAGCGCGATGTGGTAGGAATTCATGACCCAGTCTGAAAACGGCATTTCTGTCGACAGCCCCAGAGAGCCATGCACCTGAAGCGCACGTGCCGCGATATCGTGGAGTACACCCGGCATAGCGCTTTTGACCGCGGCAATATGTTTGCGAATCGATTTGTAGTCGTGACCCTGGTCAATGAGCCACGCCGTTTCCAGGACCAGGAGGCGAAATTGTCTTAGCTGCACCCAGGAGTCGGCGATTTTCTCCTGCACCATTTGCTTGTTGGCGAGCAATTCACCCTTCGTGGTGCGGGACAGGGCACGCTCGCACATCATCTCCAGCGCCCGGCGCGACTGCGCCACCGTGCGCATAGCGTGATGCAGGCGGCCGCCGCCGAGGCGAACCTGGGCTACGACGAAGGCGTCGCCGCGGCCACCGAGCATATTTTCTTTCGGCACGCGTACATCGTCATAGCGCATGTAGGCATGGGTCGCTTCGGGTTCGCCGTAGAACGTCAGGTTGCGAATAATTTCAATGCCGGGGGTATCACTCGGCACGATGAACATCGACATGCGCTTGTAGGGGGCTGCATCCGGGTCCGTAACCGCCATGACAATCAGGAACGCGGCATAACGGGCGTTCGAGGAAAACCATTTCTCGCCGGAAATCACCCATTCATCGCCATCGGCGATCGCGCGGGTCGTGAAGACCAGGGGATCAGCCCCGCCTTGCGGTTCGGTCATCGAAAAGCAGGAGACGATTTCGTTGGCAAGCAACGGCGTCAGGAACCGTTCTTTTTGTGCCCCGGTGCCGTAGTGCGCAAGGATTTCCGCGTTACCGGTATCGGGCGCCTGACTGCCGAATATGATGGGCCCGAATCGCGAGCGGCCGAACAGTTCATTCATGAGCGCAAGTTTGACCTGGCCGTACCCTTTGCCCCCGAGCTCAGGCCCGAGATGGCAGGCCCACAGGCCGCGTGCCTGAACCTCGGCCTGGAGCGGGCGAGCCAGTTTCTGAAAACGCGGATCATGGATATTCCATTGGCTGCCGAGCAGGAGGTCCAGAGGTTCGACCTTTTCGCGGACAAAGTCATCGATCCAGTCGAGTTGCGTTTGAAATTCGGGGTCAGTGTCGAAATGCCACATCGTTCTGTACTAGTACTCCTGATGATCGGGGGACAACCATACACTGATTGAGCCGGGGATAATGACAGAAAAACTCGCCCTTGCGGGGTTGTCTCTGTGTTGGACTGCAGCTATTCGCGTTGGTCTGTCAGCGCTTTGTTCAGGGCCGGATAAGCGGGTTGATCGAGTGAAAGTTGAGCGATGACGGTGTTGCGCAGGTGGGCCGTCAGGCGTTCGTCATCGAGCGCAAATTTTTCGTCGCGCAAGCCGCGAACGAGGGACCAGCGTAGATCTTCGATCGAACCGGTCGAGCTGAGCAACGCCTCAAGGCGTCCGGCCTCATGCCGCTTAAGTGCGTCATCGTGATCACGTTCGCGGAGTACGATGTCGAGCGAATTCGAGGCCACGCGGGCGAGAAACTTCAGACGTCCTTCGGTAGCAGCGTGAACGTCCTCGCGCAGAAAATCACGCACGCTTTCGATCAGTTCGCGCGTGTTGGGCATGTTGTCGTCCTCAGTCCCGGGATTCGTTGGCAGCGGTGCGACCGGGCCCGGTATGAGGAGATTGACGCAGTCCGCCTGGCATTCAGAGCTACGGCGCCCGATCCCCGGCCGTTCAACCGAACTGTCCGGCCCGCTGCGGTAATGCTCCGCCATAAAAAGGCAACCGATCGCCCACCAGAATGCACCGAAAACCTGCCAGTAGTGGATCGCCTCCCGGTTGACGCGCGTCCCACTGACCGACTCGTAGCCGGCGATCAGACCATCGATATGTCCGAAGCCCCCGACTTCAAACTCATCGACTCCGAAGCGCCAGGACGGGGTGCAAATCCAGCCGAGGTCCCGCATCGGATCGCCAATGTGTGCCACCTCCCAATCGAGGACTGCGCAAACACCCGCCGTGGGATCCACCATGAGGTTGCCGTTCCTGAAATCGTTGTGTACCAGCGTCATGGCCGAGGTTTTTGGCAGGTGCTCAAGCAACCAGCGTGCGGTGTAGTCAATCATGGGTTGTGGTGTTTCGAGCGCCTGATAACGCTGCCAGTGCTGGCGCACAAAAGATTCCGGTGTCAGGACTTCGAGATGTTGCTCGAGTTTGTGGGCGGCGATGTCGATGGCGTGAATGCGCGCCAGGATTTCGCCACACTGGAAGGCAAGCTTGGGACGGACCGCGGCGAATTTGTCGTTTCGGGCGATCCGTGCGCCCAGGGTTTCGCCATCCACCCAGGTCATCAGGAAGCCGCTGCCGAGTTGATCGTCGGGTTCAAGCACGTGTAGCACCTGTGGTTCCGGCACGCCATGCTCGGCAGCGAGCCGCATGAGCAGTGCCTCGACCGCGAGACCGGTGCCGCCGTGATCGTTGATGTCATCGCCACCGCCGGCGGCGCGCCTGAGCGCGAAGCGGCGCGGACCATCGACATTGTTGGTATCGATAGCATAGGTTTCCTGACTCGCCCCGCCACCGAGGCGTTTAGCATTCAGCAACTGGCACTGTTTGCCAACAACTCGCTGCAGTAAGACGTGCAGCTGGTCATCAAAGTCTGACACTTAGAATTTGCTCCTTTGCCGGCCGGTGCGGTTCATTCGGTTGGCTACTGGGAATAGCGAATTCATAGACGGTCGCGCAACGCATGCGCCAGTGCCATGAGCGAGTCGAACCTGTGATCAGTGATTTCCGGCCATTGCTCAGCATCTGGGTGAGAGACATGGATGGTCAACACCTCTGCGGCGCGGCCGGCTTCCAGGTCGAAACGAAAGTCGCCGACCATCGCTGAGCGCTCGCGCGACGCCTGCCAGCGCTCGAGCAGGAAATGAATTCCGTCTGGCGCGGGCTTGGGCGGCGATTCGTCGCGCCCCACGATGTTCTCGGGTACAAAGCAATGACCGAGCCCGACGCTGGCCAGCGAGGTCATGGCGTTCTGCCGGGTGTTTCTGGTCAGTATGCCGAGATCAGCATCGGCCTCGAGCAGCATCTCAACCAGCTCGACTGCCCCTTCGGCGGCCAGCGATTGCTCAGCGAGATCGTGTTCGATCTCGCGCAGCTGCCGTTCGAGTGCGCGCGCCCGGTCAGCCGGACATTGCGCGATGTATTCCAGAATGAGCGTGCCCTCGGGGACGCCCAGTTCGCGGCGAATCGCGTCAAAATCGTGTTGGGCGATGGTCAGCGTACCGTCGAGATCGAAAATCCAGTGACAGAGGTTTTGCATGGGACTGTTCGGTGTCGATCAGGGTAGCCGGTCGGGGTCGAGGTGTTTTTTGTAGCGACGGTGTTCAGCGGCGTGCATGGCGACATCAGCCACGGTTTTCAACGCCCCCGAAGATCAGCAAACCTGCCATGGCATCCATCAACAAACCACCGACGATGACCATGATATGCATTGGAACGACGCGCCGGTAGGGCGTGGCCATCAAGCTGCCTATGTTAGGGCGCCCGGCGAGATCGTGTGCGCAATGTTGGCGAAACGAAAACTAGTGATTGACTGCGAATCCTGCGGCGCAGAGCCATAGCCAGGACGTCGACAGTGTCGCACCGGCGCCAGCCTGAAAGAGGAAAAAGAAATGGAAAGCATGGAAAGTGCCGTAGTGGCCAGCGAAGAACCATGCAACCTGACGTCTACCTGCCGGCGTGGCGCTGACCGATTCGTCGTTCATCATGAAACCAGCGGCTGAGAAACCCTCCAGTTTCAGGATGCGGGCGATGTTCGCAATGCCGATAACCACGTTTTGAGCCCATTAGAGCACGAGCAGGTCGATTAACGACAAGCTTTCGTAAGCGGCGACAGCCAGCGCCAGTGAATTGCTGGCCACAAGCGGCCCGATCGTGCGGTCGTTCAACATCCGTAGACCTGCGAAATCACGTTAGCGGATGTGGTCGAGCGGAAGCTCGGTGTTGTTAATGACCTTGCGTAAGACAAAGCTTGA
>CAXGUU010000118.1:0-9776 GCA_964012875.1 uncultured bacterium
GACCCCTGCCTCCCGAAGGCAGTGCTCTACCAGGCTGAGCTACACCCCGACTCGGTGTGATTGGTCAGAAATTCCGGTGGACCGAAAATTCGACCAGCGCTTCCAGGGCCGTGCTGTAAGGAGACTTCGGGATTTCCGCCAGCGCGGCGGTCGCCGCGTCGGCCTCGGCCTGAGCGCGGGCGAAAGTGTAAGTGATGGCCCCGGTTGATTCAATTGCGTTTAAGATTTGCGCGATGTGCTCGAGCCCGCCGTCTTCGATTGATTTGCGAATGAGCGCGGCATCTTCGTCTGTGCCGTTCCACATGGCATAGAGTAAAGGCAGAGTTGGTTTGCCTTCCGCGAGGTCGTCGCCGATGTTTTTGCCCATATCCTCGCTCGATACGCTGTAATCCATGGCGTCATCTACGAGCTGAAAGGCAGCCCCGATATGGCGGCCGAAGGCGCCCATGGCGTTTTCAAACGCGCCGTCAGTACCCGCGATGATGGCGCCAATGGTGGCTGCCGCTTCGAACAGTTTTGCGGTTTTGTTGTGAATGGTCGTTAAATACCGTTCTTCGCTGATATTCGGGTCGTGGCAGTTTACCAGCTGCATAACCTCGCCCTGGGCGATGGTATTGGTTGCGTCAGCCAAAATTTCCAGCACGCGTATGTTTTCCAGATCAACCATCATCTGAAACGCGCGGGAATAGAGGAAATCGCCTACAAGCACGCTGGCCTCGTTGCCCCATACAAGGTTGGCGGTTTCGCGCCCGCGGCGGAGTTTTGAGGCGTCGACCACATCATCATGGAGCAACGTTGCGGTATGCACCAACTCCAGTATGACCGCGACTTCGACGTGTTTGTGTCCCTCATAGCCGCCGGCCTTGGCGCTCAGCAGCGCCAGCAAAGGGCGGAGCCGCTTGCCGCCACCCTGGATAATGTAGTGGCTGAGCTGGTTAATCAGCGGTACGTCGGAGTACAAACGCGCCCTGATCAGCCGGTCGACCGCGACAGAATCTTCGGCGACAAGGGCGCGCAATTGGTCGATATCAGGGGGCGACTGCGTTTTTTCCACGGGATTCGGCCGCGCTATCGGCACTTTCGGCGGGGTCGCCATCTTGCCAAGAGCGAGTCAAAATTACCAATCAAATCGGCAAATTGCGGGAATATCTTCTTGTTTCGAAAGGGTGATTTCTTTAGAATCGCGCTCGATTTAAGACCGGTCGCTTTTCCTTGCGGCCGAACATCAAGGTTACAGACATGCACGCAGTGATTAAAACCGGTGGCAAACAGTATCGTGTTGCCGCCGGCGACCAGTTCAATATCGAATCCCTTGCTGGTGAAGTTGGTGCCGAGATCCAGTTCGACGAGGTGCTGATGCTCTCAGATGGTGATGACGTCACGGTCGGTACGCCACTGGTTGCCGGTGCGAATGTGCAGGCCAAAGTCGTCGAACACGGGCGCGGAGAGAAGATTCGCATCATCAAGTTCAAGCGCCGCAAGCACTACCGTCGCACGATGGGACACCGGCAAAACTACACCCGGGTCGAAATCACCGGCGTTAATAAAGGATAGGGCCATGGCACATAAGAAGGCAGGCGGCAGTACTCGTAACGGTCGCGATTCAGAATCGAAACGACTGGGTGTGAAACGCTTTGGCGGCGAGCAGGTGAAAGCCGGCAACATTCTCGTGCGCCAGCGCGGGACCCACTTTCATGCCGGTCCCAATGTTGGTATTGGTCGCGATCACACCTTGTTCGCAACCGTCGACGGGGCCGTGCAGTTTGAGCAAAAAGGCCCGAAGAACAGAAAATTCGTGAGTGTCGTGACCGGTTAGTCGCCAATCGGACATTGCGCGAAAAAACCCCGTCCAAGACGGGGTTTTTTGTTTGTGGGCAAGAAGCTTGGCGTAAGTAGAGCAAGTAACCGTGAAATTCGTTGATGAGGCCACCATTACCGTGTCTGCCGGAAAGGGCGGAGACGGCTGCTTGAGTTTTCGCCGCGAAAAATACATTCCACGCGGTGGCCCGGATGGTGGCGACGGTGGCGATGGCGGCAGCGTTTACCTGCATGCAAACTCAGGTCTGAACACCCTCGTCGATTTTCGCTTCAAGCGCCTGTTTCGGGCGGATAATGGGCAGCCCGGCGCCGGTCGTGAGCGCAGTGGTAAGAGCGCTGATGATCTGAATATCGACGTCCCGCTGGGGACGTTGGTCTACGACGCCGCCACCGCAGAGTTGATCGGCGACGTAGTGAGCGAAAATCAACCCTTGCTCGTCGCCCAGGGCGGATTTCACGGTCTGGGAAATACGCGCTTCAAGAGCAGCACCAATCGGGCCCCGCGCCAGACAACCAAGGGTACGCCGGGCGAAGAGCGCGAATTGCGCCTGGAATTGAAGCTCCTGGCCGACGTCGGCCTGCTCGGCTTGCCTAATGCGGGGAAATCGACTCTGATTCGTCAGGTTTCAGCGGCGCGCCCCAAGGTCGCTGACTACCCGTTCACAACACTGGTACCCAACCTTGGCGTCGTTCGCTTAGGGCATGAGCAGAGCTTCGTCATCGCCGACATTCCGGGCATCATTGAAGGTGCCGCCGAGGGCGCCGGTCTTGGCCTGCAATTTTTGAAGCATCTCGAACGCACGCGCTTGCTGCTGCACCTCGTTGACGTGTCTGGCCTCGATCCGGAACGCGAACCGCTGCAGGACTTCAACACCATCTCGGCAGAGATTGCTGCCCACAACGACGAACTGGCAGGGCGTGAGCGCTGGTTGGTCCTGAACAAGACGGACCTCTGTTCGGAAGAGGATGTCGATAGCACTGCGGCGCTGATTGCGGCCGCCGGATGGACTGGAAACACGTTCCGAATATCAGCGGCGACCGGCGCCGGCTGTCAGGAACTGATGTGGGCGATTTACAATCGCCTCAACGATGACCCAGACGATGACAACTGATCCGCTGGAAATGCGTCGGCGCCTCGGCAGCAGCAAACGCTGGGTGATTAAAGTGGGTAGTGCACTCGCCACCAATGCCGGCGTCGGACTTAATCTTGATGCGATCCGCGACTGGGCCGGGCAGATGGTCAGGCTCCAGAAATCAGGCCACGAAATTGTCGTGGTAACCTCTGGATCAGTTGCTGAAGGGGCGTCACGTCTCGGCTGGTCAGAACGCCCGCATGTATTGAACCAGTTACAGGCCGCTGCTGCCGTCGGGCAGATGGGCCTCGTGCGCGGTTGGGACCAGGCTTACGAGACCAGCGGCTCGCGCGCGGCGCAGGTGTTGCTGACCCACGAAGATTTGTCCGATCGCAAACGCTATCTCAATGCCCGCAGCACCTTGTGGACCCTGTTGGGACTGGGGGTGTTCCCGGTGGTCAATGAGAACGATACCGTGGCCACCGCTGAGATCAGTCTGGGTGATAACGACACCCTGGCAGGATTGGTTTGCAACCTGGTCGAAGCCGATTTGCTTGTCATTCTGACTGACCAGGACGGCCTGATGACTGCCGACCCCAGGCGCGACGAACACGCTCAGTTGATCGAATACACGGACGTCTACGACGCCGGCCTTGAAGCTGCTGCCGGCGAGGGCGGCGCCTGGGGACGCGGCGGGATGCGCACCAAGATTCGGGCGGCGCGGCTGGCCGCGCGTTCGGCGACCTCAACCATTATCGCCAATGGCAAAGTGCCGGGCGTGATCGAAACCATTGCGCGTGGTGAGGCCATTGGTTCGTTGCTGCACGCGGGTGGCGAAAAGCTCGCGGCACGCAAGCAATGGCTCGGCGGCTCAATCCGGCCGCGAGGTCGGCTGATGCTGGACGCCGGCGCGGAAAAGGCGCTTTGCGCTGACGGTAAGAGCCTGCTCGCGGTCGGCGTGCAGGTAGTCGAGGGTGAGTTCTCGCGCGGTGAACTGGTGACTTTGACAAACAACACGGGCGCCGAGATTGGCCGCGGTCTGATCAACTACGATTCCGAAGATTGCCGCAAAATAGCCGGGGTTGCTTCTTCGAAGATTGAGGGCGTCCTCGGTTTTGTCCATGAACCGGAACTCATCCACCGCGACAATCTGCTGCTTGAAGCCCCGCTGTAGCAATCGGGCGGACACAAAAAAACCGGCTAATGCCGGTTTTCTGCCAGGGCGTTTGATGTCCTTGTCAGCACTGGCAGCTAAGCCATGGACTGAACTTTACGGCTTAAGCGAGATTTGTGCCGGGCTGCTTTATTCTTGCTGATGATTTTGGCACCAGCCATGCGGTCTATTACCGGTACAGCTGCCCCCAGGGCACTTTCGGCCGCGGGCTTGTCACCGGCGTCGACGGCGCGCAGAACCTGCTTGATACGGGTACGGAACAGCGACCGCCGACCAGCGTTATGCATGCGCCGCTTTTCAGCCTGTCGGGCGCGTTTTCTGGCTTGCGATGAATTGGCCAAGCGAAACTCCGGGGTTGTGTCTGGCAGAAGGCGCGGCACTATGCTGATTTAGGGTTTGATTGTCAATGTTTTGGCCCCGAATTCGTAATTGTTGGGCATATAATTGCCTGCTCACGAGGCATTTCACTCGCCGGGACACAAACGCTGACTAAACGACTGTTGCGATCAACCGCGGTGGTGAGCCAGATGACCCTCATTTCGCGGGTCATGGGCTTCGTGCGCGATGTTACTATCGCCAAGATTTTCGGGGCCTCCGCCGCAGCCGACGTATTCTTCGTCGCCTTCAAGATTCCCAATCTTTTTCGCCGCCTGTTTGCCGAAGGGGCCTTTGCCCAGGCCTTTGTGCCGGTGCTCGCCGAGTATCGGGAGAAACACGGCGAAGATGCAGTCGGCTCCTTGATCGGCGCGGCCGGCGGCACCCTGGGCCTGGTACTGATGGTGGTGACCGCGCTCGGTGTGCTCGCGGCGCCCGCGCTCATAATGGTGTTCGCGCCGGGTTTTATCGACGAGCCCGACAAGGCCGGACTAGCTGCGGATTTGTTGCGCCTGACCTTTCCCTATCTCGGTTTTATTTCACTTACGGCGCTCGCTGGCAGTGTTTTGAACACCTACGGTCGTTTTGCGGTCCCCGCGGTCACGCCGGTATTGCTGAATGTGGCGCTGATCAGCGCCGCATTGTGGTTGGCACCACAGCTCGAACGCCCGGTGATGGCATTGGCCATGGGTGTGCTCGCGGGCGGTGTCGCCCAGCTGCTGCTGCAATGGGCGGCGCTGGTTGGATTGAAGCTGCCGATACGTCCCACAGTCTCGTTCAACCATCCCGGGGTACGACAAATTCTGCGGCTGATGGGGCCGGCGATGTTCGGCGTCTCAGTGGCACAAATCAATTTGATGCTGGACACGATCATCGCGTCGTTTCTCGAGACCGGGAGCATTTCCTGGCTTTACTACTCCGATCGCCTCATCGAATTCCCTCTAGGTGTGTTTGGCATCGCGCTGGCCACGGTTGTGCTGCCCACACTGTCGAGCCAGTTCAGCAAGAACGACGGCGACGAATTTGCGCACACGCTGAACTGGGCTTTACGATGGGTGTTCTTGATGGGATTGCCAGCCGCCGTGGCCCTGGCGTTGCTGGCGGGTCCAATGCTCGCGAGCCTGTTTGGCTATGGCGCCATGGGCGAACGTGACGTGGCAATGGCTTCGCGCAGCCTGGTCGCCTACTCGGGTGGTCTGCTGGCGTTCATTCTGATCAAAGTGCTGGCACCAGGATATTTCGCGCGCCAGGACACGCGAACGCCGGTTCGCATTGGCATTATCGCCATGGTGGCGAACATGGTGCTGAACGTTTTGCTGGTCTTTCCTCTCGCGCACGCCGGCCTCGCGTTGGCGACAACATTGTCGGCTTGCCTCAACGCCGGATTACTGTGGCGCGGTTTGCACCAGGACGGCGTTTACCGCACACAGACCGGCTGGCCGGTTTTTCTACTGAGGGTCGCGCTCGCGCTCATGGTAATGTCCGGTTTGTTGATTTGGCTGGTGCCTGCGGACGTCGGCCTGTGGCTGACGTGGTCGATCCCTGAACGCGCTACCCACTTGGGCGGCGCTGTGCTCGGCGGCGCCGCGGTCTACTTTCTGACGCTGGCGGTGTGCGGATTACGGCCGCGACATATGGTAAAGCTGTCGCGCAGCGTATAATCGCCATGTTCTGAACTGGATCAGAGCTTTCTAAATTATTGAGCTTTTCCGCCGCGGTTCTCCGGCGCTGCCCATGCAACTCATTCGTGGAATACACAACCTAAGCGCGGAGCACTTCGGCTCAGTTGCCACAATCGGCAATTTCGATGGCGTGCACCTCGGTCACAGCGAGATCATCAAACGGCTGAAACGCAATGCCGATGAGCATGACGTGCCGAGTACCGTGATCGTCTTCGAGCCGCAGCCGGCCGAGTTTTTCCGCCGCGGTCGCGTGCCGCCACGGCTCTCAAGATTCCGCGAAAAATTCGAATTGATTGAAGAACTCGGCGTCGACCGCCTGCTGGTGCTGCCGTTTACGAAAAAACTTTCGCATTATTCGCCGCAGCAGTTCGTCGAACAGATCCTGGTTGAAAAACTCGGCATCAAGACACTGATCATCGGTGACGATTTTCGATTCGGCAACGATCGCGGTGGTGATTTCAGTTTATTACAGCGTCTCGGCCAGCGGCACGCCTTTACGATTGAGCAGATGCCGCCATTTCTGTTCATCGGCAAGCGCATTTCGAGCACTTACATCCGCAAGCTCCTGCGACACGGTTACATGAAGGAAGCCATCCGCATGTTAGGGCACCCCTACTGGATGGAAGGCGTCGTGGTGGAAGGACACAAGCAGGGCCGGGAGTGGGGCTTCCCAACCGCCAATCTCGACATGCATCGTCTGCGAAGTCCGCTTGCAGGCATATTCTCCGTCCGCGTACATGGTCTTGGTGAGGATGAACGACTCGGCATCGCCTACATCGGTTCGCGCCCGATTATTGATGATCCCCGTTTCGTGCTCGAGGTACATCTGTTCGATTTCGATGATGACATTTATGGTCGCCGCATCCGCGTCCAGTTCTGCGACAAGATTCGTGACGACATGAATTTTGATTCCTTCGAGTTGATGGCGGAGCAAATCCACCGTGACTGCGAGGTGGCGCGCGAAAAACTCACGTTCGAATTTCATGCCGCTTAAGCTCGGACGCTGGCTGGCGCTGGCCGTGGCGATCGTGGCGCTGGATCAGCTCACAAAATTCGCCGCTGCGTCGTCGCTCACCTACGGGGTCCCGGTTGCAATAACTCCGGGCTTTAACCTGACGTTGCTCTATAACACCGGCGCCGCCTTCAGCCTGTTCGATGACCAGCCGGGCTGGCAGCGATGGTTTTTCTCAAGCGTCGCCGTCGTGGTTTCCGTTGGCATTGTCCTCTGGCTACGCACGCTCGACGCACGGCAGCTTTGGGCGCCTATGGCCCTGTCCCTCATACTCGGTGGTGCCGTGGGTAATCTGATCGATCGGACCGTGCTCGGTTACGTCGTTGACTTCATCCAGCTCTACTACAAAACCTGGTACTGGCCAGCGTTCAACGTGGCCGATTCCGCCATCTCCATCGGCGCATTGATGCTGCTCGTTCGCGGAACGACCTATGAACCGGACGGGGCGCCCGAGCAGAACGGGGCTGAAGGCCGCTGAACGGCAGAATGCGTTTCCGCCCCCTTCCCCGGGGCGCGGCATCGGTGCCCGGGGTCGAATTCCGTGGCGTTTGATCAGATTTTGAATCATCTTGCGGCCGTTTGTGGCCGCCCGGACGGTATAATTGCGCCGCAACATTGCTGCCCCAGGTGAAATCCATGCAGATTCAGTTAGCTAATCCCCGCGGCTTTTGTGCCGGCGTTGATCGCGCAATTGCGATTGTTGAACGCGCGCTAGAGTTCTTTGGCGCGCCGGTCTACGTACGTCATGAGGTCGTTCACAATAAATACGTCGTGGACGGCCTGCGCGACAAAGGCGCCATTTTCGTTGACGAACTCGACGAGGTGCCCGACGACGCGACGGTCATTTTCAGCGCTCACGGCGTTGCCAAGGCGGTGCGGGAAGAAGCGGCGCGGCGCAAACTCCGCGTTTTCGACGCCATTTGTCCACTGGTGACCAAGGTCCATATGGAGGTCGGTCGCTACCAGGATGAAGGGCGCGAATGCATCCTTATCGGCCACGCCGGGCATCCTGAAGTTGAGGGCACGCTGGGACAGTATCAGAAGTTTGCTGATGGCCGCGGTGGTATGTACCTGGTGGAGTCCGTCGATGACGTTTGGAAAATGACGGTCAAAGATCCCGACTACCTCGCCTTTGTCACCCAAACGACCCTGTCGATGGATGATACGGCCGAAGTCATCACGGCATTGCGAGAGCGCTTTCCCAAGATAGTCGGTCCGAAGAAGGAAGATATTTGCTACGCAACCCAGAATCGTCAGGATGCGGTGAAGAAGATGGTCGAGTACTGTGATTTGATCCTGGTGGTCGGTTCCCAGACGAGTTCGAATTCAACCCGGCTGAAAGAGATAGCCGAAAAGCAGGGAATCTCGGCCTACCTGATTGATAGTGCCGATGAGATCCGCACCGAATGGTTGCAGGGCAAGAAAAGCGTCGCGGTGACGGCCGGTGCTTCAGCGCCGGAGATTCTGGTTGAACACGTTGTACAGACTTTGCGCGATCACGGTGGTCTTGAAGTCGCCGAAGTGCCGGGTATCAAAGAGCAAGTTGTTTTCAGCTTGCCCCGCGAGTTGGTTAAGGCCGGTGAAGTGAGCGAGACCAGCCATCACATGTAAACCGGTCGGACGGCGAGGTCGGGCACCTCCGGATTTCATCACACCGCACGCGCGCTGAATTCAAACTACTGGCGGGCCTTCAGGGACAGTGTTTGGCAATTTCTGCCTCCGCCGTTTTTATCCATTCCTGGCGTTGTGATTCCTCGATAAATACCTGTTCGCCTTTTTCGTTGATTTTCTGTCGGCGGGAAGATGTTTGCAGCCGTACGAGCTTGGCGCGTGAATCTTCGCAGTGCGCTTTGATTTTAGCCATTTTTTTTGCTTCCTTGTCAGCTTCCGCTTTTTCTTTACCGCGCTTCGTAAAGATCTCGTCCACCTGTTCCTGGTAGCCGTCGAGTCGTTTGGTATTGCTGTCGTCGACACGGCCGGTATCAACCTGGATGGTTTCAGTTTGCTGGCCGGGCGGTGGTTTATCGGAGTAGTGCACGTTGCCGTTCTCATCGGCCCACTTATGCAGGCTGACCGCACAGACGGGGAGCGAAACCGTAGTCAGCAGCAAAACCAGTAGAGTGGTTTTCTGCCGACCTTTAGACAGCGTGCGGAACATCAAGGAAGTGCCGCTGTTTATCACCCGGAGTCGCTACCGACCCCAACACTCGGTGACGGACTCAGAACCCGTGACTCCTTCGGTGCCGCGGTTGTCGAGTGTGAGATTGCCGCAATCATCCTCGAAGCTCTGCGCAGGATTGATTTGCGCCGTAAGGCTATAACTAGTGTTGATGCTGCCGGTGGCGCCAACGGCAGGATTATTTAATACGTAGCTTCCATCTGCAGATGTGACGATGCCAGCAGCGTAACCGAGGTTGGTTAAGGTCTGCGTATATTGATTGTTGTCGTAGTAGTACCGCTCCATGCGTGCTGCGGCGTCCATGAGCAGGGTTTTGCCGTCGGAGCGTCGTGCCCGGTCGGCGTAGTCGACATAAGCGGGGTAGCCGATCGCCGCGAGAATACCGACGATGACCAGTACGATCATCAGCTCGATAAGCGTAAAGCCAGCCGCTATCCGCGGTCGCCCGGTCTGATTGATTCTG
>CAXGUU010000119.1:0-9700 GCA_964012875.1 uncultured bacterium
CCGCATGGTGCTCAACCTGCGCGTCCTCGATACCGAAACCGGCAAAGCCGGCCTCGTCGCAAATGGTCACGTACTCGGCGAGGTTGTTCAGCATGCGCTGGTAAAGTTTGCCATCCTGGCCGGCCATGCCCCGTTCGATTTCCTCGCGCGAGCCGACGGTGCAATAACAAAAGGCGTGAAACTTGGGGGCGGTCATGAGCTTAAAGATCCAGATTTCGAACTTGGGTTTCGGTGGTCAGCCGTGCGGTGATTGCGGCCGACGTCAGTCAGCAGCATCTGTGTATTCTGACATCGAATGACAAGACCGCCACTTCGATGCCTTGCCGGGCGCCGGAACCATGATTAGGGCCAGGTAATTTCACGTCCGACGTCAGGATTGTAATTCGGACATGATGCCAAAAGCGCATACAGGCAGCAGCTTGCCGCTTGGGATGCCCCGGGCGCTCACGCGTCAGGCCAGCATCCGATGCGTGGGCGCACAAAAATCGCTGACCGTGATGCCCTTGGTGCAGCAGATCATCCTGGTCGTCCCGCAGTCGACTGGAACCGAAGGAAATATCAGAGATCTCAGGCTCGGTACGGCCTAGGCGGAGATAGCGCCTGACGCTTGACGTGCGGGCCTCGGCGCTTAGCGGCAGCCCGGCAGGCGCACTCGCGGCGACGCCCACCTTCAAAAACCTGCGGCGTGCGGGATCGTTGAAAGCGCTCATGGGACAACCACTCTGGTGGCACTGGATACAGGGTATAGGGTGTGTCTGCACCCTATTGCTTCACGGTGCGCGGCAATTCCGTTGAGCCGCAGATCCGTCGCCGTCCCGAACGCCTAATCGAGGCCGGTATTGTCGACTGCGATTTTATGGACGCGGCGGCAGCGCGTCCTGCTGACGACAGCGGCGCAGGCAATCTGTTGCCTTGATTGATAACGTCGGTGTTCGTGAGATGATGGCAGCCCGGCCACAGCGTCGGACCGTGTCAGAGGACCAGCCGTTGCTGCTTGCTTATGGCGCCGCGGCCGCTACCGAGCAACAGCACACAATTAATGCCCGATGGAGGACGTCATGGCTTCAACACTTCGATACCTACATCATCCGGCTTCGCAACCGTGCCGCGCGGTGCAGCAGTTCATGCTCGAAAACGATATCCCCTTCGAGGAAGAAATCGTCGACATTATGTCGGGCCTCAATGAGAAAGATGACTTCAAAAAGCAGTAGAACCCGACCGGCCAGGTGCCGATACTTGTCGACGGCGACTTCGTGCTTTACGAGAGCGCGGCGATTGCCTATTACCTCAATGAAAAATTTAAGGTCGCGCCCAACTGGTTTGGTGGGACGCTCGAAGAACGCGCCATCGTTCAACAGTTCCTGCACTGGCACTCGACGACTCTGCGCCGCGGCGCCGGCGCATTTTTTTATTCCAACTTTGCCGTCAGCATCTGGGGCGATAGGGACTACTCGAAGGAAATTCAAAAGGGCCGCTGTGTGCTCGAAGAATCAATGGGCCTGCTAGAAGACTGGTTGAGCGATTCCAAATTCCTATGCGGTGACGAAATCAGCTTTGCCGATCTGCAGAGCTTCCACGAGTTTGTTTCGCATCACGCAGGTGGCGTGTTAACCGATGAGGAATGGGCCAAATTTCCAAGCGTAAAGTGTTGGTTTGATGAACTCTGGGCGCGGCCACACTGCCAGACCGTGAGTGCGACGATTCTCGAAGTCGGCCGTATCCGCAAGGCTGGCGAAGTGATCCCGATGACCCGACGCACCTCGCTTGCTAAAGGGACGGAAGTGGTGGGTAGCGGAAACGTTGGTATTCCGTACTTTAATGAATAGCCGTCGGGCACCAAGTCTCGACTAAGGGAACCTGATATGAGTTTTTATGCAGACAGCGCGCACCGTCCAGGTGCGGCGATTGAAGTGCTCCATGCCGGCGAACTACAGTCGTTCGCCCAATGTGGCACCTGGGGCAGTGCCGCGCAACGCACGGCAGTCGCGGCCTTCGCGCGTAAGGTCCGCGTCGAGGCCGGCCTGCAGGAATCGGCCGGCGATGAGGCGCTCGCCGACATCATGGCGCTGCCGGCACCGGTTCAGCGTCTGGTGCGCGAGGTCGCGCTCGGGGGTATTGGTGTTAATCGTGAATTCTGTTCGCGGGTACAAAGCGAAGGCGTGACCGAGGGCGCCTACGTTGAAATCGTGGCGTTGGTGTCACGTATCGTGAACCTGGATGTGTTTGCGCGCGGCCTGGGCGTTGCGCCGCGCCCGTTGGCTGAGCCAGCGGACGACGCGAAGCCCGCGTTCACACGGCCGGCCGAGGCCGCAGATGAAGGTTTTTTTACGGCGTCGATTCCGAACCTGCCGGAGGGCGGGGCGACTGCAAAGTCTTTGTATGGGCAGGTTCCGCGCGGCAACGTCTGGCGAGCTGTGACACTGGTACCGGAGGAAGGCCGGCGGGTGATCGATCTGGTCGAAGCGCAATATTTCCCAGGTGAGAAGCTGATGGATTTCGCTGCCGACAATGGTCATGCGCTGTCGCGCGCGCAGCTGGAGGCTGTGGCAACGAAGGTTTCAGAACATAACCAGTGCTTTTACTGAACCTCGGCACATGCATTCATGCTCCGTGAGAGTGGAAAATTGGAAGGTCGGGATTACAAACTGGAAGGTGCGATCGATGTGAGTGTCGATACGGGCCTCGATCATGGCACGGCACTGGTCAGATTTGCCGGGGCTGTTGTTGCCGCCGACACCGGTGCGCTTGATAGCGCACGCGACATGCTCGCCAAGGAGGCGGGTTCTGATGCCGTGGTTTCAGCGGCCATCACCGCCGCGAACTTCAGTATGCTCGATCGCGTCGCTAATGCGATTGGTATTCCGCTGGATGACATAATCCTGTCGCCGTCGGCCGATATTCGCGACTCATTGGGGATCAACGACTACCCATCGGCCGTTAACTCACCGATCTAGCGCGATACGGCACAAACCCCTCGCGCCCCGGCCAAACGGGGCACGAGGGTCGGCATTTGCCGCAGGCGGGCATGCAAAATCTGCGGATGCCCGGATGATCGCAACAGTCTTTCGGCAAAAAAAGCGATCAGGCGACCAAGGCTTTCGAAATTTGCGCGATAGGCGATGCTGCGCGACACGCGTTGCGAGTGAAGGACACCGGTCTGCTAGAGCGATCGCAGATGTAAAGAATGCGCGTTAGGAGGTGACACCCATGCGAGCGCTAATGTCAGCCTGCTAAAGCACCTTCGTCGCCAACTTCCACCAGATAGCGCACGCCCCGGTAAAGACAGCGCAGGATCGCGCCTGGTCTAGCCCAATGTAGTGCACCGCGGAGCGACAGCGCTGACACCTCGCGGGACAGAGCGTTGGTCCTGTCTGATGCGTTCGGGAAGCTCGAAGAAATGTTGCCTGAAGACGGCTTTACTGGTGGTCACACGATCGGCATGGTTGATATTGCCTGGCTGCCCTTTACACGTGAAGGTCGTGCGCTTGTTGCTGTCAAACGCTCGCGTTCGCGACCACAGATGGGATTGACGATTTGGCGCGACTCATTGGCTCTACCACCATCGCGAACATAGCGGCGATGCAATTCGTGGCGCCCGGGTTCAGCTTCGTTGTGGCTCAGCAATGTAGTCTTCGAGACTGGCCTGGCGCGTCCACTCAAAGTAGTCGACGTTGCGAAACGGCGAGTTGACAACGATGCGGCCGCGATCGTTGCGGTAGTATGTGGTCATGCCGGCGTGGGTCCACACCATCTGTTGGTGAGCCTCATCGACGCGGTTGATATATGCCGAATGAACGTCTTCGCGGCACTCGACCGCACCGATGTTGTTTGCCGCCATTTTTCGCAGCATGTCCATGATGTAGCTGACCTGCATTTCTACGACCACAACCAAGCTGCCGCCGTGCCCTGGCTGCAGGTTTGGCCCATAGAGTGAAAAAAAGTTCGGGAATTCAGGCACTACGGTGCCGAGATAGGCGCTGGCGTTGTCGTCGTCCCAGGCATCGCGCAAGGATCGATTGTTGCGACCAACTACTTCGTAGGTATTGATAAAGCGCAAAACATCGAAGCCCGTCGCGATCACGAGAACATCTGCGTCGTAGCTTGAGCCATCTTCGGCCACTATTTTGTTGCCCTCGATGCGTTCGACGCGGTCATCGACCAGGGTGACGTGATCGTTCTGCAACATGCGGTACCAACCGTTGTCCAGCAGCATGCGCTTGCCGAAAGGCGGATAGCTTGGCAGCACTTTTTCCAGCAAATCCTGGCGCTCGCCGAGTTCCGATTTGATGTATTGGGTGAAGTAGGCCCGGTGCGCGTCGTTGGTGGCATTCAAGGACCGCGTAGGATGGCGCCAGTCTTTGTCCTTTTGCAGCGAGTCGTGCAGGCGATCATTGAAGGTCCAGCCCAGTCGAACGCGATACCAGGCCTGATACAGCGGTACCGCATTAAACAGTTGGCGCAGGGGAGCGGGTACCGACTTCCTGAACTGTTCGAAGGGTGCCGCCCAATGTGGTGAGCGCTGGAAGATGGTCAGTGATTCAACCCGGTTTTGAATTTCGGGTCCGGTCTGCATGCAGCTGGCACCGTTGCCGATGATAGCGACCCGTTTACCATCGATGTCGACGTCATCGCGCCACTCAGCGGTATGGAAGACGGGTCCGTTGAAGTCTTTAAGGCCTTCAATGTCGGGCCACACTGGTGGATTGAAAATGCCGCTGGCGCTGATCAGCATATTGCCTTCGAGCGTTGCGGCGGTGCCGTCGGCGTTTTTCGTTTCAAGCTGCCAGCGTTGCCGGGTTTCGTCGTAATGGGCGCGCCTGACTTCCGTGTCGAATTGCACGTGCGGGCGTAGCGCGAAACGGTCGGTTACCTTTGTGAGGTACTCGTGAATGTCCTCGCGCAGTGCGAAGTACGACGGCCAGTCATTAACTGCGAACGAGTATGCATACAGATGGTTGGGTGTGTCTACGCCGGCGCCCGGGTAGTGGTTCTCGAGCCACACGCCACCAATGTCGCGGTTCTTCTCGACAATGGTAAACGGTACGCCCGCAGCTTTCAGGTTGACCCCGGCACAAATGCCCGAAACGCCCGCACCAACGATCAGCACGTGAAAGTCCTCCGGCAAATCGATGGGGTCGGTTGAAACTTCGAATTCGCCGAGCAGGCTTTCGGTGAAAGCACCGTATTCGGTGGGTACGGGCTCGCCCATCGCCACGCTCAGCATTTCGACCAGTTGTTCGCGATTCGGAGATTCGATGGCGAGCGGCGTGCCGTTGCACCAGGCATCGATGGCTTCCACTGCGGCGGCGCGAATTTCGTTTTGCAGTGACTCGGATAGTCCGGCGCTGTCATTGTCACCGAGGCCCGTTGCGCGTGATGGGCGGTAAGGCGCTTCGAGCCACTTGCGGTCTCCGGTCATCTGGTACAGCACCATCAGCAAGGTCGGTACGTTGGCGAAGCGAACGGCTTCGCTTAGTGTTACGCGGTCAATGGTGTTTGATCTCGTGCTCACGACTGAACCTCCTTAAAATGCGCGCCGCGGAGTGGGCGCGACATTGTAAAAGCGCTGTCCGTAAATGGAACGCTGGCGCTGCGGCATGCGAAATTACGCAGCATAACGAATCCTCAAATAAAAGATTAAAACCATGAGTATCAAGGGTAAGGCCTATATCGCCGGTATTTTTGAACATCCCACACGCAAGGCCGAGGAGGTTTCACTGCCGCAGTTGCACGCCGAGGTCGCGCGCGGCGCGCTGCTCGATGCCGGATTAAGCATCAATGACGTCGATGGTTACTTTTGCGCCGGGGATGTACCCGGCCTTGGCGCCCTTTCGATGGCGGAGTATCTCGGACTACAGCCGCGACACATCGACAATACGGAAACGGGCGGCTCGTCGTACCTGTTGCATGTCAATCACGCTGCACAGGCGATCGCTGCCGGCAAATGCAAAGTTGCCTTGATCACGCTGGCGGGCAAGCCGCGTACCGGTGGCGCCCCCCCCGGGGCGTCCGCCAATGGCAGTCATTCCGCCTGACTTTACCTTCGAGCAGCCGTATCGGCCCACGGTGCTCAATATCTACGCGATGTGCGCGCGCCGCCACATGCACGAGTTTGGCACGACATCTGAACAACTGGCCTGGATTAAAGTCGCCGCGTCAGAGCATGCACAGCATAATCCCCATGCCGTGCTCAAAAATGTCGTCACCGTCGATGAGGTGCTCAATTCCCCGATGCTTGCCGACCCTCTGCATCGCCTGGATTGCTGCGTGGTCTCCGACGGCGGCGGTGCCGTGGTCGTGGTCGCGCCTGAAATCGCCGACTCCCTGCCGCGGCCAAAGGTGCGCGTGCTGGGTGCTGGCGAAGCCATCAAGCACCTGCGTGGTGGGGAGGTTGACATTACCTTTTCGGCCGGCCGCTGGTCAGGTGTTGACGCCTTTGCCGAGGCCGGCGTCACGCCTGCCGACATAGACTACGTTTCCCTTTACGACAGCTTCACCATTACAGTTCTAATACAGCTCGAAGATCTGGGCTTCTGCAAAAAGGGCGAGGGCGGTCCGTTTGTTGCCGACGGTAACCTGATTTCGGGCCGTGGCAGCTTGCCGTTCAACACCGACGGCGGTGGCTTGTGTAACAACCATCCCGGTAACCGCGGCGGCATGACCAAGATTCTTGAAACGGTCCGGCAACTGCGTGGCGAAGCGCACCCGGCGGTACAGGTACCGAATTGCAAGCTGGCGCTTGCTCACGGTACCGGTGGATTTCTGGGCAGCCGGCACGGCAGTGGCACTTTGATCATGGAGCGGGTTTGAACGATGGCATCTGATGACAATGCGCAGGCGGACGCCGCAATGGCACCTTATTTCGAGGCGGTAGCTGAAGGTCGGTTACTGCTTACACGCTGCGGAGACTGCAGCAAACCGCACTACTATCCACGGCCGATTTGCCCGTTCTGCATGAGCGACAACACCGAATGGCTGGAAGCTTCGGGCAACGGTGAAATCTACGCCTGGAGCGTGCAGCGTCGGGCTGATCCGCCTTACGCCATCGCTTACGTCACCTTGGCGGAAGGGCCGACGATAATGACCAGCATCGTCGATTGTGATCTCGACGCGCTCGCCATCGGCCAGAAGGTCGCGCTGAGATTTGAAGTGCGCGAAGGTCGGCAGGTGCCTGTGTTCCAGCCCGCGTAACAGCGGCTGTCAACAGCCCTCCGTCCGGACTACATCTGTCCGGAGGTGAAATCTTCGACCGTCGCTGTTTTAAGCACCGTACCGTTCTGGTCAACGACGTCGAACAAGGCACCACCCACCGCCTTGCAGCTGAAATAAACCAGTGTCCCCTCAGGGCCGCCATATTCCATGTGTAAATCGCCGGGGGCGTTGGTGGCGAAAAAACCCGGTTGTCGAATCTTGTGCACTTTTTCGAAATCTTTCGTTTCGACGACGTGATGTTCGCCTTCAAGCACCAGCACCGAGGTCTCACCGAGGTGGCGGTGATAGTGGCAGTAGTGATCGGGAGCCCAGCGCGACAAGAAATCGATGCGGCCCTCGTTTTCGTCAACGTGCAACACGGCGACGTCGTAGTCAATCGGGTAGTCGAAGCGTTTCGAACCGGTCACTCGAAACCAGTTAAGTTGGTCGTCCGGGAACACGTCGGCAAATTCGGCTGCTGTCGATGGTACTTGCATGGGATCGATCACCCTGTCAAAAAAGTTTCGGGAGGTATTTTGCACACAGGCCGGCGGGATTCAACTGGCCACGTGTAGTCGAAGGTCCGCGCGCCACTAGAGATTGGCATGTTCAGGTCGCGCTCAATACAGGTGCGAACTGCGATAGGCGCGCGGTGAATGGCCCGTCCAGTTCTTGAAAGCACGAGAAAATGCGCTGGCATCAGAAAAACCGAGGCGCGCGGCGATTTCTTCGTCCCGTACTTCTTTCAGGCGCATCAACTCGATCGCACGCACGAGGCGGACTTCCGCCAGCAAGCTCGAAAACTGCGTGCCCTCTACCTCCAGGCGGCGTTGCAGCGTGCGTCGGGTCAGGGACAGCGATTGCACGACTTCCTCGAGGCCGGGGATAGGGGTCAGCGATCGCAGGCGACTACGCACGACATCGGCGTAAGACAGCGGCTCGGCCATGGCGTCGCTCAGCCGGCGGCACTGGTTGGCGTAGAACCGGTAGGACATTTCATTGGCCTGTGGGGGTTCAGCATCCCATACTTCGCGCGCGAAGCGGATTTGGTTGACGCCGGCGCTGAAGCGAAGTCTGCAGTCGAAAAATTCCTCGTAGGCGGCGGCATCCGGCGGTGCGGGATGGGCGAACAGCACCGAGGTCGGGCGCAATTCAGCGCCTAAGGTCTGTCGAAACAGTGCCAGGGTTGCCGCAATATCGCGTTCAACAAAGAAGCGTGCGCATGCGCCCACTTCCTCGTTCTCCGTGAACGCGACATACTCTTCGTCGCCGTCGCGCCAGACCGCGAGTTCGATGCTGCCCCAGGTCAGGGCCGGATGGTCGGGTACCGCCCTAAAGAGGTCGCGCATGGTCGGCGCGCACGATGCACACAATCCCACCACACCGAACAGGGCTAGGTGGTAACGCTGGCCAACGATGAGTCCGGCTGTCGGCAGCCTGAGGTTTTCCAGGGCCAGTTCTATAAACCGCAACTCTTGCGCAAAGGCGATGCGAAAACTGGGTTCTTCGATCGCAAAGCGCGGAATGGCTGCGGCCTTAAGCAACGGCTCAATATGGTGGCCGTGCGCTTGCAGGACTTCGATGATCGGTGCGAGCCCATACGCTAGGCGGAGCGGACGCAGCATCGTGCTGCCGTAGAGATAAACCGGCTGCCCAAAGAGGTCGGATTTCGGCGGCACATGCATGACGCAAACGGCAACCCTGTCGTGAAATGTCAAGTAATTTACGCAATCGGATATTCACTGTCGACCATTGCCAAGCCATTCTTGGAAGCTGAAACCGATCGATTCGCGCGTTACCGCACGTCAACCGCCCGCCGGCGCAAAAGGGAAAACCTCCATGAAATTTATGTTCTTTTTCTATCCGGCCATTCCATGCACGATGGAAGAGCGCGAAGCCATGCGACCCATCGCGGCGCGATCTGATCGTTTCCAGCAGATGCTCGAAGAAATCGTCGAGTTGTCGCAATTGGCCGAAGAGGTGGGTTTCGAGGCGGTAACATTTCCGGAGCATCATCTCCACACGGAAGGCGGTGAGATGGGCTCCGTGCCCGGTTTGACCCAGCACGTGCTGGCCAACACGAAATCGATCAAGGCGGGTCCGATCGGCTACGTTCTGCCGGGCTGGAATCCGTTGCGGCTGGCACTGGAAACCGCCTGGATGGATCAGATCACCAAGGGTCGGACCTTCCTTGGTTTTGCCCGCGGCTACCAGTCGCGCTGGCTGAATCCGATGGCGCAACTCCTGCAGGGCGTCAACGCAACGGACTCAACCGGGCACGCTGACCCCAACGCCGTCGACGCCATGAACCGGGAAGCCTTTCAGGAAGTGTTTGAAATTTTGAAACTGGCCTGGGCCGAGGAGCCGTTTCGCTACAAAGGGAAATACTACGAATACCCCTACCCCTACGAGACCGGTACACCGTGGCCGGCCGACGACTGGACACGTCGTTACGGCGCACCCGGGGAGATCGACGAGGCCGGCAACATACAGAAGATCAACATCGTCC
>CAXGUU010000120.1:0-9641 GCA_964012875.1 uncultured bacterium
GCATCCGCGCCCTGGACTGCGCACGGGTAGACAATGACCTCGACAGCCGGGCAGCGCCGCTTCAGGACCGTCAACACGTCGCGAATTGCCGCGCCGGTAGGCGACGTAATAACGCCAACGCAAACCGGCCATTGCGGCAGCGGCTGCTTGAGATCGGCCTCGAACAGGCCTTCGACAAGCAGCTTTTGTTTCAGCTGCTCAAATCTGAGTCTCAAGGCGCCCTCACCGGCCGGCTCCAACGCGTCAACAACCAGCTGGTAGTCACCCCGCGCCGGGTAAAGGCTGACTTTGCCTCGTGCCATCACCTGCAAACCGTTCTCCGGCGCGAAGCGCAGCCGTCGGTTACGATTTTTGAACATCGCGCAGCGAATCTGTGCGTGCGCGTCTTTCAGGGTGAAGTAGATGTGGCCGGAGGCGGGTCTGGCGATGTTGGAAATCTCACCTTCCACATCCACTGCGCCAATATTGCGCTCTAAAGTAACCCGTACTGCCTCATTCAACGACGAAACGGTGTAAATTTTCCGACTGTCATGGCCTGACGAAGCCTCGATTGAAGCGGCTTCGCTATGTGGGGGGGACTGCGACATTTACCGGGTTTCGGGCAGACTCTATAATCGCCGGCCTCCATTTTACGGGATGCCCGCCAGCATGCGCATCGTAGAAGACGGATTGACGTTTGACGACGTCCTTCTGATTCCGGATTATTCCGAAGTCCTTCCGCGCGAGGCCGACCTCAAAACGCGTCTGACCAGGGATATCGAACTCAATATCCCGTTGCTTTCCGCGGCGATGGATACGGTCACCGAAGCGCGCCTGGCGATTACGATCGCCCAGGAAGGTGGCATCGGTATCATTCACAAAAATATGAGCCCGGACGAGCAGGCACTGCAGGTCCGCTCGGTTAAAAAGTTCGAAAGCGGGGTTATTCGCGATCCGATCACAACAACCCCCGATACCTCGATTGGTGAAGTGCTTTCGCTGACCCGGGCCCAGGGCATTTCCGGTGTCCCGGTCGTCGAAGGCGGTCACCTGGTCGGCATCGTGACCAGTCGCGATCTGCGCTTCGAGCGTCGTTTTGATGCACCGGTCAGCGAAATCATGACGCCCAAGGACCGACTGGTCACGGTTAACGAAAACGCCGAGAAGAATGATGTGATTTCCCTGCTGCACCAGCACCGAATCGAGAAGATTTTGGTCGTTAACGACGACTTTGAACTGCGCGGCATGATCACCGTTAAAGACATTCAAAAAGCGGACGAGTATCCGAACGCCTGTAAAGACGATGACGAGCGCCTGCGCGTCGGCGCTGCCGTCGGCGTCGGGGCCGGCACACATGAACGGGTGAGCGGCCTGATGGAAGCCGGTGTAGACGTGATCGTGGTCGATACAGCACACGGCCACTCAAAGGGTGTGCTGGACACCATCAAATGGGTCAAGTCCAGCTACCCCGAGTGCCAGATTATTGGTGGCAACATCGCCACCGGCGATGCTGCAAAAGCGTTGGTCGAGGCTGGCGTAGACGCGGTAAAAGTCGGCATCGGACCCGGTTCCATTTGCACCACCAGAATTGTGACCGGGATCGGCGTACCGCAAATCACCGCCGTCGCCCGCGTCGCCGAAGCGTTGGGTGGAACGAATATCCCACTGATATCAGACGGTGGCATACGCTACTCGGGCGACGTCGCCAAGGCGCTCGTGGCGGGCGCCAATAGTGTCATGATCGGCTCAGTCTTTGCCGGCACTGAAGAGGCGCCGGGCGAGGTCGAGCTCTACCAGGGACGCTCTTACAAATCTTATCGAGGTATGGGCTCGCTGGGTGCAATGACCCAGACCCACGGTTCATCGGATCGCTATTTTCAGGAAAGCGACGAAATCGAAAAGCTGGTACCGGAAGGCATTGAAGGTCGGGTGCCCTACAAAGGGTCGCTGAGTGTCATCGTTCACCAGATGGTGGGCGGCCTGCGCGCTGCCATGGGGTACACGGGATGCAAGGACATCGGCGAGTTCCGTACCAAACCCAAGTTTCTGCGCGTAACCGCTGCCGGTATTCGCGAGAGTCACGCCCATGATGTTCAAATTACCAAAGAGGCTCCAAATTATCGGCTCGATTAAGCCGGGTACGGTTTAATCGGATTTCCGAGCATTAGCAGGGCAATGCAAAACGTAGCGAGCGAAGCGCGGACCGGAGTGCACAGGAGTCAATGAGGACCGAAGACGAGCCCGTAACCCCGCCCATGGCCTCCGCAGTAGTTTTGCGTAGTCCTGTTAGACCCCGATGAATTCTTCAGCGGACGTGCATGGCGATCGAATCCTGATCCTGGATTTCGGCTCGCAATATACCCAGCTCATCGCCCGACGCATTCGGGAAGCCCACGTCTACTGCGAAATCTGGCCCTACGACGTCACTATCGACCGCATTCGCGAATTCAGCCCGAAGGGTATCGTCCTGTCCGGCGGCCCGGAATCGGTCAACATGAATGCCGAATTTCGTGCCCCCGATGGCCTGTTCGAACTAGGCCTCCCCTGCCTTGGCATCTGTTACGGCATGCAGACGATGGCGACCCAGCTCGGCGGCGAAGTCGAGGCCGCCCCTGAACGCGAATTTGGCTATGCGCGCGTGCGCGCGCGCGGCCATTCCGACCTGCTCCGCGATATTCAGGACGAGACGAATGACGCAGGTCATGGCCTGCTCGATGTGTGGATGAGCCATGGCGATCACGTCATCGCGTTGCCCGAAGGGTTCAAGCGCATTGCATCGACCGAAAATGCGCCCATCGCTGGCATTGCCGACGAGCAGCGCGGTTTTTACGGCCTGCAGTTCCACCCCGAAGTCACACACACCAAACAGGGGCAGGCGATCCTTTCGCGCTTTGTTCACCAGATTTGCGGATGCGAGTCGAAATGGAACCCGGACAATATTATCGCCGACAGTATTACGCGGATTCGACAACAGGTTGGCAATGACCGCGTGTTGCTGGGTTTGTCCGGCGGCGTGGATTCTTCTGTTGTCGCGGCGCTGCTGCACAAGGCAATCGGGAAGCAGCTGACCTGTGTCTTTGTAGACAATGGCCTGCTGCGCCAGAACGAAGGCGACGAGGTCATGGCTGTCTTCGCCGAGCACATGGGGGTTGATGTCCGCCGCGCGGACGCGGCGGAGCAATTTCTCGGTGCTTTGCACGGCATTGCGGACCCGGAAGAGAAACGCAAGGTAATTGGCCGCACCTTCATTGAAGTTTTCGAGGCCGAGGCGAGCAAACTCGACAACGTATCCTGGCTTGCCCAAGGAACCATCTACCCCGACGTCATCGAATCTGCCGGTTCGAGCACCGGCAAAGCCCATGTCATCAAGTCTCATCACAACGTTGGTGGGCTGCCTGAACATATGAATTTCGAACTACTGGAACCCCTGCGCGAGTTGTTCAAAGACGAGGTGCGCCAGCTTGGCGTGACGCTCGGGTTGCCGCCGGAAATGGTCTACCGGCACCCCTTTCCGGGGCCGGGGCTGGGCGTTCGGATCCTTGGCGAGGTGCGGGGCGAATACGCGGATATCCTGCGCCAGGCCGACGCGATTTACCTCGAGGAGATGCGAGATGCAGGCCTGTATGACCGCGTTAGCCAGGCATTCGCGGTGTTCCTGCCGGTGAAGTCAGTGGGCGTCAAGGGCGACGCGCGCAGCTACGAATACGTCATCGCGCTCAGAGCGGTGGAAACCATCGATTTCATGACTGCACAATGGGCAAGATTGCCCTACGATTTTCTTGACCTGGTTTCGCGTCGAATCATCAATGAACTGCCAAATGTGTCGCGGGTAACGTATGACATTTCGGGGAAACCCCCGGCGACAATTGAGTGGGAATAAAAAGGCGAACTGCCCCATGCCCGTGGCCGAGCGCGGCATTGATAACACCGTGACTTCCGACCACTCGACGTGGATGAGGGCAGCCATCTCGCTGGCAGCCGAAGCCGAGTCCCGTGATGAAGTCCCGGTCGCGGCGCTCGTCGTTAGGGACGGCGATATCATTGGACGCGGATTCAATCAGAATATCGGGCTCGTAGACCCGACAGCGCACGCTGAGATTCTCGCGCTCAGACAGGCTGCCATCACCGCGGGCAACCATCGGCTGAGTGGGTGCACGCTCTACACAACGCTCGAGCCCTGCCCCATGTGCGCGGGTGCCATCGTCCACGCCCGCATCCATACAGTTGTCTATGGCGCGGCCGACCCGCGCGCGGGCGCCGCCGGCAGTGTGCTTGACCTGCTACAGCACCCAAGCCTGAACCACCGTTGCGAAGTGATTGCTGGCATCATGAGCGCAGAATGCGGCTCCATGTTGCAGACGTTTTTCAGACGAAAGAGAATCTGACCGATGGCACTTCCCATTGCCCAGGACGACCTGGAAACACGCGCCCGTGACCTGGGTGAATCGCTCTCGGAACGCGGCTGGATGGTTGGCACGGCGGAGTCATGCACGGGCGGTTGGATTGCGCAAACGATGACGGCTGTTGCCGGTAGCTCTGACTGGTTCGAATCGGGGCTGGTGACCTATTCGAATGCCGCCAAATCGGCATTACTGCATGTCAAAGGTACTACTCTGGCAGCCTATGGTGCAGTGAGCGAGCGGACGGCAGCGGAAATGGCTGAGGGGGTGCTGGGTTCACTTGCCGTTGACTGCTCGATTTCAGTCACCGGCGTGGCGGGTCCGAGCGGCGGGACCGATGACAAGCCGGTAGGCATGGTGTGTTTCGGTTTCGCGGTCAACGGGCGGAAAACGGTCACGGCTACCAAGCACTTTGAGGGTGATCGTCGGGCGGTACGCGCACAGTCAGTCGCCTTCGCGCTCGAACAGCTTTCGCAAGAATTGGCGTAAGCTTGCCGCGACTTTTCTTTGCCGTCGTTCCGCCCGTCGGTGTTGGCGACACAATCGCAGAATTCGTCCGCAAAAACGTCGATGTGGCGACGGCCAGGCCGATCAGGAAAGAGAATTACCACCTGACACTAAAATTTCTTGGAGAGGTGGACACCGCCCTCGCCGCCCGACTGGAGCAGACCGAATTCACGGAGCTGCCGGCACCATTTTCGCTGCATCTCGACCTTGCCGGCTGCTGGCCTCGGGCAGGCGTCGCATGGCTCGCACCGCGGGAACCGCCAGGGCCGCTTTTGCGCTTGCAAGCAGCCATCGACCGCCTGCGCGGGATGCCAATCGACACCCAGGCGTATTTCCCGCACTTAACCATTGCGCGGCGATTTACCGACGAGCGCGCAGTGGGACGCAAACAACCGCGAATTTCCTGGCAAATTACCAATTTCCACCTGGTTGAATCGCGCCTGGGCGGTGGCGGCGCCCGCTACTTCTCGCGACGCTGCTGGTCGCTGCCGGCCGCTATTCCAGATTAAACCGGGGTCTGAGCTATGCGATAATTTGACCGCTGGAAGGAACAATCGATTCACCCACAACGAGGACATGACTAATGGATGAAAACAAGCAAAAAGCGCTAGGAGCGGCGCTGTCCCAAATCGAAAAGCAATTTGGCACCGGTTCGATCATGCGCATGGGCGATGGTGGTGCCATTGCCAATATCAGCGCTGTATCAACGGGTTCCCTGAGCCTTGATATCGCACTCGGCGTCGGGGGTCTGCCAAAAGGTCGGGTGGTCGAAATCTTTGGCCCTGAGTCCTCCGGTAAAACCACGCTGACCCTGCACGTTGTCGCCGAAGTACAAAAAATGGGTGGCACCGCTGCCTTCATCGACGCAGAGCACGCGCTTGATCCGCAGTACGCGGAGCGTGTCGGCGTGAATGTCGAGGAGCTGCTCGTTTCACAACCGGATACCGGCGAACAGGCACTTGAAATTACCGACATGCTGGTGCGCTCAAGCGCAGTGGACGTGATTGTGATTGACTCGGTCGCTGCATTGACGCCGAAAGCAGAAATCGAAGGCGACATGGGCGATAGCCATGTCGGGCTGCAGGCACGATTGATGTCGCAGGCGTTGCGTAAGCTGACGGCAAATATAAAACGCTCGAATACCCTGGTCATCTTCATCAACCAGATCCGCATGAAAATCGGAGTGATGTTCGGCAGCCCGGAAACGACCACGGGCGGCAACGCGCTTAAATTCTATTCATCAGTCCGGCTCGATATCCGGCGCATTGGCTCCCTGAAGCGGGGCGATGAAATCATCGGAAACGAAACGCGAGTCAAGGTTGTCAAGAACAAGGTGGCGCCTCCGTTCAGGCAGGCCAACTTCGATATCCTGTACAACGAAGGCGTATCGCGGGAGAGCGAGATCATCGAAATCGGCGTCGAACAGAACCTGGTTGAGAAGACCGGCGCGTGGTACAGCTATAACGGCGACAGGCTTGGTCAGGGCAAGGAAAACGCCCGCCAGCACCTTAAAGACAACCCGGAGGTCGCGCGGGAACTCGAAGCGGGTATTCGTAGCCGGCTGATCCCGGATTCAGTACCGGTTGAGCCGCAGGGCGATGAGACCGAAACCGAGGAGGCGGAAGCCTGAGTCGCTCCGAGGCAGGTGCCTACGACCGGGCGCTCGCGGCGTTAACTCGCCGCGAGCATTCGCGCAAAGAACTGGAATTCAAACTTCGCCAGCGCGGTTTCGATTCGGAAGAGATTGACCGCGCGCTTGCCGCAGTGATGGACGAAGGTTATCTCGACGAGGCGCGATTCGCGGAAAGCTACCTGGCGTCCCGCTCGTCCAGGGGGTTCGGCCCCCGCCGCATCGAATTCGAACTACGCGAGAAAGGCGTAGACAAATCGACAATTCGCTCAACAATGGACGCGTGCGCCGAGGACTGGTTCGCGAATGCCGATAAGGCGCGCGCCAAGAAATTCGACACCAAACCAAGCTCCGGCGCCGACCGAGCCAAACAATCACGATTCTTACAGCAGCGGGGATTTTTTGGCGAACATATTCAACACGCGCTCGACAGCAAATCGTAAGACCATGAAAACAGCTGAAATTCGCCGCGCATTCATCGATTTCTTTATTGAACAGGGGCATACCGCGGTCGAAAGCAGCTCCCTGGTGCCTGCCAATGATCCATCCTTATTGTTTACCAATGCCGGGATGGTTCAGTTCAAGGATGTCTTTCTGGGCCTCGAGAATCGCGGATTCGACAGAGCAACCAGCTCCCAACGGTGCGTACGGGCCGGCGGTAAACACAACGATTTGGACAACGTTGGCTACACCGCGAGACACCACACATTTTTTGAAATGCTCGGCAACTTCAGTTTTGGTGAGTATTTCAAAAAAGAGGCGATTGGATTCGCGTGGACCCTGCTGACTGAGCGCCTGGGTATTCCAGCCGAGCGCCTGTGGATCACCGTATTCGAGGACGACGACGAGGCGGCATCGATCTGGCTGGACGATATTGGCGTCAGTCCGGAGCGCTTCTCGCGCTGCGGTGAAAAGGACAATTTCTGGATGATGGGGGACACCGGTCCGTGCGGACCGTGTTCGGAAATCTTTTACGACCACGGCGACGATATCCCCGGTGGCCCGCCCGGCACCCCGGAAGAAGATGGCGATCGCTATGTCGAGATCTGGAATCTTGTGTTCATGCAATATGATCGAGCGACGTCGGGGGAGTTGAAACCGATTCCAAAGCCCTCGGTCGACACGGGCATGGGACTCGAGCGCATCGCTGCCGTCCTTCAGGACGTTCACAACAATTACGACATCGACTTGTTCGTCAATCTAGTGTCGGCCGTCACCGGTTTTGTCACGAACGAACCTGATGACCCTGCATCGCTAAGAGTGATCGCTGACCATATTCGTTCATGCGCCTTCCTGGTTCTCGATGGCGTGCTGCCCTCCAACGAGGGCCGCGGCTACGTCTTACGCCGCATCATCCGCCGGGCGCTGCGGCACGGGCATAAACTGGGCATTGAGGGGAATTTCTTTCATCGGCTGGTCGCACCATTGGCGCAGGAGATGGGGGAAGCCTATCCGGAGCTACTGGAAAGGTCCGAAGAAATTGCAAAAACACTTGAACGCGAGGAAATTCGATTCGCCGAAACCCTGGACCAGGGCATGAAGATTCTGGACGTGGCGATCGAGTCGTTAGACGGAAATTCGATACCCGGCGAGACCATTTTCCAGCTCTACGATACCTATGGATTCCCTTTCGATCTGACGGCGGATATCGCCCGGGAGCGGAATCTGATCCTGGATGAGGACGGCTTTCATCAGCAAATGGAGGCCCAGCGCCAACGCGCCCGGGATGCCAGCCAATTCGGCAACGCAGACGTCGCGGAAACGATTTCAGCCGATGACCTGAGCGCAATAGGAAATGCGCAGTCGTTCACCGGCTACGAACAACTGATCGATAAGGCAACCGTGGTTGGTCTGTTTTGCGAAGGTCGTCGCTGCCCGGCAATCAACAAGGACCAAACCGGTGTCCTGATCCTCGATACAACGCCGTTTTATGCTGAATCCGGTGGCCAGGTTGGTGATGTTGGTTCGATCCTGTCGGGCACAGCTCGCTTCGAAGTAAGCGATACGAGAAGTCAGGGCGGGCTTAACCTGCATTACGGGAAAGTAATCGAAGGAACAATTACCGAAGGCGATAGCGTCAACGCCGAGGTGGCTTCCGATTCGCGCCAGGCGACCCGCCTTAATCACTCGGCCACGCATTTAATGCATGCGGCATTGCGCGAGCAACTCGGCGCTCACATTGAACAAAAAGGTTCCCTTGTTCAGCCCGAACGGCTGCGTTTCGACTTTTCTCACCCGCAGCCGGTAAGTGGCGAGGAATGTCGCGCTATCGAGCTTCGCGTTAACGAACAGATTCGATTGAACGCCTCCGTCGAGACGAATTTGATGAACTACGAAGCCGCTGTTGACAGTGGCGCACTCGCCTTATTCGGCGAAAAATACGGCGATGAAGTCCGTGTACTCCGCATGGGCGATTTCTCAACGGAACTATGCGGCGGCACGCATGTGGACAGGACCGGCGACATCGGACTGTTCAAGATTGTGTCTGAATCCGGCGTTGCTGCAGGCATTCGCCGAATTGAGGCAGTTACCGGTGTCGGCGCGTTGAAGCAGGGTATGGAAACCGAAGAACGCCTGGTCCGCATATCAACGACCCTCAAGTCCAATCCGAACAACCTGGAGACCAAGATTCAGCAAATCGTTGAAGCAAACCGCGCGCTCGAAAAGGAAATCGAAACGCTACGCGGCAAGCTCGCCGGAAGTTCGGGCAGCGACGTCGCTGATAACGCAATTGACATCGCTGATTTTCAGCTCGTCAGCGCTCGGATTGAGGGCGCGGATGCAAAATCCCTGCGCGCGACGATGGATCGCCTTCGGGACAAATGGGATCGCTGCGTCGTTGTGCTCGCCACCGAGGCCAAAGGCAAAGCGCTGATTGTCACCGGTGTCTCAAAAGGGCTGAGCGAGCAAATTCACGCCGGTGAATTGGTAAACTATGTCGCCCAACAGGTCGGCGGCAAAGGTGGCGGCCGCCCCGATATGGCCCAGGCTGGCGGGAATGACATCGGAAACCTTGACCAGGCGCTGGCATCGGTCGAGCAGCGGGTCAGAGATCTCGTCGCCATTTAACAAAAAAACCTCGACCTCTTTCAGGGTCGAGCAGGCAATACAGGTTAAATCTCCCA
>CAXGUU010000121.1:0-9561 GCA_964012875.1 uncultured bacterium
AGGCTGCCGGTATGCGAATCGAGCCGCCGCCATCATTGGCGTGCGCCATCGGCACGACGCCGGCGGCAACCATCGAGGCCGAGCCACCGCTTGAGCCGCCCGGCGTGCGGCTCAGGTCCCAGGGGTTATGCGTCGGGCCGTAGAACACGGATTCAGTGGTGGGGTTGTAGCCGAACTCGGGCGTCGCGCACATGGCCGCGGTGACCAGGCCCGCCCGGCGAATGCGTTTCATGAGTTCAGTGTCTTCGGCGGCCACGAGATGCTCGGTCAGCTTGCTGCCGCAGCGAGAGGGTGTGCCCGCGGCCTGGATGCCGAGTTCCTTGAGGAAAAACGGCACGCCGGTAAAGGGGCCGTCGGGCAGGCCGTTGGCAATTTCGGCGCGCGCAAGGTCGTCGATCCGCGCTGTCACGCCGTTGATTTGATCGTTCAACTGGTCAATGCCCGAGAGCGCATTGTCCAGCACTTCGTTGGCGGTCACTTCGCCCTTGCGGACCAGCTCGGCGAGTGCGAGGCCGTCGTAGTTAGAATAGCCGTTGATATCCGTCATCGCGCATCTCTCTGATTGGGTTGGGCCGTGTGCCCAAGCCTATCGGGTGCGGGCGACGTAATCCAGCCGCAGGCGCAGGCGATCCAAACGGGAGACTGCCGCATGAGAATTGATGTTCATTCCCATTTCATGTCGCAACACATCGCAACTGCGCTCGAGAAGCGCAGTCATTTTCCCTACACGCGACTGGTCGATGGCACCTGGCATTTTCACTGCTGCCAGAACCTGGTGGTGCCGATGATGCCGGCGCTTTACGACATCCCGACAAAAATCGCGCACATGGATGAGGCCGGTATCGACGTTTCGATACTGAGCCTGGCGATTCCCGGACCGGATCGCGTGGGCGGGGCGCTGGCAGACGACCTGGCCCTAAAGTCTTTGTATATGGATACCGTCGCCTACGAACCGGAACCGCTTGAATGGTGCTTGTCGATGATGGGCGCCGAGCATCTTCTACTGGGTACCGACTATCCCTATTCGAACTGGCGCAAACCGCTCGAGCTGGTTGACGCCGTCGACTGCACTGACGTCGAGCGGCAGCTCATGCTTTACGGCAACGCCGAGCGCCTGTTCCGAAAAGTAGGCTAGAAGGCTCCGCCGTCTCAGGCTTCGGCAGTGCCGGCAGTAAAGGTCATGCCACGCGCCTCGAACTGTTCGACCACGTTGTCGCCATAGGCGTGAAGCTCATCCGCCACCGCGGGCGGGTAGTCGATGTCGTTCATGTCGTGCACGCCGCCGCTGATCAGCACCTGCAGTATCGCGTCCTGATTGCTGATGTTACGAAAGCCGCGACACACGCCCGGCGGTACTGAAATCGTATCGAACTCGTCGAGTTCGATCCGTTCACCGCCGTCGTCGTTCCAATAGAGCTCGAAACGCCCGCGCAGCACGGTAAAGGTTTCGTAGGTTTTGCGATGGGCGTGCAGGGTCGGGCCCGTGCCTGGGGGGCACACGGCGTGGGTCATGGTGATGCCACCGGCACCGCGTATTGGCGCGCCCTGATTAATCGGGGTCGTTGCATCTTCGAGTCCGATAACCGAGAGCAGGGTGCGCGAGTAGATCAGATCTTTCGCGGTCTGCGCCATCTCCAGCGACTCCGTTGCCGGGAGGGGCTTGAGACTCTGGAAACGGGCCACACGATCCTGCATTTCGGCCTTGCTGATGTGGCGTGTTTTCATAGTGGGTCATCGCTCCGTTGCGGGCATGCTGTTGGGGATAGAGGCAGACCGGGCTGGTTCACCCGCCGGCCGCTCATGTTTTGTAGAACGTGAATTCCATTTCCACCGTCGCACCCAGGGGCAGGGCGCTGACACCGACAGCAGTTCGTGCCGGCAGCCGGTCGCCCGCAGCGAATACATCCTCCCAGGCCGCATTGATGGCCGGGAACTGATCGAATTGGGTGGTGAAGATGCGGGCGCTGACGAGATCATCGAGGGTCAGTTCGAAATCCGGCAGGGCGGCCATCAGGTTGCTCAGGATCCTGGTGGTCTCGGGACCGGCGCCGCCGGGTTCGAGGTCACCGCTGGTCTGATCGAGCGCGATCATGCCGGCGGTGGTGTAGAACGGGCCCGATTTCACCAGCGGACTGTAGCGAAAACGTGGCGCGGGCAGGTTCGGCGATGTAAGTGCTTTGATCATGTGCTTGTCTCCGCAGTTCCAATAGATGCGTTAGCCCTTAAACGACTTCCGGTCGTTTGCCACTCGCGAAGGGAAAGCGCTGGCGAAAATCCTGCGCGATCTCTTCAAACGTCATCCAGGCCACGTCGTCGTGACTGTTGATGTATTCGATCAGCCGTTCGAGCATGAGAATAACCTGCGGCCGGCCGCTGACACCGGGATGAATGGTGAACGCAAACACGGCGTAGTCCATGTCGCGGTGGACCCAGTCGAACTGGTCGCGCCACATTTGTTCGATGTCGCGTGGATTCACAAACCCGTGACTATTCGGCACTTTTTTCATGAACATCATCGGCGGTAGGTCATCGAGGTACCAGTTGGCGCCGATCTCAACCAGGTCAATTTCTTTACCGTGCTCGAGCGGCTTCATCCAGGATTCCGCTTTCTTGGTGTAATCAATGAGGTTCCAGGAATCGCCCACGCGAGCATAGAAGGGTTGAAAATCGCGATACCCCTGACTGTGGTCGTAGGTGAACCCGTATTTCAGTAACAGGGCAGCGGTGTGCTCTGACATTTCCCACCACGGCGCGACATAGCCGCGCGGCTTTTTGCCGCAGAGTTTTTCAATAACGTCGATCGATTTGGCCAACACCGCTTCTTCCTGTTCGGGTGTCATCGCAATCGGGTTTTCATGCAGGTAACCGTGCGCCCCGATTTCGTGCCCTTCGTCGGCGACGCGTTTCATTTCATCAGGGAAGGTTTCGATGGAATGCCCCGGGATGAAGAAGCTCGTTTTGAGCTTGTACTTTTTGAACAGGTTCAGCAGGCGGATGGTGCCGACTTCGCCGGCAAATATGCCGCGCTGTATGTCGGACGGTGAATCGCCGCCGGCGTAAGAACCGATCTGGCCGGCGACCGAATCGATGTCGGGGCCGAAAGCACAGATGATTTTTTTCTTCGTGTTCTTGTCGGTCGCCGTCGTGGCGGTTTGTGCGGAGGCGGTGCCGGCTTTCGCCAGTATGGCCGGTGCGCCAGCGGCTGCGGTCAGCGCGGCGAGTTTGCGGCCAAAGCCGCGGCGGTTGATCCATTGCATCGAAGTTCCCCTGAATTGTGGCGGGTAGCGGAATCAATGTTATCCGCAGACGTGCCGAAAATTGAGGCTGCCTCTAGGGAATCATCCGGGATTCGCCCCCAGATGGATGTCCCGGCGAAGCTCGGGCCAGGTATCGGGAGTAAGCGCGTCAGACCGCGGGACCCTAGCTCTTGGCCACCGGCAGACCAAGCGTTTCGAGGATGTCGTCGGTGGCCGCGTAGATGTCCTTCGTGCCGTCCGCTATCGCTTCGACTGATGACTGGATTCGCGCCTCTGAATCAAGAGTGTGGCTGATCTGTTCCTGCAGCGATTGCTGCAAAAACGCATTCAGTTCCTTGCGGCAGTTGGCGGCGTGTTTTTCCTTAAACGCAGCGTTTCCTGCTTTGCGGTAGTCGCCATGGCCCTTAATCGCCGTCCAGATTTCCCCGATGCCTTTGTAATGCAGGGCCTGTGCCTTCAACACCGGCGGTTTCCAGTGGCCCTCCGGCGTGCGGCGGAAAATGTTGGCGAGGTGGGCGGCCGTTTTGTCGGCGTCGGGATGGTCAGCCTTGTTGACGACATAGAGGTCGCCCACTTCGAGAATGCCGGCTTTCATCGCCTGGATGTCATCGCCAAGCCCCGGCACGGCGACAATGATGGTGGTATGTGCAAGCCGCGCGATATCGACCTCGTCCTGGCCGACGCCGACGGTCTCAACGAGGATGACATCCTTACCCATGGCGTCCATCACGCGGATCGCACCGCGGGTCGCCGGCGTGATGCCGCCGAAATGTCCACGACTGGCCAGCGAACGCACGAAAACGTGTTCGTCTAACGAAAAGCGATTCATGCGAATGCGATCGCCCAGGATCGCACCACCCGAAATCGGGCTCGACGGATCAACCGCCAGGACGCCGACCTTAAGGCCGGCATCGCGGGCCTGCGCGATCAGGCAATCGGTGAGCGTACTTTTACCGGCGCCGGGCGGGCCGGTGATGCCAACAACCAGTGCGCGGCCGCTGTGCTGAAAGAGTTGCTTTAGCGCAGCGCGTGCCTCCGGTCGGCCGTCGTCGATTAAACGAATCAGGCGTGAGGCGGCGCGGATATCGCCATTCGCAGTGCCCGATACCAGCGCCTCAACGGCGGGTTCAGGCCGCCGGGTCACTGGCTATCAGCCGGTGCACGGTATCGATCATGTCGGTGACGACGGCACCCGATCCGAAGACCGCCGCCACGCCCTGATTCAGCAGGCTCTCTGAATCCTCCTCGGTGATGACTGAACCGCCAATGATCACCGGGATATCAAGATCGTTCTTTTTCAAAAGTTCGAGCAGTTCCGGCGAGTAATACAGGTACTCCCAGGAATGACTGGAGATACCGATGATGTCGGCATCCTCCTCGATCGCGGTTTTAACGATGGTCTCCGGCGTGTTGAAGCAGCCCGTGTAAATCACTTCCATGCCACTGTCGCGCAGCATTTTTGCGATGCCGACAGCGCCGAGTTCGTGCTGGTCCATGCCGAGCACGCCAACGAGGACTCGAATCGGGCTCATTGATTGCTTCCAAGTGGCGATTCAAGGTAGCCGTAAGGGTCGTAGGGCGTGCCCCAAGCGTGGCGCATGGTGCCGACGACTTCTCCCATCGTTGCGCCCGCCTCGTTGCATGCGATCACCGTTTCAAGGATGTTCTCCTCGGTCTGCATGACCTCGTGCAGCTTCTGGAAAGAATCCAACAACTGCGTCTGATCGCGCGTCTCACGCCATTGTTTGATTTCTTCCACGCGGTCAAACAACGGCACGATTTTTTCTTCGCTGATATCGCGCAACAGTTGATCTTCTTCGGCCGGCATCTGGTGTACGTTCATACCGACCTTCACCACTTCGCCATCGTGAATCTGGTGGTGGTAGCGGCCCATGGTGCCGTGGAAGAACTGTTTGAAGTAGCCGCTGTTGACGAGCTCGGCCGGGTCGCCTTTCGATTCGATGTCGTTGATCATGTCGAGAATCTTGCTTTCAACTTCGTCGGTCAGATTTTCCATGAACCAGGAGCCGCCAAAGGGATCCTGCACGCTGTTGATATTGGTTTCGAGATCGATCACCTGCTGGGTACGCAGGCCAACCAGGTGCGCTTCCTTGCTGGGCGTGCGGTAACCCTCATCGAAGGTTGAGATTTCAAGGGCACTGACGCCGGCCAGTCCAAGCGCCACGGTCTGCACCGCGCCGCGCACGATATTGTTGGCGGG
This sequence comes from uncultured bacterium, assembly GCA_964012875.1. Classification (GTDB taxonomy): domain Bacteria; phylum Pseudomonadota; class Gammaproteobacteria; genus CAXGUU01. Next base: position 5,479 of record CAXGUU010000121.1, read on the forward strand.
TTGCTCGGTCGTCAGCGACAGTCCCGAGGTATGTACGGCGATATTAACCGCCTGTGAGCGCGGGTCCTTGGCGCCGAACTCTTCTTTCATCATGCGCGCAAAGATGCGGCGCATCGCCCGAATTTTGGCAATCTCTTCGTAGAAATCCATCGAGCAGTTGGTGAGGATGGCAATGCGCGGCGCAAAGCTGTCGACATCGAGGCCACGCTCGAGCAGCGTGCGCACGATATGGCGGATTTCTATGAAGCCCAGTGCCGCTTCTTCGACGGCATTGAGCCCGGCCTCGCTGAAGAAATAGGTATCTTCGAGATAGCCGTGGAAACGCGGCATTTCCTTGCTGCAGAATTCGATGACGTCGCACGACATGCGCAGATGCAGGTCAAACGGCATACGGTAGGCGTAGGAGCAATGCTCCGAGTAAAACGGCCACTCGATGACCGAGCCTCTTAGATTGGCTGGCGACACGCCGCGCTCTTTTGCCAGCATGTAGAGGCTCGAGACCATGAACATCGATGGGCTCGAACTGGAAATCGACATCTGGTCGAGCGGGATGCCTTCGAGCAGTTCGCGATAATCCTGGTGGCGGCACAGCGATACCCCCTGCGTGCCGACGGTGTAACGCGCCAGCGGGTGGTCCGGATCCATAATCGACATGGTCGGACTGTCACCGATGACATCGAGCCCGGTCTGGCCGAGGCCCATCAGGTATTTGAATTGTTCATTGGAACGCTTGGGGTCGCCTTCGCCGGAGAGTTCGCGCTGGATCCAGCCGTTGCCGTTGTAGGCACGCGTGCCGCGGGTGAAAGGATACTCACCGGGGTTACCGAAACGCTCGGCGTACTCCTCGTTATTGGTGTTGTCGGGTCCGTAAACCGGGTTTAATTGGATTTCCGAGCGTGTGTAATTTTCTTTCACGATGCGCACTCCGCGACGTTCAGTTGCTGGTAAAAATACTCGATCGACGCAGGCGGGGAAACCGCGCACAAGGGACACTGCATTGCCTGCAGTGGCGCTGCTAGCCCCTGCGGTCCGCCCAGTCGACGATCGCCTGCACCTGGGCGGCAATGTCCTCGGCATCCAGCGGTGGCACAAACACCCCGGCGAGCTTTTGATCGGGTCCGATCAGTAGTATTGATGATGGGTGGTCGTACCAGTACTCGTCGGGGCTGCTGCCGGATACGCGTACGATCTGTACGCCGAACTGGCCCGTAATGCGATGCAGTTCTTCGGCGGGACCCGTGGCTGCGAGGAAGTCCGGACTGAAGTGATCGGTATAGCGCCTCAGCTGTTCGGGGGTGTCGCGCTGTTCGTCGACCGAGATAAACAGGACCTGGCCACGCTGGACATACAGGTCGTGGCCACCGAGTCGCTGGTGGATTTCGTCCAGGGTCTGCATGGTCGTCGGGCAGATATCGGGGCAATGGGTATAGCCGAAAAAAACCAGCGTCCAACGGTCACTAAAACGGGTCTGGTCGAACGTCCTGCCGTCGGTATCGGTCAGGGTGAACGACTCGAGTGGCGGCGGTGGCGGCCAGATGAAGCCGGCGGACGTGGGGGGTAGTACCGCGACCTGTTGCTGCGAGGAGGCGAGGTAGCCTGCCGAGTAGGCAAAAGCCGCGATCACGGCGATCCCGATCCAGGTGCGCCAGGTAATACTTCTACGTGTCACGGTTTAGTTGCACCCGGGTGTACTTTTGCATCGTCTGATCAATGCGGCATGCGTGTTGGGGGATATTCAAATAAAATATAACGATATAACCAATCGGACTATCCGGCGAACTCAAGCGTGTCGTCCTGACCGCGCGCTTCGGTCATTCGCTGGTGTCGGGCAATTTTATGCAAATCAGTCACCTGTCGCGGTTTCTTCGCTGTTCCTGCTGGCGAACACGCGCGCTCTGTTTGGCCGCACTCGCCGTTTCGTCGGTCACATCTGCGAATGAAGATCTGGACTACGCGGCTCTCCGCGCGTGGATCGACACGCAACCCGCAGCACTGGATGAAATTAAACCCGGACAGCATCTGACCATTACTGACCGGCAGAAATTCGTCGAGCCACTCATACCGCGGGCCGCATGGCCATGGTACATCTTCGAAGACATGGACATGGAAGTCGCGGCAACTGCCGAATATCCCCCGCCGGAAGGATGGAATGGCCCCGGTATGGATTCGGAGTACGAACTGGACGAGCAGGGTGTGTTGCTCGGTTTCACCGGCGGCGGTTTTCCGTTCGCGGAGATTGATGCCGCTGATCCGTTTGCTGCCCAAAAGGTTATCTGGAATATGTTGTGGCGGCCGGGCCAGGATGATTTCAACATGCCCATGGTGACCTGGCTGCGCAGCGAAGGCGGTAAGCTCGACCGCAAACTGGAATACACCTCGGTGTCATCGACCTACGCGCAGGGCGATCAATGCCTGGTCGATGGCTACGAGGAGGTCAAGAGCAAGCGCATCATGGAATTTCGCTCGCCGCGTGACATGGCGGGCGCCAAGGACATGTCTATCCGCTACGTCGATCACTACAAGGAGAACTCCGGTTGGATGTACCTGCCGGCGCAGCGCAAGCCGCGGCGGACGCTCGCGTCAGAACGTACCAGCGAGTTGATGGGCATGGACATGATTCGCGAGGACATCAACGGCTTCGGCGGCAAAGTTTTTGAAAACAACTGGACCTACCTCGGGCGGCGCAAACTGCTGGCGACGATCAACGTGCGCGATAACCCGGAGATCGGCGGGCCACATTTGTGGGTGCCGCATAAGGAACGTTGGGAAGTGCGCGACACGCACGTGCTGCTGGTTGAACCAAAGTCGCCGCATCATCCGTATATGGCGCGGATTATTTTTATCGATGCTGAAACCTTCTGGACCCACTGGATGTTCGGGTTCGACCGCACCGACCAACAGATGCTGAGGATGAACCAGCATTATCTGAAGTACTCGGAGTCCTACAAGGAGGAGGAGCCGCGCCAGGCGCCCTACATCGAGCAGGACTACACCAAGAATCTCGGTCACCGCGTGTTTCTGCACCTTGGAGAAACCGACATCAACGCCAAGAAGCCGCATGCCACCGTGACACATTGCTATGTCACCAAGCGGGTGTTTTCGCCGGCGAGAGCGAGACAGTTCTACTCATTGCGGAACATGATCAGCGGCCGACGCTAGAAAACATCCGGGACATCAGAGGGCCGCTCGCCTGCCTGGCGGAGCACTGAGACTCGGCCAGCCGCCGTGAAGATCAAGACCTTTTCCAATCTTATTTTGAAGCTTCGGATTTCGCCCTGGCCGATCCAGTGTAAGCGCGCCGGCGAACAGGACTACCAAAACCTCTGGGGGGGGAAAAATGTTTTTGCGATTTAACGCAAGCGACCTGATGCGGCTCGTGGCCTTACTTCTCCTTGCGGCGCCATCGACAGTCATGGCGATATTCACGATCGGAAACGACATCGAACTTGAGGGGTTTCTCAAGGCCCAGAACATCGTTCGCACGCCGGATTTCGAAGATGCGGAAGGCATCATGCAGCGTAATACCGGGCAGGTCGAAGGCAAGTATTACTTTTTGCGCGAAGGTGTTGCCTTTAACCGTTTCGATACCGGACCGCTTGAGGAAGCGACCTTCAGCTTCATTGCACGCGCGCACTATGATTCGATTTACGAGATCCGCAACAGCTATGACGAAGCCTATGGTTTTGGTGACGGCAAGCACGGCGAGTACGGCTATTCGCTGCGTGAGGCCTTCGTCGATCTGATCCTGCCGCCATTTTCGTTGCGGCTTGGGCGGCAGCAGGTCGTGTGGGGGGAAACGGATAATTTTCGCGCGCTGGACGTCATCAATCCGCTCGATTTGAGCTGGCACTGGAGTCGGGAGTCGTGGGAAGACATTCGCATCCCTTTATGGATGGCGCGGGGTATCTACGACATCGGCAAGTTATGGGGCCTGGAAGAATCATTCATCGAAGCGATTTGGATTCCATCTGACTTCAGGCCCAACAAGGTCACAGTCGATCCGCGGCGACCATGGGCTTTCACCGGCGATGGGCTCAACGAGACCGCGAACTCGGTGGTGATTGATGACCAGCTTTACGATCT
>CAXGUU010000122.1:0-9556 GCA_964012875.1 uncultured bacterium
CGGCGCCGGTGCCGCAATCGGGCCGAATGAAACGCTGGTGTTCGAAATCGACCTCCTCGAGGTCATCCAATAACCCAACGTGCAAGCGTTGCCTGAAGCCTGATCGCAACCGCACACTACGAATATGGCTGCACCGCGAGTATGAATTCCGCAAATGATTCAGGTTGAAGAAAAAGGAAGGGAGAGTGACACAGCCGTCTTCAGCGTCACCATCTCCGACTCGGCTGGGGCCACCACTCACCGCATAACGCTCAGGGACGAAACCTACCAACGACTCACCGGCGGTAAAATCACGCCCACCGAATGCATCGACGCAGCCTTCCGGTTTCTGCTTGAGCGCGAAGCTAAAACTGACATTCTGCCGAGCTTCGATGTCAACGTGATTCAGCTCTATTTTTCGAATTTTGAGAAAGATTTCGCCAACTACATCTAGCCCGATGTCTCATCAAAAATTTTCGTAATTCGCTGGCCTCGCTGCGCCGCTTCCCCTTGTGTCGAGCACGCTAGGCGGCGTGGCGTCGGGCCTGTCGCAAAATACCCCGCGCGAGTCTCTGAACATAGTGATGCGATGCCACCCTGGCGACTCCGGATTTGTCACGTCGAGTGCCGACCGCCCCTTCGCCGGTCAGACGAAAGGCTTCAACAGGTCTTCGAGTTGTTGATAGCGCCAGCCGTCAACGAATTCAGGCGAAAGTTTCCCTTGCGCGGCGAGTTCAATGTCGCGCCGTTTCATCAGTACGCTCGCTTCAAGTTGAAGCGCGTCAGCTGTTTGCCGGATCCTGGCCGCGAGATCTTTAACGATCGCGCGAACCTCGGCATCGGGTCGACGTGGGCGCTTGGGAACTGCCCCCGCCGCATCGGGATTTGAAATCGCGTCGATCAGTGCGTCGCCATTTTTACGGACCAGGCCTGGAGTGTCACTGAGCAGTGCGGCCAGTTCCCGTCGATCAGCCGGGTTGTTTTCGGCACACGTTACCAGAGCCTGATCCGATAATATCCATCCGCGCGGCCGATTGCGGCGTTGGGCCTCACACTCCCTCCACGCGGCAAGGCCGAATGCGCGAGCAAAGGCGCCATCTGACAGTTTTCCTAATCCCTTGACCCGCTCCCAGGCGCTGGCCGGCTCGAGTGTTGCGACCACGTTGCGGTACGTCCGTCGACAGTCTTCGTAGTACCACGAATCGCGGCCGAGGCGCGAGAGTCGCTCCAAAAGTTCGTTCTGCAGCGACGGCAGATACCGCACGTCGTCCGCGGCGTAGGACAGCTGGGCCGATGTGAGCGGGCGCCGGCGCCAGTCAGTTCGTGTTTGTGATTTTTCCAGTTCAACGCCCAACCCCCGCCGCACCAGTTCTGCATAACCAATCTGGCCGGGAAAGCCACACAGCGCGGCTGCAAGTTGGGTGTCGTAAACCGGCCCGCCGATGTCATCTCCGATCTGGCAAAGAATCTCAACGTCCTGTCGACCAGCATGCACCAGCCATTGATGCTGTTCATCTTGAAAACGGTCCACGATCGGCGCGAGAGAAACTTCGAACGGGTCGATTAAAACAACGTTATCGCCCGCGTTTAACTGCAGCAGACAGAGTTCGGCGAAATAAGTCTTCTGGCGCTCAAATTCCGTGTCCAGCGCGATCGGTTCACGACGAGACACTTCTGCGCACCAGCTTTGCAGCAGCTCGTTGTTCGAAAGTTGTTGGAATCCAGCCATTTCGCGCAATATTTACAAAGATTTCATTTGCACTATCGGAGATGTAAGTTATGGTCACTCACGCTGCAATGAGCCACCCGGGCAGCGATCGGTAGTTCGCCCACCATTATGCCTTGTTTCCGCTAGTTACAGGTTTTATGTCAGGAAATACGTTAGACTCCGCGGTCTCTTCCCGCCAGGGCTCCGGCAACGGTTTCGGAACTATGACACGTTATCTGCACCACGCCATTGCCACCGTCGCCACGGTGCTGTTGATCAGCGGCGTTCATGCGGCGAATGCGCCGGTCGTGCCCATAGAAGAGATACGACCACAGCCCGAACATCGACGGGCGACGCGTCTGATCACGCATGTGATTTCAAACTATCACTACCGCAACGTCTCTCTCGACGACAAATTGTCCGAGCGGATCCTTGAGCGTTATGTCGAAGCGCTCGACCCGATAAAAAGCTACCTGTTGCAAAGTGACATCGATGAGTTCATGACGCACCGTGAACGCGTCGACGACTACCTACGCAGCTCCAGTCTGAATCCGCTGTTCGATGTTTTCGCACGCTTCCGCCAACGACTTGGAGAGCGCGTCGACTATGCGATTTCCCAACTGGAGCAGAATTTCGATTTCAGCATCGATGAAACCGTCAATTTCGACCGCGAAGATCTACCGTGGGCGAAAACCGAAGCAGAACTCGACGAACTCTGGCGCAAACGCGTCAAGAATGATGTGTTGTCTTTACGCCTGGCGAAAAAAGACCCCGACGAGATCGCCAAAACTTTACGCAACCGGTACTCCGGCTTGTTCAGACGCACCGCGCAGTTGAACAGCGAGGATGTTTTCCAGACCGTAATCAACGCTTACACCACTTCCATCGATCCCCATACTGCCTACTTCTCACCGCGAACATCGGAAAATTTCAAAATTCGCATGAGCCTGTCCCTGGAGGGCATCGGCGCGGTGCTTCAAAGTGACAACGAATACACGCTGGTTCGCGAAGTCGTCACCGGCGGCCCTGCCGACATCAGCGGCGCACTCCACGCCGATGACCGGATAGTCGGCATCGGCCAAGACGATGAAGGCGAAGTCGTCGATGTGATCGGCTGGCGCCTCGACGACGTTGTTGACCTGATTCGCGGACCCAAGAATTCGATCGTTCGGTTGCAGATACTTCCGAAAGGCGTCGGCATCGATGGCCCGACCGAAGTGATTCAAATCACGCGCGACACCATCAAGCTAGAGGAACAGGCGGCGAAGGGTTCGGTCCTTGACATTGACACGGCCGGAGCCGAACACAAGATCGGCGTTATCGACGTGCCGACGTTCTACATGGATTTCGAGGCCCGCAGCGCCGGCGATGGAAATTACCGCAGCACTACCCGGGATGTCAGGGCGATCATTGAAGATCTCAAATCTCAGGAGGTCACAGGCCTGATCATTGACCTGCGCGCTAACGGCGGCGGCTCGCTCAGTGAAGCAACCGAATTGACGGGGCTGTTTATCGACAAGGGGCCTGTGGTCCAGGTCAAGGATTCGCAAGGCCGTGTGCAAATCGAACGCGACACCGATCGTGGTGTGGCCTATTCTGGCCCGCTGATTGTCATGGTTGACCGCAACAGCGCCTCGGCATCAGAGATTTTCGCCGGCGCCATTCAGGATTATCGCCGCGGACTGGTCGTAGGTGAGCCCACATTCGGCAAAGGCACCGTGCAAAACCTCGTTGATCTGAACCGATTCGACCAAACCATGCAAGGCAAACTGGGACAGCTGAAAGCTACCATCGCACAATTCTTCAGAGTCAACGGCGGGAGCACGCAACACCGCGGTGTGCTGCCCGATATCGTGTTACCCACAGTCGTAAGCCTGAGCGAGCACGGCGAACGTTCGTTGGACAACGCACTGCCATGGGACACGATTTCTCCCGCTCACTTCACCGCCGTTCGTTTCAACGACGACGACATCAACGCGGTCCGTCAGTTGCACGAACAGCGCATCAGTGACGATGCTGCGTTTCAGGCGGTGTTGGCGACAGAGCGGGCGATTCGCGACGCCCGGGAAAGGAGAGATGTGTCATTAAACGAAGAAAAGCGGCGCGAAGAGTACAAAAATATCCGCCTCGAACAACGCCGGCGCGAAAACCAGATCCGTGCGGCCCAGGGGCGCGAACTGTTACCTGAGGATCCGGATGCTGATCTCGAAGCCGACGAAAACAGCGCAGCGACCAACGATGATGACGAGGAAATCGTTGATGTCGTCCTGACGGAAGCCGGCCGCATCCTCGGCGATTGGCTCACTAGCGCGCGCACTGACAAGCGCCTCGTCGACAATGAAACACCCGCAGTCGCAGCGCCGGCCGCCGATGCTTCGCCATTGGCAGAACAAGTGCCCGAAGCCCAGATTCGCTGACAGCAGAACGAGTATTTTGCTAGGGACTGGCGGTCTTTAGCTGAATGGCGAGCCCATCATAACTGGCGACAATGTCCTGCAGTGAAAAACTGGCATTGGCAGGACTTGGATTCGGCGACACATAACAGCGCACGCCGCACAGTAGACGGTCCTGTTCACCCCATTCAACAGGGTCGCGCGAATTGTCGTAGTAACGCTTAAATCCCCCAATGGCGGTTTTGCCGTGAAACCAAAGCCAGGCCGGACGCGCAAACTCAATCTTCTTTTCAAGTTCGAGCGCGCCCGCAGCGTAATCGGCTGCCTTCAGATTCCGCATGCCGGGCGTGGCGCGTTTGACGACGTCAGTGAATCCGATGCCGTAGCGCCCCAGCAGGCCATTGGTCGCCTCGACGCCAGGGACCATTGTTTCGGAGATCAGCTGCGATTGATTGAGCGCCGGCCAGAATCGATTGCGCCTAAAGGCGAACGGAAAACCAGCACGTGCCGCGTGCAAAGAGGGGTTAATGCCGATTGACATCACGCGCAGGCCGGGCCGGAGAAAATCCGGAAGCGTTTTGGCAGCGGCGGTCACTGCCGAGATGTAAGAAGATGATTGTGCATCTGTCCACGCGCATGTTACCGCGCTCTCCACGGTGCGGCGATGCTAGGCTATGGCCGACGACAGGGAATGAGCAACAATGACGACAGGATTCATTTACGACGCCCGTTTTCTCGAACATGACACCGGGCCGCATCACCCCGAGCGACCTGAGCGTCTGGCGAGCACAATGGCCCACCTCGAATCTGCCCCCTGGTTTGCCGACCTCAGACAGTTTGATGCGCGCCTTGCCCGCACTGAAGAGATCGAATCGACACACAGCATTAAATATATCCGACGCGTCGGTCGAGCCTGCGCGGAAGGTGCGCCGTTCATAGACACCACGGATGTCACTGTGTCGGCGGCATCCTGCGATGTCGCAGCACTGGCTGCTGGCACGCCGCTCACCCTCGGTGACGCCATTTGCAACCGCGAAATCGACAACGGTTTTGCGCTGATACGACCACCCGGGCACCATGCCGAAACTGAAATGGCAATGGGGTTTTGCCTGTTCAACAACGTCGCAATTCTGGCGCGATATCTCCAGCGGGTGCACGGTCTGAACAAAATCGCGATCGTCGATTGGGATGTGCACCACGGCAATGGCACCCAACACTCGTTCGAAGAAGACCCGAGTGTGTTCTATGTCAGCGTACATCAATACCCCTACTACCCCGGCACCGGCGCGGCCTCAGAATCCGGCATCGGTCGAGGCCAGGGAGCCACTCTGAACTGTCCGTTGCCGGCAGGCGCCACGGATAGCGACTATGAAGATGTTTTCACAACCCGGATCTTGCCCAAGCTAAGCGCATTCAAACCCGAATTCGTGCTTATCTCTGCTGGTTTTGACGCGCACCTGGATGACCCCCTGGCCGATATGCGCCTGACCACCGAATTTTACGCGTGGATGACACAGCGCCTGCTCGAGATCGCTGACCAACACGCGGCGGGCCGTCTGCTGTCGGTGCTGGAGGGTGGTTACCATCTCACCCGACTGGCCGAAACCGTTGCAGTACACCTCGAAGGACTCGCCACCGGCCACCAAGGCTGACAACACACTGCACGCGACCCGGTCCGCGTAATCATCGGCCGGCCCCGTGCGCTTTCCTATCGCGCTTTTTTACCGTCGAAGAACCGATTGATGTACACGGCCGGTTCGTCGCCTGTGTAAGCTTCAACGAAGGCACCAACGCCGCTCTCCACTGCCGCAGACACAGATTCGTCTTCCCAGCGCTGAAAGAGCCTCTTTTGCGCCGCAACGGCTCCCGGCGCTGCGCTGCAGATATCGATCATGATTTGATCGACAACCTCGTCCAGTTCGTCAGCGGCAGCAAGGTGCTGCAACAGGCCTATCTTGAACGACTCGGCGGCATCAATGATATTGCCCCGCAACATAAGTTCGCGCGCCTTGCCCCAGCCAATAAGGCCAGGCAACAAGCACGCTTCCACTACCGAAGGTACACCGACTTTAACCTCCGGCATCCCGCATTCAACACTCATATCTCCGACGCGGATGTCGCAGGCTGCCGCAATTTCGAGCCCTGCGCCCAGGCAGAATCCCTGCATCCGAGCGATCACAGGCACGCGCGCCTCACGAATGACACGGCACAGTTGATGAACAGATCGAATGAAACTCTCGGCACTGCCCTGGTGCAACGCACGCAACGTATTCAGGTTCGCACCGCCAATAAATGACCTCGGGGTCGGACCGGACAAAACGATGCAGCGCAAATCTGGCGTGGCACCGATCAACTCCGAAATACCGGCTGCCATGCCCTGCATTGCGTGGTCATCGACCACATTTATGGATTTGCTGCCATGCACAATACAGCGTGCGATTTGTCCCTCTGGCCTATCAACAACGCTCGCTGAAAATGCTTCTCGTTCCATGACTTAGCCTCGAATATCGAGCCACGCAAAAAGCGCAGCCCCGGATCCGGGATGGTGTCCGCTAGCGCCGCGATTGTCCAGTGACAGTACCCACTATCGCGGCATCAGACTGCCTCGCGGCATGCCGCTGAACGCAACTGACGACTCCGAAACCAGCGTCGAACTGTGGAGACGCCGAATCTAACGACCGCTAGCGCCGACGCGCGAGACACTGCAGTCCCTCAGGCGGTCTCCATTTCCGCAGGCGGGATAGCGGAAAGCAGAATACCGGTGCCACCGAGTCCGCAGTACCCGCCCGGGTTTTTCGCGAGATACTGCTGGTGGTAATCCTCGGCGAAATAGAACGCCGGCGCTTCGCAGATTTCGGTCGTTATTGCGCCTCGCCCTCGCTTATCCAGGTCGGCCTGGTATCCGCGCTTCACCAGTTCTGCGTCCCGCGACTGAGGCTCACCATAAGTATAGATACCTGATCGATACTGCGTTCCGACATCGTTACCCTGCCGCATGCCCTGAGTCGGATCGTGCGCTTCGAAGAAAACCTTGAGCAGATCCCGAAAGCTGATCGCGTTGGGGTCAAAGACGACCCGAACAACTTCGTTGTGCCCGGTTTGGCCGCTGCAAACTTCCTGGTAGGTGGGATTTGGCGTAAAGCCGGCGGCATAGCCTACCGCTGTGGAGAACACCCCCGGCAGTTGCCAGAAAGCTTTTTCAGCGCCCCAGAAACAGCCGAGCCCAAACATCGCCAGCGCGGTTGCGGGCGGATAAGGCGGTGCGAGTGGCGCGTCGAGCACAAAGTGTTGCGTTGCCACTGACATACTTTCGTCGCGGCCTGGAAGGGCCTCTTCAGGTCGCGGCATTTCAACTGATTTTCCGAGTCCAAACATAGTTTTTTTTTCGCTGTGTTTACTTTTTTACGGGCAGCGCATTCGCCAGTGCTCGATTCAGCGCCAGACCTGCAGCAGTCGCCACTTCGGTCGGCGATTCGCCTCGCTTACGGGAATATACGACGCGGTGCTTACGATCGACAACGTAAACTCCCGGCGTCCCCTGCAGGCCGTACTCCTCGGCCACCAGATCAGCCGCCAGTATCAATTCAAACGGCAGTGACTGTTGCCTGAAGTAAGCCTCCCCGTCGCTGTCCTCCCAGACGTTCAGCGCAAAAAAGGACACGCCCGCACCTGCGAACTGCTGGTAAAGCCGGGCCAGCTCAGGGTAAAGCGCTTTGCAGTAAGGACACCAGCTAGCCCAAAACAACAAAACCGACGGGGCGTGCGAATTCTCGCGGTAAAAATGGACCATACGACCCGAGGTACTGTCCAGTTGCCAATCAGGCGCCTGTACATCGGTAGCGTCAGCGTCCGGTGCGAGCACTGCAGCTGCCGACACCAGGAATCCAAGGCACAGACTTCTCCATCCTCGCAGCCAGCCCTCTGCTCTGACCATCATGCGTGTCCCCGCAACTGCTTTTGCCGCTACCCGTAATAGAGTCTAACATTGCATCCGGGTACGACGGTTACACGATATGAGCAAACGCATTGAGGTCTACTGCGATTCGTACGGAGTCTGGTACTGCGCAACGCGTGAGCAGCTGATCAATACCGGCATCGCCACCGTGGAAATGTTCCCGTCGTCGCGGGAAGCATGGCGCGGCAACGGACTCGATCGTGGCCCCAACGAGCCATTGTGGTCAGTGCAGAGAACGAGCAACGAACGCTTCAAGGTCATGTGGGGACTATGCGTCGAGCAGGAGCAGGAGTAAGTCCGAATCGTTCGACGCGGCAACCGCGCCGCAACTTTTCCCAATCGACACATGGCGAGTAAATTCCCCAGCCCCAGCCCCATGTCCTGCGATACCCTATGGTTGACCAGCGAAGCCGGGAGTGTCCAGCCGGCGCTGGAATTGCACTGAATGTATCAACCAGTCACGGTCTTCCTGGCGCTGCGCTCCGCCTTGTCGAGGCGACGTCTGCGTTTCGTCAGTATCGTTTCACTCGCGTCGATGCTGGGAATAGCGCTGAGCACAGCGGCGCTCGTGATCGTGATGTCGGTCATGAATGGATTCGAGCGGGAGGTCGCGCGCCACCTTCTGGGCGTCACCGGGCACGCAATCGTGGCCCATCCGAGCGGGCAAATCGCCGACCCCGGGACGATAGGCAGGAAAATTCTTTCACACCCGGCGGTCGCGGGAGTCACTACCTACGTGCGCGGTAACGCAATGGTCAGCCGCGGCAATCAGGTCCGTGGGGTCTTGGTCGAAGGCGTTCAGACGCAACACATCGCCACGGTCGTTGAGGTCGATGATTACATCGAGCCGGAGGCCCTCGCACGACTTGCGCAAGACCCGGGCACTGTGATCATAGGGCAGACGTTCGCTAACGAACTCGACGTCGGGCACGGCGAACTTCTGAGCCTGGTGGTGCCAAATTACGGTCCGGACGGACGAGTTCAACGCCCGCGCTACCGCCAGTTCGAGATTGTCGGCGAAATGCGCACCGGCCTACATCAGTTCGACAGTCGCCTGTTGCTGATTCGCCTCGACCAGGCGCAATCTTTATTCGGGTTGAACGATCGGGTGTCCGGGCTGCGCCTGCGCCTTCAGGACCCGCGGCAGGCGCCGCGCGTTGCCGTTGAAATCTCGAAGTCGCTGAATGATGAATTCCATGTCATCGACTGGACACACTATCAAAAAAATTTTTTTGTCGCCCTGCAATCGCAAAAGAGATTGTTGTTTGTAATCCTGATAATGGTCACGGCAGTCGCGGCCTTCAATATTGCGGCCAACATGATCATGGTTGTCGCGGAGAAAGGGCGTGATACCGCTATTCTACGAACGCTCGGTGCTTCAAGAAGCCAGGTGGTCCGCCTGTTCCTCATTCAGGGCATGCTTATCGGCTTGATCGGCACTGCTGCCGGGATCGCAATAGGAGTCCTTGGCACCAACTTCGCGACCGAAGTTGCACGACTTATTGAGCAAGTCGTCGGACT
>CAXGUU010000123.1:0-9439 GCA_964012875.1 uncultured bacterium
GGTCGATAACCGGCCCGAACGCCTCACGTAAGGTTCTTTGATCAAGATGATCGAATGACAGATAGGCGCCGCCATGCGGTGTGCCGCGGCCTGCCGCTACCTCCGATGCGATGGCAAACGTTGCCAGATCGCGAGTCACCTTGTACTTGCCTTCGTCGGCCTCGGCGTAGCGCTGCACGAATTCTTCACCCTCACCGTTCAGCAAGCGTCCACCAAGCTTGTAGCGAAACGGATCCCACATGATAGGGTCCATCCCCACCAGTCGCGGCGCCAGGTGGCCGATCGGGAAAAACTGTACAAACTCCATGTCGAGGAGCGCCGCGCCGGCATTCAGGGCCAGCGCATAACCCTCGCCGGCCATATTGTTTGATGCGCTGGAGCGCTCATAGAGCTTGGTGAGTCCACCGGTCGCGATAATGGTCGCGCCGGCTTCGATCGAGAGCACGATTCCGGTACCAACATCGTAGCCGACAGCACCGCGGCAAATACCATCTTCGACGACCAGGTCCGTGACCGTCAGGTTACTGAGACGTTGAATAGCGCCGATACGACTGACGCGGTTGCGCAATGTACCGGCTACTGCCGGGCCGGTATTCAGGAAATCAACGTAACAACAACGCGGTACACCATGACCCGGCGCCATGACCTGTGCGATGTGACCGTTTTCCCGGGCCCAGCCGACACCCCAGCCATCCATTTCCCGCAGACGCAGCGGACCGGACTCGCACAGTTGTGCGGCGAGATTTTCATCACATAACCCGCGTCCTGCCGTCAGGGTATCTTCCAGGTGCGCCGTCCAGGAATCCGCTTCGGCTTCGCCGAGCGCGGCGGCCACCGTCATTTGAGCCATGATGGTTGCACCACCACGCCCGACCATGTTCTTGTCGAGCAGCAGAACGCGGCCGGCCCCGCTGCTTGCTGCGGATAAGGCCGCATACATACCAGCGCCGCCGGCCCCGATGACCAATACATCTGTCTGCAGGTGTTTTTTGTCCATCAATCCGGACGACGCGCCGCGGCGCGCGCTTGTCGGGCCGCCCGACAGCGCTTCAATACCGGCGGCAGAGTGCGCCGCAGAGCAGGAACGCGCGGCGCATCCCCTTTCATCAGATTTTTGGTCGTTCCTGAATCCATGGTCGCGACCGTTCTATGGCCGCCGCGATTCGAAAAACAGTGAGGTCGTCGAAGGTGCGGCCGCAAATCTGGATTCCCGTAGGCATGTGGCCGTCACCGAAACCACTCGGCACGCTCATAACGGGGCACCAGTTCATGCTGTTGAACGGCCAGGTCATCGAATAACCAAGATAGTTGTTGAGTTGTTTACCGTTGATCTCAAAATCCGTGCCGTCATCGTCATGCGTGACCGGCAATGACGAACACGCCACCGTCGGGCACAGCATGGCATCGTATTTCGACAGCACTGCGTCGAGCTTCGACCACTGCTCGGCCCGGCCGGCATTGGTGCGGTAGAAGCGCGCCGCCGAATGCTGCAAACCGTTCTCCGCGATCTTCAGACAAAACGGCGTCATCTCGAAACGCCAGCGCGGCAGGATATCGCCGATGAGACCAGCAAAGGCGCCTTCCCAGCGAACATACCAGTGGTCGTAGATGCCCCAGTCCCAACCGAGGTCCACTTCTTCGACCTTGGCGCCGGCTCGACGCAGCGCCTTGATCGTGTCCAGCGTGTTTTTCTGGACGTCCGGGGCAATCTCGAAGAACCCCAGGTCCATGGAGTAGGCGATCTTCATACCACGCACCGACTCGAATTCATCGGGCAGCGTGTACTTCTCCTTCAGCGAGGCCTGGTCGGAGCGGTGGTAACCGCTCATCACGTTCTGCATCATCGCCGCGTCACCGACGCTACGCGTGATTGGCCCGTGTACCAGCAGGGTCTCCAGTGGATGACCCTGGTCGCTCGGATTGCGTCCGAACGGCGGCTTGTAGCCCACGCAGCCCGCGAAGGCGGCCGGCATGCGGCAGGAGCCGCCGCCATCCGTGCCGTCGGTTAAGGTCAGGGTGCCGGCAGCGATGGAAGCGCTGGCACCGCCGGAGGAGCCGCCTGGCGTGCAGCGGAGATTCCACGGGTTACGGGTCACCCCCCACAACGGGCTCTGGGTAATGCCGGAGTGCGCAAACTCCGGGGTCGTCGTGCGGGCAAGCATGATCGCACCGGCCTTGAAAAGGCGATCCACGGTGGGGGCGGACTGGGTCGGGCGGTGGTGCTCAAACGCCTTCGAACCGTAGGTTGTAATCTGCCCCTTAACGTCGTGAAAATCCTTGATGCCAATCGTCAGGCCTTCGAGTGGTCGCGGTTTCGCCCCTTTGGATTTTTTGTATTTCGCTTCTGCAGCGCGTGCGGCTTTCAGCCCCTCATCGAAGAACGTATAAGTAGTCGCATTCAGTTTCGGCTCAACCGCCTCCGCGCGCGCAATCTGCGCCTTGACGACGTCGACCGGCGAAAGCTCACGGGACTTAAATTTTTCAATCGCCTGTGCCGCCGTGAGGTAACACAGGTCCAGATCTGCCTTTTTCATAGTGATCTCCCCTGATCGGATGTAAAGGATTCGATGGATATCGTGATGGAATAATAACCACGGGCAGCGGCAAAGATCATGTTTCATGTGGGTGTATGCAGCGGTTATGCATTGCCTTCCTTTCGCCCGTATAAGATCCTGCTCGGATGGACCCCAAGACGATCGCAGCGTGGACCGCGCAAGTGACCGCCGAACGCGAGCGGCGGGAGCCGCCGCCACACTTTCCCCGGCTGCCAGACATCCCAGCCGCGCGCTACACTGATCCGGCTTTTTTTGAGCTTGAAATCGACAGGCTCTGGCGACGCAGCTGGCTCTATGCCGCGCATACCGATCAGCTGCGCGAACCCGGGGACTTCATCATCTGGAACTTCGGTAGCGCCCCGATTATTGTCATGCGCGGTGACGACGACGAGATTCGCGCTTTTTACAACACCTGCCGTCACCGCGGCGCGCCGGTATTGAGAGAGCCCGCCGGCCGGGCGCCCGCGACGCTGGTGTGCGGTTATCACGGCTGGAGCTACGACCGCGCTGGTCGATTGCTTGCGGTGAGTGAGCCCCGCGATTGGAATACCGACCATCGCCTGTGCAAGCATCTGGTCGAAATTGCATGCGAACAATTCAACAACTGGCTATTCGTCAACGAAGATCCGAATGCAGGCGCGTTTAACGATTACATCGAACCGATCGCGCGATTCTGGCGCCATTTACCGCTCGACACACTGAGGCTCATACACCGCGAAACCAAGACCGTTCGCGCGAATGTCAAAGTCGTGATCGAAAACTTTCTGGAGGCCTATCATTTCAACCTGCTGCACGCGGCTACAACCCATCGCATCTTCGATAACCGCGGCACCAGTATTCACCTTTGGGAGAGCGGACATTCCATGATGCTGTCGCCCAACCGCCGACCGGACTGGGTCGACCCGGGCACTGTCGGCATGCCCGAAATGGCGGGCGCAACGATCATCGAACGAGACTACAATCCAAGCTACTCCGTGTTCCCTAACCTCATCCTGCCAATTGCACCGAGCGGTATTCCGGGTGTTGCAATCTGGCCGAATTCGATCGACGAAACGACGCTGGAAATTCTGTGGTTCGCACCCGAGCGGGTCGACGGCCCACGCGACCCCTTATGGGATGAAAGGATCGCCAATTTCGACCGCATCGCCGAGGAAGACATCGAATTTGCCGAACCGATTCAGCAAACACTCAATTCGCGCGGATTTACAGGTGTCCCACTGTCCTACCAGGAACGACGAATCTACCACTGGCACGTATCGGCCGACCGGGCGATGGAAGTCGACCAGGTCACGGAAGCGCTTCGGGTTCCGCCACTCATTGATGATTTCGTTGAGTAGGTGACACTCGTCGAGGGACTTGCGCGAAGGCGCCCGATCATCGAACGCTCGCCCGCGCGTGGAAGAATCGTGCCACGTAATGGGAGGAACCCAATTCTCAGCATTCGAAATACAGTGTCGGATAATTCACGCCGACCGCAAGGTTCGAACGCTGCGGGACAGCGGTCAGTTCATCCGCAGGCCCGATGGTGAAGGTAGTGACATGACTGGCCCACGTCAGACCGGCTACAACTGCGATGAGTTGTAGAGCCGACGCCAACGCAATCGGAGGCCATGCTTACCGGAACGGGCGACGACGGCGCGCCGGAACGACCGGACATGCACGGCGCCGGCGCGACAGAACGAATGGGTGCTATTGAGACGACCCTGTCGTTGCAGGACATCACAGGGAGGCTGCTCGAAACACTCAACCATTTTTAGCCGAGTTCGATGAATTTGAAGCGCCGACAAAAACGCGGGCCGTCACCGATGTTAAACTCGAAAAAGCTTTCAAAACTTGCCCGGAGGACATCATGGCGGTTGATGACGCTGCCTATTCGACGGTCGGTACCGTACATGGCGAACCCAGGTACATTACCCCCTTACTGAGTGATATTGCCGCACAGGCAGGAACGGCGGATTCGACGCGCTCGGTCGACAGCGAGCTAATCGCCAGGATCAAACAGAACGACATCATGCGTATTTCAGCGAGCCGTGAAATGAACGGACTCGAAGAATCCATGGTCGTGATCGGCAACGAGTTGCGCGCGATTGCCATGCACTGCACATCGACCGCGTGGTGCATGTGGAACCACCTGTGCACATTTCATCACTTTGTCGGGATTCTTGGCCCCGGGCATGTCGATTTTCTGGGCGGAATTATCGAGCGCCACGAATGGGTCTGCTTCCCTGCAGGCGCGACCTCGAAGGTAGCTGGCGTCGAGGTGGACGGGCAGACAAGTCTGACCGGGGTTGCCGCCTTCGGCTCAGGCGGGCGTTATGCGGAGTGGGCTGGTGTAGTCTTTAACGAAGATGGTGATACGGCGCCTCAGTTCACCATGGCGGACCTGCGTGATCCGCGTGTGCGGATAGAACCGACCTGGGAAGCAATGAGTGTACGCGCATCAGCCACTGATCACATTCATTACGAGGGTGTCACCGTACCGTCAGCTCGCACCGAGCCGTGGCCACCCGGCTACCGCAAACCGTTCCGCCAGCCGAGTCACCCCATGATTCATCATCGCTACCGTGAAGACTGGGTCGCTCTTTCGGTACTGTGGCTGGGTTGCATGGCCACCGGGGTCGCAGAGATTTCTTTTAATGAAACCGCCGAAGGCATCAAGCGCCGCATCGCAATTTTCGGCACCAAAATGGTTGAGCGGCCAACGATCCACGTTAATCTCGGACGGGCGCGGGCGCTGATTAACGCGGCGACGGACACCGTTTTTGCAGCCACCGCAGAAACCGATGCCCGAATTGAGGCGGGTGTGGCGCCAACCGAAGGCGACTATTTCCGGCAAACGTCGGCCGGCATGCAGGCGGTGGCATTGTGCGAAGAGGCAATGACGCTGATTCTGCGCGTACTCGGGGGTAACGGTCTGCGCGAGGGCACTGACTTTGAGCGCCGCTACCGCGACTTCCAAGCCATGCCGCTCCACATCAACGGGCACGTCGACCGGGTTACCGAACAGGCCGGACGAATTGCCCTGGGCCTTGATTCTCTGAACCCGTTTTGAACGAGCGACAAGCCTCGAAGAGCCTTGCCCCGGGACGCAGTTTTTTCCGCGCCCTTGTCAAAAATTGTTCCAATCGCCCCCCGGGGTGCTTGCGAGCGACCCGGTAGTCACGCGCGATTGGCGCTCTAATCGCGAACAACCCAGGGCGAGTACTGCCATGGAGAACGATAAGCATAAGGTCACGGACCTCGAGCAAACCACAGACTGGGGAAAGGCTTAAGAGAGTTCCTGAGCCAAGACGTATTGTTGCCCGGGGTCGAGATCGAACTGCGTTTTGCCCCTGACGCCAGCGATAAGCCATTTGTCATTCCCGCAATAGTAATGTGGCGAACACCGACCGCATTCGGATTGCAATTCAAAGCTATCGACGAGGCGTTATCCAAGGTGCTGAGGGAAATAGCACAAACGGCGGTACAAGCGCGACTGCAAGAGAGCGCCACCGGACGCCGCGAGATGACGGCAGAGCAGCGCAAGATCATCCGGGATTGCCGGCGTACATTACAAAAGCTGGTGCCGAATATGATCTGGACCCTGCGCACCGATCTGGCCGCGCAGCTGCGCACGGCGGCGCAGTCAGTAGATCACGCTCTGAAACACTTACTGATGGCCGATGCTGACAGCATCGACGCCCACGCACCCCACATCGGGCGAACCATTGAACACGATTTCCTGCAGGGCTTCACCGAAGCGACCGACATGGACGAAACACAGGAACTCAGCCTGGCCGTCGTTCAGGCAGCATCTGCCAAAGCCGACATGGTCGAAACAAAGTTAACGGCGGAGCAGGATGACAAGCAGCAAGCAATCATTGCGGCGCTGGGGCACAGTGCGGAAGAGCGCTTCAAAAAGGGCTTTCTTCCAGCTCGACGTCAGGCTTTCGAACATTGTCGGCCATGCGCTCGACCGCGGGGTTAACTCGCTCGCTCCCGCAGTGGCCTGCCGTATAATGTAGCGGGGCGTAACCACCTTCCATGACTCACCTCAGGTGCAGAAATTCCTGCGCAAAACGATGCAAACGAAGCTTATACCGCTGCTCGGCGAGCTAATTGAAGCACAACAACAAACACTCGACGCAGCGGGCGCTGAAACCTACTTCGATTTAAACAACGGCTGAGCGCCGCGGCAGCCTGTTGATACTGACTGAGCGCAACCGCTTTCGGCGTTTGAATTGCGCAAGGCCTATGGTACGCGCGACATGTCGGCAAAAGGCAAATGCTGCCGCCAGCGCCGTTGCGGGCATTGGTAGCCAGCTCAGCCTGCTCGCGCTGTTGCTTACGCCGCCCGGTGTCGCGGCTATGGAAGGCCGCGCGACGATCATCGACGGCGACAGCCTCGTCGTTGGTGAGACCGAAGTGAGGCTGCACGGTATTGATGCACCGGAAGGACGTCAGAACTGCGAAGTTAAAGGACAGCAATGGCGTTGTGGTCAGGCGGCCGCAGAAACCCTGCAGATGCTGACTGCTCGCAAAATCATCGTTTGCGCTGAGCACGAGCGCGATCGCTACGAACGGGTGGTCGCAACTTGCCATCGCGACGATCTCAATATCAACGCGACAATGGTTGAGGTCGGCATGGCGCTTGCCTATCGTCACCACAGTACGCGTTACGTTTCAGAGGAAGAAGTGGCCCGCCAACAGCGGCGAGGCGTGTGGGACAGCAATTTCGTCCCGCCCTGGGAATGGCGAGCGCAACAGCGGACAGCCGACGCGCATTGCGTGGTGAAAGGCAACGTCAACCGCCACGGCGCTCGCATCTATCACACCCGGCAAAGCCCGCACTACGCGCAGGTGAAAATCCACCACGCCGAAGGTGATCGCTGCTTCGAAACGACAGCTGCCGCCGAAGCCGCCGGATTCCGCGCGCCTAAAATGCGATGAGCAGACGAGTGACGGGGCGCTAGGTGGTGGTCGCGAGTTCGGGCAGGGACAGCTCGGGCAAATGCGCCTTGATAGCAGCTTCGATAACGATGGGGTCTGATCGGCGCGTGTAATTGTCGGTTTGGTCTATCCAGACGATCACGCCATTACTGTCGACCAACATGGTCGTTGGCACCGGCAACACGGGTCGGCCAGGAATACGAAAGTTGTTGAAGCCTTCGTTACGAACGCCAAACTGGTTGATCAAATCGCCCTTCGGATCAGCCAGCATCGTGGCCTTAAGGCCGTGCATGCCGCGACCGCCCTTGATTTCTCCGGCAGTGTCGGTTGAGGCCGTAACAAACCGAATGCCCGCTTCTTCCAGGGCCGGTCGCAATGTTTCCCATCGCCGTAACTCGGCGATGCAGTAGGGTCACCAGTGACCGCGAAAAAACTTGAGCAGCACGGGCGTTCCGGCCAGCGCCGCGCTGTCGAAAACCTCACCATCGTCGTCCACCGCGGTGAACGCAGGCATGGCATCACTGATGCTCAAAGTCGTCTGGTTTTTTTGTGATCCGGTAAACAAGAAATACAGGAACAAACCGCCAAACGCCGCGGCCCAGCCACCCGCCGCGCTGCCCGAGCCGGTCATCAGTGCAAGCAGGCCCAGTACCAGGCCCGCCCCCCAGAATCTCGCGAACCAGTACGGGTTGGCAGGAATTCGAATCTGGAAGGCGCGTCGGAACCACATGGTTGTCGTGCCCAGAACAACGATCAGCGCCATCGTGCCAATGCTCATAGCGTGCCCTCGCGGCATCTGGCCCGGTTAAGTTCCTCCGCAGTATACGCGCTCGCGGCCACATCTCCACGATGACGGCGCATAGCGCTTTGCGTATCATTTCCGGCACACCGATGAGGATGCTTGGATGGCGCGTCACGCCGATTGGTATTTCGATTTCATTTCGCCCTTTGCTTACCTGCAGTTCAAACACTTTCACCAACTGCCGGGCGATCTCACTGTTAGCCTGCATCCGGTACTTTTCGCCGGTTTACTAAACCAGTGGGAACACAAGGGACCGGCTGAAATACCGGCCAAACGCGTGCAGACCTACCAATACTCACACTGGCATGCACACAAACTTGGCGTCCCTTTCCGTACGCCGCCGGCGCACCCCTTTAACCCCCTGGGCATTCTGCGCCTTGCTATTGCTCTGGATGCGACGCCGGAGGCGGTGGGCACGATATTCGACTATGTCTGGGGTGAAGGTGGCGATGTCACCACCGAAAGCGGATTCGCGAATCTGGCCAAGCGGCTGGACGTTAGCGATACGGCGGCCCTGATCAGCGCACCCAAAGTCAAAACCAGGCTGCGGGAGAATACCGAGCAGGCCATTTCCGCCGGGGTCTACGGTGTTCCGACATTCAGTATTGATGGCCGTCTGTTCTGGGGTTTCGACGCCACTCCGATGATGCTGGAATTCCTGGACGACCCGGAGCTGTTTACCAATGAGGAAATGGATCGCCTCGCGAACCTGCCGACCGCCGCGGTGCGCCCCGGCTAAGTGAGCCCGGCGTCATCACTGATGCCGCAGTCCCGCAATACCTTTTCCAGTGACGCCAACCAGTGTTCGTAGTAGCCCGGCGCTTCCGGGTCAGGGTGTTCCGGGGACTCGCCAGTAGCATTGATTTCAGCGATCAATAGATCACGAAACTGCTCCCATGGATAGTGCCCCTGCTCGCACAGGGTTACCGCAATCGCGAACGCTTTACGCTCCCAGTCGTCGTGGAAAACCAATTCACCACTGCGCCGGGGTAAGCCGGCCATGCCCGGCATCTGGGATACGTCTTCTCGGGGCTTCATCGATGCCTAGTTAACCGCAACCTGAGTGACGCCGATCATGGCATCACGTGAAACCAGGGCCGCCAGCTCGTCTTCGCTCATGTCCTCGGTACCGGGCGGTCTTTGCGGCAACACG
>CAXGUU010000124.1:0-9298 GCA_964012875.1 uncultured bacterium
GTGGCGTTCTTGGGCCACCGCAATGACCTGCGCGAAATTCTTTCAGTCTGCGATTGCGCAATGTCGTTGACCACAGAGCCCGAAGCATTCGGCCGTACAACCATCGAAGCGCTTGCACTCGGCACCCCCGTAATTGGCTACGAGCATGGCGGTACGGGTGAGATTCTGCGCACCGTGCAACCACGGGGACTGGTGCCGGCCGGCGACATCGACGCGGCAGTCAAAAAAGTCAAAGAGCTGATGACATCACCCTGGCCGGTGCCACGTGAACACCCGTATTCGAATGCACGCATGCAGTCATCAACCCTCGCACTCTACGAATCGCTGATGGAAGCACCCAGCGACTGATCGAACATCGCAAAGCCGTGCACAACACAACCAGCCGGCGGCGCAGCCAATTTTTAGGCGTCGCCGTTAAAGCGCCTGAAAAATGAGCGGGCATATACACTGGCAAGGCGCGTGCCGTTCGAGAAGCGCAGCTTATGCAAATAAGTGAGCATCGCAGAACGGTACGCAACACCGCCAGAGCGTAGCGCAGGCGTTTTTCAGGTGCTTTTACACCGGCGGAACAGCATTTTAAGCCCCGCCTTCTTATCCCCATAAACCCGGACTTCACTAAAGCCCGCGCGCTCAAACAACAGGGCCAGGTTGTCACGGTCGAAAAACTGTACATGATAGGGCGGCCCGAATACGTCCCAGTCAGTGACGGGCGTGGGTACCCGTGGGCTGCCGAGGTCGGGGGTCGTGATCAGGACATGACTGCCTGCGTGCGTCAGGCGACGAATCAAGTCCATGTAATTGTCGAGTCGCGCGACATGTTCAATGAGCTCCGAGGAGTAGACGAAGTCGTAGGGTCGATCGACTTCGAAGTCTTCAAATGACTGGCAGTAGAAATTGCATTTCGGATAGCGCGCTCGCGCGTAACGAATCGCCTGACGATCGATATCGAGACCACTGGCATCTGCGCCGAATCGCTGAAAGGCCCCAGCCATGAATCCGCCGCCGCAACCGACATCG
The DNA here is from genome assembly GCA_964012875.1 of uncultured bacterium. Taxonomy (GTDB): domain Bacteria; phylum Pseudomonadota; class Gammaproteobacteria; genus CAXGUU01. The sequence goes on from CAXGUU010000124.1 coordinate 1,018, forward strand.
ATCACGCGCTTGTGCCACAACAGGGGCCACAGCCGAAGACTGCGCAGTAAGGCACGGCGATGGCGTGACCGCGCCTTTGGATAGCCCTGGTCATGAGTCCCGGCCTCGGGATGCTGCTCAGCGGCGTCGCTCTCGCAACCGCCGGGTTTTTCGTCGCCCTGGTAGAGAGTGTTCAGTTCGTCCTGGGCTGGCATGGGAACCACGAACACGAAGGCACAACGGCTGCACTGCTGGTAGGACCAGCCGTCGATTTCGGCAAACAGCCGGGACTCTCGGGCTTCACACACCGCGCACGGTTTTGCGGCGACAACGTCAGGGCCAGCGTTCATAGTCGTACCCGAAAGGAAATTTGAGGTAACGCTGGCACGTTTCCCGAAGCCAGGCCCGATCCGGCTCGGCATACCAGTCTGCCCACGAGCGCCGATCATGATTGACCACACTCATGCCATAGGGCTGTTCATCTTTCGCCGCCATGCGTTCTTTATCAGCACCGTCGATGGCGTACGCGATCGCGGCGGGTCGGTCGTCGAGTTCAATGCCGGCGAAATCAATCAGCCTGTTCAGGACACCCGGCGTGTCACCGACCAGTGATTCGTAATGGATGACCGAGACGCGATCGGGAAAGCGCGCGTGTATCGCACCCCAGGCGTTCAAAAAACGAAAGTCCCACCAGACGTCTTTTTCGAATCGCCGGTGGGTCACGTCGCCGCGCAGGTATTCACTGAAACCGCAGCCGTAACGTTCCTGCCACTTACGATAGTGGGCGAGCAGTACATCTCGGATATCGCGCACCAGGATGACATAACGCGGATAGCGTTCGGGCGTCCACCTGATAGCGCTTTTCAGTAGCGGGCTGGCAATCGTGTGGCTCTGTCCGAGGCGCGGCTGCTGTACATAAGGTTCGCGTTCTCTGGGTCCACCAATGGCGATGTTGTCACTGATGCTCCGGGGTTCGGGCAGGCCGCGATCTTTCACCAGCGTCAGCGTCACCAGGTACTTCAGCCAATGGGTGCCGCTCTGGTGCATGGTGACGAAGAAGACATCAAACTGACGATGGCGCCGGAAGGACAGGCTAGTCCATTCGCGTTTGCGCGAATACCACGCGTACGCCAGTGGCGAAAGTCGAGTGTCGATGGAAGATGTATTCACCAGAAAGTTCGGCGGTGCTTTTTCCGTAGTCGTGGATGCTTTCGGTCAGGTCAGGATTCTAAGGTTTTCAGTATGCTTGCGGCGCGATGTTTGAACGTATGCTCGGCCAGGGTCCGACGACGGCCGGCGGCGCCCATCTCGCGCGTACGCTTCCCATTAGCAACCAGCGCCTGGTATGCCGTAACGACGTCATCGGTGGATGACCAGGGCAAGACTTCCACATTGGGTTCATAGAGCGCTGCCAAATCGTCGCACGCCTGCGTCAACAGCGGCGCGCCTGCAGCTGTGGCTTCAAACACCCGAAGATTGGCGCCGTGCTCCGTGTTCGGCGATTGATTGATGTTCAGTACCGCCGCGTGACTGTTATACAGGTTGTTGATCTGATCGCTGTTGAGTTTGCGACGGCGGTTGTATGTGCGTCCTGCCGCGTTAGGCCCATGCACTTCCATCTTAATGGCGGGTGACAACTTCGACAGGAGCGCCGCTCGATTAGCCGACACGTTGCCGACGAATAACAAGGCTTGATTGAAGGGCACAGTGACGATCGGTCGGTAGCGATCGGGGTTGGCGGCCAGTGGCAGATAAGTGCATTGACTTTGGTCGGGGTAATGCTGCGGCAACACGCGTTCAAGAAAGGTATCAAAATAGAACACGTGATCGGCGCGGACAAAGGGCTCAAACTGCGGCTCGCGGAAGCAATCGCAGACCCACCCGCATAAGAGCGGCAAATCCTTTAACGCACTCCGCAGCCGCTCAACCGTTTCGGTCGGCAGAACAAACATGCCGAGAAATATAATGGCCTGCGGCCGGAAAGCGTGACAGTGTTTGACCAGGCGTGATAGCACAGCAGGTGACCGGAACCACTTTTTGCCCAGAACACTTTTCTCGAACCGCTCGACCACCGTTTGCGGTGTCGTGATGAAGACTTCTGCGTTGCGACCAAGCTGGCCGAAACCCGTTGCAAGATCGAGATGCCACGCTGGCAGGCTTTTTAGGTTGATGATGAGGACGCGATCGATTTTCATCGGCTTTGGGATTCCCGCCGAACGACCAGGCTGTCGCCAAAGCGCTTTACAGTCGTATTGGGCAGAGCGTTGAATCTATGGTTTTCAGACGCCGAAGCCAGCGCCTATATATCTGACATCACTTCTCGGTTCCGACCTTCAAAGGCCTGTTAACCTATGCCGGCGCTCGGATTCATTGACGGCTGATTAGAAACCGTGCGCACAGTAACACAGCATGCAACGTATTCTTATTATCAAACTTGGTGCTCTGGGCGATGTCATCATGGCAACTGCACTGGTGGAAGCGATTTGCAGGCACCATGCAGAAGATCGCGTGACGGTTCTGACCTCGCCGCGTTTCGCCACCTTGTTCGGCGAGCGGGAGAACCTGAACGTCCACGGCATGGACCGGCACGGCCTGCGAAACACGTTGGCAATGTTGCAGTACTTGCGTCGCGGACGCTTCAGACGCGTCTATGATTTGCAAAGCAACGACCGAACCCGCTGGTTATGTGCCCTGGCATCAATCCCCGAACGCGTCGGCAATCACACCCACTGGCCCTACACGCTGCACCCAGCACAACCATGGGACCGCGACGAGCATATCTTTAAACGTTATTGCCGGGTGTTGGAAAGCGCCGGAGTGCCGGTGTCAGCGACGCTGCCGCAGTTACCAGCGAGTACCGAGACGCAACAGTTTATCGCCGACTGGCGCGAGGCAGTGGGTTTGACCCGAACACCGTTTTGCATCCTGCATGCCGGCGCGAGTGAGCTCAGGCCGCTCAAGCGCTGGCCGCGGTTTGCCGAACTGGCCCGGGTTTTGCGAGCACGCGGGCTCGAGGTTGTTTGGATCGGCGGCCCCGAGGAGCATGAGCTCAACCAGCGCCTCGCGGCAGCGGGTGGCATCGATGCGACGGCTGCGTTCGATATGATCGGGCTGACGGAACTCGGCCGGCATGCACGTTTCGCCGTGACGAATGACTCCGGTCCGATGCATGCGCTGGCGGCTAGCGGCATTGCGGTTTTCGGCTTGTTCGGACCCAGCGATTGGCGCCGCAATCACGCGCTCGGGCAACGTGAGCACGTATTGACCGGGCCCGGCTACGATGGTGATCTCACTGCTCGCAACGGTGCCAATGGCCTCGATCTGTTGAGCGCGGAGACCGTCGTCGAGCGCCTGTCCAACGCCGGATTACTTACCGCTTGATCAAATGTCCGTACAGCGTTTCGTACGCTGACACGACGGCGGATTCACTGTAAAGCGAATTGTGACGCCGCCACGCAGAGGCAACTTTGTCCACGCGCTGCGGATCCTGCAAAGCGCTTTTGATTGCGCTTGCAAGCATAGCGTGATCGTCCGTCTCACACAGGTAACCGCATGCGTCATCGAGGATTTCAATTGGCCCCTGGGTGCGTGTCGCAAGGACAGGGACCTTGAGCGCCATGGCTTCGATTACGACGATGCCAAACGGTTCGGCGCGTGACGGCACAACCAGGAGGTCGGCATCGTTCAGAAATTCGCCGACATCGTCGCACCAACCGTTCAGGCGCACACAGTCGCTCAAACCCCGCGCCTGAATTTGTGCTTCGAGCGGCCGGCGTTCCGGTCCGTCGCCGGCGATATCCACGCGAAATTCAATGCCGTCTGCCTGAAGCTGCCAGGCGGCATCGATCAACAGGTCAAAACCCTTTTTTCTGACGTAGCGCCCGAGCGCCGCGATACGAAAGGGCGGCGCGCCGTTGGCGGTTGGCGTATGACCGGTCACCGCGGTGAAGTTGGGTATTCGGGTAATTCGTGCCGGATCGATACCGGCCCGTTCCAGATGATTTACCTGGGCACTGGTCGTGGGCACCAAGTGGTCGATGTGTCGATAATATTTTAGTTGAACAAGGTTGTGGGTCTTTGCAACGGTCGGGATACCCAGGCTGTGGGCTGCCGGGCCACCGAGATGCGAAGCGCGGGCCAGGTGGCAGTGAACGAGTTCCGGATTGAAGCTGCCCAGGCGACTCTTGATGGTGTGCTTCGCCAGCAGATCCCAACTGCCGAGGCAGCGCACCGGCTGGCAGTGGACGCCGGCCGTCCGGAGTTTCTCCGCTGCCTGACTGCCGGGCTGACAAATGGCGAGGACTTCGTGCCCGCGTGCGACCAGTGCCCGGGAGATGTCGACGAAAGACCGCTCAGCACCACCGAATCGCTTGGCCAGCATGATTTGGGCAATACGCATCTCAGTCGGGCACCAGCATTTTCGTAACAGCTTCGGCGACCGGTTCAGCGCTGAGCACGGCGAGATCCTGGCCCGGTGCTTCTACCACGCTGGCGTGTCGGCCCCAGGGTCGGTAGCGACGTGGTTCGCCGGGGCCGAAAACTGTGACGACCGGGCAGGCAACGGCAGTTGCGATATGTCCGATGCCCGAGTCGTTGCCAACGAAAGCACGCATCTTCGCCAGCACGGCGGCGACAGTTTGCAGGTCGGTCACACCGATCAAATCCAGTGCCGGTAGCGCCAGCGTGGCCGTATCGAAAGGTTGGTCAAGATCATCGCCGCTGCCGAGCACGATGACGGCGTCAAACTCGTTCGCCAGCGCGGCCACGAGTTGCTGGTAGTGCTTCGGCGCCCAGCGTTTACCTGGCCAGTTGGCGCCAGGGCCGATGGCGAGCCAACGTTGGCCCGGCAGCGCCCGCAATAATTCGCTGGCACGCTGACGCTGCGCGTCACCCAGGTAGAGTTTGCACGGACCCGGCGGAATGTCACTGGTCAGCGGCCTGATTGCGTCGAAATGTTGCTCGACGGCGTGGGTGCTGCGCGACCGCCTGGGTTTGGTCATGCGCTTGTTAGCGCGCAGCAGCCACGGCAGGAACGGGGTGCGCAGATCGACGATGGCGTCATATCGGCGTTCACGCAATCGTCGCAACCAGCTGAGCTGATGAGACCAGCCGGCGCGCTTATCGCGGTGGAAGATATCGCCGATGTAAGGCGTCGCTTGCAGCAATGCCGACGAGCGCCGGTCGGCGATGACATCGATAGGCGCAGCCGGGTAGCGCTGGTGCAGCGCTTCGAGCACCGGTGTCGTCATCACCAGATCACCGATGTTGCTTAAAGTAATGACCAGGTTACGCGGCATGGCAATCGAAGGCTCGGGTGACGCCGGCTATTTACCGATACAAAAACGGGAGAAAATATCACCGAGCATATCTTCGGTTGCGTAGCGCCCGCTGATGGCTTCCAGGTGACGGCTGGCATGGCGGTAATGCTCAGCCACCAGATCAAGTTGTCCGTGCGCGGCGCTCTGACCGATACGTTCGAGGGTGTCGAGTGTTTTGCGCAGGGCGTGCAGGTGCCGGCCGTGAGCCATGATTTCATTTTCACCCGTTGGTTCGATACCAAGGCTGATTGAAATCACGTTGCCAAGTTCAGCTATGCCGGCACCGGTCAATGCCGAAACCCAGACATGTCGGACGCCATCCCAGGTTTCGCTACGGGCCGCTTCATCACACTGATCTATTTTGTTGTGTATAACCAGGAGCTCGGCGGCGGCGTCATAGTCTTCAAAGGATGTCATCGCCCTCAGTTCGTGAATATAACTTGATCGCGGTTCGGGCGACTGATTCTCGGTGACTAATAGAGTCAAATCCGCCACGTCGGCGGCACCGCGAGCCCGCCGCATGCCTTCGACTTCGATCTCGTCCGGTGATTGACGTAAGCCCGCGGTGTCAACCACGCGCACAGGGATGTCGTTGATCAGAACATCGCAATCAATAAGGTCGCGGGTCGTCCCGGCTGTCGCAGCCACAATGGCACGGTCGCTTGCGGCAAAGCGGTTCAGCAATGATGACTTGCCAACGTTCGGCGCGCCGACGATGGCGATATTGGCCCCTTCAGCGAGAGACGCACCACTGCTCGCTCGCTGTAGCAGTCTATTCAATGCGGCGGTTAAGCGTGCACGCGCTTCACGTTCGCTCGCCGCGAAATCACCGGCGACGACATCATCAGCAAAATCAATCTGAGCTTCCAACGCAGCGCGTGCTTCATGGATGGCATCGATCATGGCAGCGACCGCGTGACCAAATTCACCCTTAAGGGTCCGCTGGGCAGAGCGCACCGCACGCTGGGATTGCCCGGCAATTAAATCGGCCACGGCTTCGGCCTGGTTCAAATCCAGTTTTCCGGCTAGGAACGCACGCTCGGTAAATTCACCGGGACGCGCAATACGGGCGCCGTGTTCTGTAATCGCAGCGATAAGTTGTTCGACGATGAATGGATTGCCGTGAATCTGAAATTCGACGAGGTCATCACCGGTATAGGAATGGGGTGATTCGTAATAGACCATCACGCCTTCATCGAGAAGCTCGCCGGTGGATGATTTAAAGGCTGTGAATTGCGCGAACCGTGGTACAGGCACCCGGCCACTCAGTTGTTCAGCAATTGCTGCAGCATCGTCACCGCTCGTGCGCACGATAGCAATGCCGCCGCGGCCAGGCGGCGTCGAAAGGGCGACGATAGTCTCGCGGCTCATGTTCCGTGTTGCCCGCAGCGGTCAGGGCAGCAATTTCCCCGAAATGGTCGTTGCGCTAATCGTACGCGATCAGCGCGGGCATCATTGGCCGGATCGTTCAATCACGGTAGTGATGCGCCACTGCTGGGCGATTGAGAGGATGTTATTGACCAGCCAGTAAAGCACGAGGCCGGACGGAAAGAACGCGAAGAATATCGTAAAGATATAAGGCAGGAACTGCATGACTTTGGCCTGCACCGGATCGAGCGGCGCAGGATTCAGTTTCTGCTGCACCCACATGCTGATCCCCATAAGCAGGGGCAGTACAAACCACGGGTCCTTGGCCGATAAATCATCGATCCAGGCAAGGAAGGGCGCCTGGCGCATTTCAACGCTTTCCAGTAAAACCCAGTAAAGTGCTATGAATACCGGGACCTGAATCAGGATCGGCAGACAGCCGCCAAGGGGATTGATTTTCTCTTCCTTGTAGAGCTTCATCATCGCTTGGTTGAGCGCAGCGCGGTCGTCGCCGAAACGATCTTTCAGCGCCAGCATTCGTGGCTGCACGCGCCGCATATTGGCCATCGACCGGTACCCGGCTGCAGAAAGTGGATAAAAGAACAGTTTCAGCAGGATCGTCAGGATGATGATGGCAAAACCCCAATTGCCGGTCTGGTCGAAAATCAGGGTCAGCAATACGAACAGCGGTTTGGCGATGAACCACAGCATGCCGTAGTCCACGGCAAGTTCGAGACCCGGCGCGACCACGCTCAGACGATCGTGACGTTTCGGACCGATATAAATGCGACTCGAAAAATTATGTTCAGCGCCGGCAGCGATGTCTGCGCCATCGGTCAGGAAACCAACGATATAGACGGTGGGGCTGACAACTTTGGAATAGAAGTTTGTAGGCGCGCTCGCCGGTGGTAGCAAGGCTGAGACGAAGTAATGCTGAATAATGCCAACCCACGACTCGGTGGCGGTGACGTCAAGTGGCAGCTCGGTGAAATCATCGAGATCGTATTTCTCAAACCTACTTTCAGGCGTTGAGAGCACAGGACCGGTGAAGGTGTAAACTAGTCCATCACGAGATGATTCTTCGTTGCGCTTGAGTTGTTCGTACTGGTGCGCGCGAATGGATTCACCGGATCGATTTTTAACGGCGTATTCAACGTCGACCAGATAGCTGTCGCGCTGGAAGCGATAACGCTTTTCGACAATAACGTCTGCAGGCGTGCGGTGCTCTAAAGTGACCACAAGCTGGTCGGCATCGTCGGCAAGTTCATAGTGCGACCGGCCCGTGGTGTAGATCGAATGATGCGTCGGCAGTTCACCTTTGCCCGCTAGTCCACCTTGGTAAACGTAGATCCGGCCGGGGCTTTCGCCCATCAACTGGATCGGAATATCAGGCGCCTTCAGTTCGTAGGGGTAGTCGAGTAACTTGGCCGCTATGATCGACCCACCTTGGGTGGACAGCGTAACGTCAAACACGTCCGTAGTGATCGAAATCTTTGTGGCGGTACTCGCTACTGCAGGTTGAATAGTTTCTGCAGCGGGTTCGGTGACGGAATGGAGGGGCGTCGTGGGTGTATCGCTGGGTTTAAGTGTGGGGCTCGGTGTGTCTGTCGGTACAG
>CAXGUU010000125.1:0-9218 GCA_964012875.1 uncultured bacterium
CGTCTTTCACGGTGACCTCGGCGACCTCGGCCACCCAGGTCTTGAAACTGTAATGGACGGCAATGCCACGTCCGCGTCCAGCCGGCAGCGGCGTACCCCAGTCGGCCGCTGCCGCCGCCATTTCAAGTACCGTGCGTCGACGCGGATCATCTGCTAACAGCGCCAGGCGCAGTTCGAGTGGATCGCGTCCGGCGGCATGTGCCAGTTCATCAAAAAAAACTTCGGTCGAAAACGCGTTTTGCGTGTGCCCGACCGAGCGCCACCACAACACGGGTACAGCCGCAGACGGCTGGTGCACGTCGACGTGCAGATTGGGAATGTCATAAGGCAGGTTGGCGGCGCCCTCGATGAGGGTTTTATCGATGCGGTCTTCGGGCAGGTTGAAACCGGCATCCCTCAGGATGGATTGGCCGACGATGCGGTGATCCCAGGCATCAATGCGTCCGTCCCCGGACACTGAACCGCGCAACCGATGAATTGAAAACGGGCGGTAGGCGCCACCGCGCATGTCGTCTTCGCGCGTCCATACGAGTTTGACAGGGATGCCGTCCAGAGCTTGTGCGATGAGCGCTCCCTCGACGACAAAATCGGATTGCCCGTGTGCACGCCGCCCGAACGAACCGCCGGCATAGAGCATATTGAGTGTGATCTGGTCCGTGGGAATACCCAGCGCCTGACTCACGTTTTTCAGGTCCCGACTCTGTGACTGCACGCCGTACCACATCTCGCATCCGCCATCGCGAATACGCGCCACGCAATTCATCGGTTCCATTGAAGCGTGGGCGAGATACGGAAACTCGTATTCCGACTCGAGCACTGCGGTGGCGTTGTCAAGCGCCCGTTCGGCAGCGCCACGGTTAGTCGCGACCAGCCCGGGCTTGGTCGCGAGCGTGCGGAACCTCGTGCGCAACTCATCAGTGCCGACCCGGGATGCGCGACTGTCGTCCCATTCGACCTTGAGCTCCTCGCGCGCTAATCTTGCTGCCCAGAAGTTGTCGGCGACTACGGCGACACCGCTCGGCAGCGACACAATTTTTCTGACGCCGGGCATCGATTCAGCCTGTCCGCTTTCTATTTTGCCAACCTGGCCACCAAATCGCGGCGGGTGCAGAACAACTGCGGTCAGCATCCCCGGCAGCAGAAAATCCTGTGTGTAGACGGCACGCCCGGTGATTTTTTCGGCCTGGTCGATGCGCGGACGATCGCGCCCGATATAGATAAATTCATCAGGCGACTTCAGGGCGACATTTTTCGGCAAGGATTGTTTGGCAGCCGCTTCGGCGAGTTCGCCGAAGCTGGCTTGACGGCTGCTTTTCGCGTGCCGCAAGACCCCACGCTGAACCGCGATCTCGCCCGGATTAACCTGCCATTGTTCAGCCGCGGCGGCGACCAGCATTGCCCGGGCGGTCGCCCCTGCGCGGCGCAGCTGGGTAAACGAATTATTCATCGACGAGCTGCCACCGGTGCCCTGGCTGCCGCCCCAGTTGAGGTTGCCGTAAGTTTCCGGGTCAGCGGGCGCGCCTTCGGCCCGGATCTGGGCCCAGTCGGCATCAAGCTCATCGGCCACGACAGTGGGCAGCCCGGTAAAGGTGCCCTGGCCGAATTCGATATGTTTGACGATCACGGTGACGGTGTTGTCGGGCGCGATGCGCACGAAGGCGTTGAGTGGGGTTTGCGCGCTGCTGGCCCGGTCTTTTTCCACCGCTGTCGCGATTTGCGGCCCGAAACTGATACCCAGAACCAAGCCCTGCGACGCGACGAGGCCATGTCTCAGAAATTCCCGGCGCGAGAGTTTGTGGGTGCTCATGCCAGTGACTCGCTCGCCTGTCGTATCGCAAGACGAATGCGTTCATAGGTTGCACAACGACAGAGGTTACCGTTCATGGCGTGTTCGATCGCGCGCTGATCGGGGCCGGCGTTTTTAGTCAGCAGCGCAGTGGCCGACATGATCTGGCCCGGCTGACAGTAACCGCATTGAGCGACGTCAAGATCGATCCAAGCGGTTTTTACCGCTTCGGCAACTTCGCCTTTGAGCCCTTCGATAGTGGTGACGGCGGCGTCGCCGACTGCTGACAAAGGCGTAATGCAGGCTCGTACGGGTCTACCGTCGAGCCACACCGTGCAGGCCCCACATTGCGCAATACCGCAACCAAACTTGGTCCCGGTGAGTTTCAGTTCATCGCGCAGCACCCACAACAGGGGCGCGTCTTCGCTGTTGGGTACATCACGATCCTGGCCGTTTACGGACAACTTCATCGGCTAAAACCTCATCCCGGCTACCCGATAAAGTGTAGCCAAGACAGCTGCACGGCAGGAGTACCGTGCTCGAAAGCTGGCTACGCGGCGTAGCGCGTTCCGGCAAATGTATCGAGGCTCGCATCGATATCGCCGAAAAGCTGATTCAGGACCATCAGTCGTTTGACGTAATGTCCGATATCCAGCTCGTCGGTCATGCCCATGCCACCGTGGAGCTGGATGGCCTCTTCTCCAACGTGGCGCCCGTGGCGCCCGACAACTGCCTTCATGGCCGCCAGCGTTTCGCGGTATACAGGATCGGCCTGTTGGTACTCACAGACCCCGCGATACAGCATCGAGCGGGCCTGCTCTTTGGCCATCAGCATGTCGACCATGCGGTGCTGCAGTGCCTGAAAGCTGCCGATGGCGACGCCAAACTGATTGCGTGTCCGTGCGTGCTCGATGGTTTTCTCGCACAGCGCATCAATGATTCCCACAGCTTCCGCGCAGACGCCGATGGTGGCTTCCGCGATTACCGGGTCGAGCACCTCGAAAGCGCGATCGACATCGCCGATGAGCCGGTCTGCTCCGACTTCGGCATTGTCGAGGACGACGTTCGCGGCCTGACTGCCGTCCATGAGTCGGATGGCGTGGCGGGTCACACCGTTGCCGTCGGCCGGTAATTCAAACAGGCTGACACCTGCGCGGTCGAGATTTGTACCGGAAGTTCTTGCTGTGACGATCAGCACGTCGGCAGCAGGACCGTTCAGTACCAGCGCTTTGCTGCCGTTGAGTACGTAGCCGCCATCGACCGATTTCGCCTGAGTCGCAACGTCATAAAAATTTTGCCGGCTCTGCCGTTCCAGTGCCGCCAGGGCGCCTTGGGTCTTACCTTCGATGATGTCGCTGACAAGCTGGGTGCGCCCGCCTGTGGCCAGCGAACGTCCTGCCAGGAGTATGGTCGCCAGGTAGGGTTCGACGACCAGTCCGCTACCCAGCGCTTCGCAAATAACCGCGGTATCTTCGATTCGACCACCAAAGCCACCGCAGTCTTCCGGCAGCGGTACGCCCAGCCACCCCAGTTCGGCAAACTGTTGCCAGTGCGCGTCGCTAAATCCGCGTTCAGTGGCAACTGTCGCCTGGCGTTCGCGAAAGTCGTAGTTGTTTGTGACGTACCGCACGACGCTGTCCTGTAACAGCGTTTGCTCTTCGCTGAGAGAAAAGTCCATGTTTGCTACCCGTAGTTCCCCGGTTTCCTAAAGGCCAAGAATGGCCTTGGCAATGATGTTCTTCTGGATTTCATTCGAACCGCCGTAGATGGTCGAGGCGCGTCCGTACATGTAGCGCAGGCGCGCCTTGTGATGAAAGCTGTGATCGAGCTCTTCTGAACTCGCCTCGCTCGCGGTAATCCCACCGTAGACACCAGCTACGTCCATCATGAGTGTTTGGATGGCCTGCTGAAGCTCAGTGCCCTTGATCTTAAGAATCGATGATTCGGCACCCGGCGAGCCGCCCTGGGACAGCGTCGCGAGTACGCGAAGCTCGGTGTATTCAAGCGCCATCAGCTCCGTTTCTATTTCAGCGAAACGTCGCTGAAAGGCCGGATCCTCAGTCATTGGGCGGCCATTAACGAGCTCGTTGCTGGCGTGTGTTTTAACCACTGCGAGCTCGCGTTTGCTGTCGGCAACGCCGGCAATGGCATTGCGCTCGTGCGCGAGCAACGCCTTGGCGTAGGTCCAGCCTTTGTTTTCTTCGCCGATGAGGTTGGCAATGGGCACGCGCACATCGTCGAAATGGACTTCGTTCAGGGTATGGCGGCCATCGAGACTGATGATGGGATTGACCTTGATGCCCAGCGTCTTCATGTCGATGAGCACAAAAGAGATCCCCTGTTGCGGTTTCTCTGCGTCGGGATTGGTCCGCACAAGACAAAACATCCAATCGGCAATATGCGCATAGGTCGTCCAGATCTTGGCCCCGTTGATGACGTACTCGTCGCCGTCGCGAACGGCCCGGGTCTTTAATTTCGCCAAATCTGAACCTGCACCCGGCTCTGAATAGCCCTGACACCATAAATCGTCGCTGGCCAGAATACGGGGCAGAAACTGTGCTTTCTGCTCGTCATTGCCAAAGGTGTAGATTACCGGTGCGACCATTTTCAGGCCGAACGGATTGACGTCGGGTACGCCCATGCCGGCGCGTACGTTTTCATAAATGAACTTTTGTGTGTCCGACCAGCCGGTGCCGCCGTGCTCAACCGGCCAGCTGGGCGCGATCCAGCCTTTTTGATGCAGGATCTTCTGCCATTCGATGATGGCTTCGCGGTAGGTTTTCATGTCGCCGATGCGTTCACCGAGTTCAGCAGTGAAGTTTTCGGAGAAAAATTCGCGGACCTCGTCGCGGAAGGTCAGGTCGTCGTCGGAGAAATGAGTTTGCATGTCTATCGCCTTGACTGAGAGCGTCGTAAATATCGTTCAGCAATGTTGTGATGGTATTGTACTTCCACCGCCGGGTTATTCGACCTAAGGTCCGGGGTAGTCGGGACCGAGGGGTATTTACGTCAATATGAGCAGGAAATTGTCTGGCGCCGCTATCGTCGCGGCTGAGGTTGCAGTGCGAACGAGGCCGTCCAACTACCCGGAACTCTTCGCGTAGAGGATGTCGGGCCGCAGCAAGCGGCGCGCTGAGCGCGCCGTTTGAGCTGACGAATTTCGGCGTCAATCGGACAACTCTGGCGCCGGGGAGTGTCTCCGCCCTGCTTCATGCCCATACGGTACAAGATGAGTTTATCTATGTGCTGGCAGGCAATCCGACCCTGGTGACTGACAACGGCGAGCAACGGTTGGAGCCCGGTATGTGAGCGGGATTCCGGGCCGGCACCGGCGCGGCCCATCAATTGGTCAACCGCGAGGCGCACGATGCCGTTTTCCTAGAAATTGGTGACCGTAGTCAAGGTGACCCGGCGCGCTATCCGGTCGACGATCTGCGAGCCGAACTCGCGCCGGACGGGCAATGGGCCTTTACGCGAAAAGGCGGAACGCCGTATTAAGGCGAGCTGGTCGCCGCTACCGCAGCGAAATCCGGCCTTCACCGTTGTGCGTCTGACTTCCTGACGGACTCGAACCAGCACGTATTCGCAGCCATTACGAGTATTCGCCTGCCATGTGGTTTCGCTGGTTTCGCGTTCGACCGATCAGAGCAAGATGCTTCGGGCCAGCTTAGTCCAGGAATGTGGCCCAGTTCTCTAGCGGCTCGCGTTCAGAGACCAGCTCATTGACCGGCGCGTGCGGGTTGGCATAGCCCATTGCCATGCCGCAGAACAGCATGAGTTCCTGCGGGGCACCGACAAATTCCGCCACGGCTCGTGGTCGCGCCGCCCATGCTTCCTGGGGGCAGGTGTCGAGTCCGGCTTCCTGCGCCAACAGCATGAAACTCTGCAGGAACATGCCCAGATCCGACCATTGAGGTGGCCCCATGATGCGGTCTGTAAAGCAGAAGAAAGCAGCAGGCGCATCGAAAAAGCGAAAATTACGCGCGACGTGCGCAAGCCGCGCCGGTTTGTCTTCGCGTGGAATGCCAAGCAACGCATACATTTCTTCCGCAAGTTTGAAGCGACTGGTGCGATAGGGATCTTTCAGCTTAGGCGGATAAACGTTGTATTCGGGCGTTTCTTCGGCGGTGTCTTGTTCGAGACTTGATAGAAATCTCGGGATAACAGGCCCGTTCAGAACGTAGATTCGCCATGGCTGCAGGTTGCCGCCCGATGGCGCACGTGCGGACTTTTCCAACAATTCTCGGACCAGTCCGTCGTCGACCGGGGTGTCGAGAAAATTCCGAATAGTCTTGCGACGTCGCATCGCTTCAGAGACGTTCATGTGTGTGCTCGATTGTTGCCGGGCCATAAGTATACGAGACACTGCGCGCCGCAAACGCGGCAGCCGACGTTCCGTTGAGTCAGGTCAGTTCTTCACGCAGCCCGGGACAAACGCCCATTGAGAGTATTACAATACCGCCGCTACCTAGGGGGTGGCCACCAGGCCTGAGACGTCCACAGGGACGGACCCCAAGAACCTGATCCGGATAATACCGGCGTAGGGATAGGACTCTCCGTTCATACCTTTCACGCAATCGGTCCGGGTCTCTTTAAACTTCTTAAGGAGACTTGCATGCACACACGTCTTTTCACAGTTTTCGCCGCGGCACTCGCGGCTACTCCTGCGCTCGGCGCTGACCCTGCAGAAGCCCCTGCCGACACGAAAGCCGTTGAGGAAATCGTCGTCACTGCTGGCTTCCGGGACGCACAACTCATGCGCTCGGGCGGCAGTGTCACGGTACTCGATTCGACGCTGACGAATGAGCGGGCTGCCCGCCACCTTGAAGACGTCATCGCCGCCGCACCCAACGTCAATTTTTCTGTCGGCGGTTCACGCGCGCGTTTCGTGCAAATGCGCGGCATCGGTGATCTCGAACAGTTCGCCGATCCCAAGCACTACCCGTCAATTGGGGTCGTTATGGATGGCATCGAACTATCCAACGTCGCGACCGCCGCGCTCATGTTCGATACCAGCCAGGTCGAGGTTCTGCGTGGTCCGCAGGGAACACGCTTCGGTGCGAGTGCATTGGGCGGCATGATCAATATCCGCGGGCGTCAGCCCGGAGACACCTTCGAGGCGGACGTCAATGCGGGGTACGGCAATCTCGATGCCTGGTTTGTAAGCGCCGCCGCTGGCGGTCCATTGAGCGAGAGCCTGCGCGGGCGGATCGCCATCCGGCAAAATTCACGCGACGGCTTCATCGACAACGACTTCCTCGGGCGGGACAACACCCAGGACGTTGATGAGTTGAGCCTCCGAGGCCGGCTGGTATGGGATCTGACCCCGGATCTGAGCGCCGATTTCACCACCATCTATATCGATTCAGATAACGGCTACGATGCCTTTTCACTGAATAATTCGCGTACGACGATTAGCGACGAACCGGGCCAGGATGATCAGGAAATCATCGCGCTTGCAGGACGTCTGCGCTACGCTCTCGGCAGCTTCGGCGAAGTTCAGGTACTCACGACGTTCACCGACAGCGATGAGACCTACGCCTTCGACGAGGACTGGGTGTTTCGTGGTTTCTGCGACGGCGTTCGCTGCAACCCTTTTTTCGAATTCACCAGCACTGATGCCATCGACCGCGAGCGCGACCAGTATTCGGTCGATCTGCGCTGGCTTGATTCACATGGCGACTGGTCGTGGGTGCTTGGCGCGTACACGCATCACCGTGATGAAGATATGGCACGCCAGCGTTTCGGTTTGTTCACCAGCCGTTACGAAACGCACCGCTATGCGGTCTACGGTCAGGCGCAATTCGCCGCAACCGACCGCCTGAGCCTGCGCGCCGGCATTCGCGGCGAGGCATTTAATGACGAGTACGCAGACTCTTTCGCGTTCGACTTGCAGTCTAATGCAAGTTTCTGGAGCGGGGACCTGGGGATTGAGTTCGCAGCGACCGATGACACCCTGATCTATGCCACGCTCGCTCGCGGCGCCAAGCCGGGCGGTGTGAATACGAGTGCGACCTCTGTGCTCCCGTTCATCGCGACTCGTTTTCAGACTTTCGTCAATGACCGCCGGCAGTTCGACACTGAAACTGTTTTCAACAAGGAAGTCGGCGTCAAAGGGCGCTACTTCGATGAGCGGCTGTCAGTGCGCTTGGGCTTTTTCCATACCGATCGCAACGATGCCCAACTGGAGAGCTGGATCTGGGATGCGACGACCTTCGTCTTCATTGGCATGCTGGACAACGTTGATGATGCGGAAAATTACGGCATTGAATTCGAATTCGACGCACGACTTTTACCAAACCTGAATCTTGTTTCACGCGTTGGTTACCTTGAGACCGATGTCGAATCGATGACGGTCTTCGATCTCGACCTTGATGATTTCCGTTTGCTCGAAGATCGCGATCAGGCCAAGGCGCCCAACTGGCAGTACTACTTCGGTCTGCGCTGGCAGGCGTTGCCAGCGCTAAGCGCGAGTGTGAGCATAGAAGGCAAAGACGACAGCTTCTTCGGTTATTACCATAATGAAAAGCTCGATGGCTTCACCTCGCTCAACCTGAGTCTCGCGTATCAGTGGCAGAACGTCACGGTTCGAGCCTGGTCCAGGAATCTCCTGAATACGCAATACGACGTTCACGGGCTTTATTTCGCCAACGATCCGCGCGACGGCTTCGCGGTCAACCGACGCTATACCCAGCGGGGGGAGCCGCGGGTGTATGGGGTCGAACTCGGCATGCAGTTCTAGTTGCTCATGTTTGATTGACCTGGGCGCTACTTATGATCATGAGAGGGCGCCTGAATCTGCGCCGATCGATGCGGTCGTGAAGGGGCACGCAAGGTCATGCTGAGCGAGTGGCTTGGCCAGGTCACGGCAATGTCATCGTGGGAGGCCATTGCAGTCTTGCTGGCCGTTGCTTATCTCGTGTTCGCCGCGCAGGAGAAAATCGTGTGTTGGCTATGTGCTTTACTGAGCACAGCCATCTACACCGTGCTGTTCTGGAACGTGAGCCTGGTGATGGAGTCGCTGCTGAATGTGTACTACCTGCTGATGGCGATCTATGGCTGGCAGCAATGGTCGCGCGGCGACCTCGGCGGTGGCGCAGAAATTCATCGCTGGGGCTGGCGCTACCATGTTGCGGCAACTGGCGGGGTGGTTTTTTGTTCCGTGATATGCGGCTACCTGCTTGCAAGCCATACCAGTGCCGCGTGGCCTTACGTCGACTCATTTACGACATTCGGCGCTGTCATCACGACCTGGATGGTGACGCGCAAGGTGCTGGAAAACTGGCTGTACTGGCTGGTTATCGATGCTGTGTCGATTCCTCTCTACCTCGAGCGCGGCCTGATGCTTACCGCGGCTTTGTTCGCGATGTATCTGGTGATTGTTGTTTACGGATACTTCGCATGGCGACGGCTTTATCGTAATGCACACCAT
>CAXGUU010000126.1:0-9081 GCA_964012875.1 uncultured bacterium
GCGGGAAGGTCTTTGTTGAATCTCTGGGGCACCAGTTTACGCAGGCTGGCGTTGGTGATTTGGGTACGGCCCGAAACCTGACAGTCTCAAGGGACAACACCGTCATCGCCGGTGGCGGTGGGGACGAATCGGCGATTCGCGGGCGCGTGGCGCAGATCAAGCGCCAGCTCGAACTCAATGAAGTGCTGATCGAAGAAGACAAATTCAACGAGCGCCTGGCAAAAATGGCGGGCGGAATTGCGGTTATCCATGCTGGTGGTGCAACACCGGTTGAGCAGCGTCGCACGGTGCAGCTCATCGAAGATGCGCTTAACGCGACGCGCGCGGCAATTGCAGAAGGTGTCGTCGCCGGTGGAGGTACCGCCTTGTTGCAGTCCCGACCGATCATCAGCGAATTGGCCGACGCGGCGGATGGGAACGTACGACGCGGTATCGAGATCGTTGCCGCTGCGATTCGCCGTCCGCTCGAATGTATCGCACGCAATTCAGGACTTGAACCCGCCGACGTTGTAAAGCAGGTGGAGCAGGCAGCTATAGGGCATGGTTACGATGCCCGCAAGGGTGTTGTCGTTGACATGATGGCGACCGGCATTGCTGACCCCGTCAAAGTGACCTGCGAAGCACTGATCAACGCTGCTTCCGTCGCCAACCTGATACTGACCGCCGAGACGCTGATCACTGATCTGCCTGAGGATGATGATCCGACGGCAGGGCCGGCCCGTGGCGGTGGTGCAGAGCGGCTGGGTCTCGATTAAGCGCGAACCTGCGCGCGGCCAGGGGCGTCGGATTTCTCGCCCTTTGTGCTACATTCCACCCGCCAAAATTAGAATGTCCATTCGCCCATGACCACGCTGATTCTCGCTGCCCGCGACAAGCTGCTGGATAGCACTTTGGTGTTGCGCACCGGTGGTATTGAGCGTTGCGTGTTGGTGTTGGTTTTGTTCGCCCTGTCGATGGCGGCGCCTGAGTTGCGCCCCGTGGTCGTCCAGGCGCTAAGCGACGCCTATTTGTCAGTTGGCGTGTTTGTTGCCGCTACGTTCGCCTTGTTCTTCTGGCTTGAGTCGAGGTTTCAAATCGACACCGAGCAATGGTTGGCCCGGCACCGCAGGTTCGAGATTCCTGCGGCCGCGGCACTCGGCGCCCTGCCCGGATGTGGCGGCGCGGTGATGGTCATCACTCAATTTGCGATGGGCAGGGCGAGCTTTGGGTCAGTCGTAGCAGTGCTGACGTCAACGATGGGTGACGCCGCTTTCCTGATGCTGGCACGCGCCCCTGCTGAAGGCATGATTCTGATTACGGTCGGATTCGTCGTGGGCACTGCGAGTGGACGTATCGTCAATGCATTGCACGGGCCCGACTTCCTGCGTGTCGAGCGACGGGTTAAATTTGCTGGTGAGGTCGACCGTGCCATTGTGCCGGGGGCATTCTGGGCGCTCTGGGGTGCGGTCGCGGTGCCGGGATTGATCCTGGGCGTACTGGCCTTGTTTCAAGTTGAACTTAATCTCGCCGCAGTCAACGTGGTTGGTGTTACCGGCGGTCTGTTGTCGATCACAATCTGGGCCCTGAGTCCGACCCAGGCCGCGCATATGGCGGCCCACCGTCTGGATTATTCTCTGTCCAGACGCGTCGCACTAAACACCAATTTCGTGACCGTATGGGTGGTTGTTGGTTTTCTGGCGTTCGAAATCGCCGGCGGCGGAGACAGTTTACAGCCGGTTTTTGCGGGCGCTCCGGCCTTGTTACCAATGCTTGGTGTGGTGATTGGTTTTCTGCCCGGTTGCGGTCCGCAAATCCTCGTGACGACGCTCTATCTCTCCGGCGCGCTGCCATTTTCCGCCCAGCTTGGGAATGCGATCTCCAATGACGGTGATGCCCTTTTCCCGGCGATCGCAATTGCCCCGCGCGCGGCCATCGTGGCAACACTCTACACTGCCATTCCAGCCGTGCTGCTGAGCTACCTGTATATGGTCTGCTACGAGATTTAGTGCGGATCAGACTTATACGCGAAGCCATTTAGATGGTCGTGTGTGGGCTCGCGGAGATTCGCTGCGGAACAGTCAGCCTGGCGGTCGACCCCGTCTCATGAAAAGGGTTTTGCTCATCCTGGCAATTGTCGTCGCAACGACCGGAAGCGTCATGCAGTGGCCGGAGACCGCTCGATTTCATTCGCCTGGGACAGGCATTAGTGAGCCGCTATCATCGGCGCAGGTGCAGTAGAAAACAGGTAATGACTGATGAAAGCGGTCTCAGTTTGTGCGACGTTCGCGATTTTGTCGCTTTGGATGCCACTCGGCACACTGCATGCGTCGTCCGGCGCGCTGTTCGCGCTGTCGAAACTGACCGATGGTGTCTATGTTCACTATGGTCAGCATGCCGGACTTGACCATGATGCGCGCGAAGATTCAGCCAATCTTGGCGTCGTGGTTGGCCAGCGCTGTATTGCTGTTATCGACACCGGTGGTTCAGTTAAAACGGGGGCCGCGTTCAGGAAAGTAATCGAGGCACAGTTCATGCTGCCCGTGTGTTTCGTCATTAACACCCACGTGCATTTCGACCACGTCCTCGGGAACGCCGCGTTTCAACAACCCGGGGTGACGTTTACAGGTCACCAGGCATTGGCCGAAGAGATGGCCGGCAATCGCGACTTTTTTGCTGAATCATTCGCGGCCGAGCTCGGCGGCCCGGGCCAGCAAGCATTGGTGATCGGGCCGGAACGGATGATCGAGGCCGAGACTGAGCTCGACCTCGGCGGCCGTCGCTTAAGGCTCAGGGCACACGAACCGGCGCACTCAAGCACCGATCTGACCGTGGAGGACCTGAAGACGCGGGTTCTGTTTGCCGGTGACCTGCTTTTTCGCGAGCGCTTGCCGGTTCTCGACGGCAGTCTTATCGCGTGGCTGGAATGGATGGAATCAACCATGGCGAAACCGTTCTCGATCGTTATACCCGGACATGGCCCGGCTGATAGTGACTGGCCCGAGGGCGCATACCCGCAGTATGAATACCTCGCAGCCTTGCTGACTGAAACGCGGCAGGCGATTGCCGATGGCTTGTTTCTTGACGACGCCGGCACGGTGGTAGCCAAGTCTGAGCTGTCTGGATGGCAGCTGACCGAACGTGCACACCGCGTGAATGTTTCGCGCGCCTATCGGGCGCTGGAGTGGGAGTAACAGAGAAAGTTTTGCCGACCTTCAATACATCTCCGCACAGGACGTCTTCCTACCGGCGATCCTGTGCCGATTCCAGCGTTTTGAAGCGTGCCACCGGTCGCCTGGCGAGACCGACCGCCTGCTCGGCGGTCAGCCGACGAGTTGTCCATTCTCCTCCGGTTACAGCGACAACCCTTGCATCATTAAACGTCAGCCAATGCCCGTAAAGGCTTCAGGTTGGTCTGTACCAGTCACGACTTCGAGCCACGGCCCGTCGCCAGCGCTCGTGGTTAGCCGCGATGTCTTCTGCCACGGCCTCGGGCTGGAAGCGGTCACGCGCCCGCCATTGCTGTGCGAGTGCTTGTCGATTTTCGAACAGGCCAATTCCCAGCCCCGCAAGCAGGGCCGCGCCGTAGGCTGTGCTTTCTGCTACGGCAGGCCGCACCAGTGAAGCGTTGAGTACATTCGCCTGTAGTTGCATCAACAGCGCGTTTTCGCTGGCACCGCCGTCGACGCGCAATTCGGACAATTGAAGATCGGCGTCCCGGCACATTGCTTCCGCCACGTCGAACACCTGCCATGCGATAGCGTCGAGCGCAGCCCGCGCAATATGGGATTGGGTGGTGCCGCGAGTCATGCCAATCAGCAAGGCGCTGGCCGTGGCATCCCAGTACGGTGCGCCCAAACCCGTGAATGCGGGCACCAGAAAGACGCCGCCACTGTCGTTTACATGGGCCGCCAAGGCCTCGACGTCGCTGGCGGAACTTAGAATCTTCAAACCATCGCGCAACCACTGGATCGTCGCGCCACCCATAAACACGCTGCCTTCGAGCGCGTATTCAGTGATGCCGCCAACCCGGGCGGCAATGGTTGTGAGGAGGCGATGGTTTGAGCGAACCGCTGTCGTGCCTGTTTGCATCAGCAGAAAACAGCCGGTGCCGTAGGTACATTTAGCCATACCTGGCTCGTAGCAAGCCTGGCCGAACAACGCGGCTTGTTGATCTCCGGCGATGCCGGCGATTGGGATTTCAGGGCCCAGCAACGTCGTCGTTGTGCAAATACCGCTTGAATCAACAATGACTGGTAACACCGCCTGAGGAACCCCCCACAGTTCAAGCAGTTCGGTGTCCCACGACGATGTTTGAAGGTTGCACAGCCCTGTACGTGAGGCGTTTGTGGCGTCGGTGATGTGGGCGCGTCCTTCGCTGAGTTTCCATACCAGCCAACTGTCGATGGTTCCGAAGGCCAGCTCGCCGGCTTCCGCACGACGTCTGAGATCGGGATCCTGATCGAGCATCCAGCGGAGTTTCGAGGCCGAGAAATAGGGATCCAGCAACAGTCCGCTACGGGTCTGCACAAAGTCCTCGTACCCTTGCTCGCGCAAGCTATCGCACATGGCGGAAGTGCGGCGATCCTGCCACACAATGGCGGGACCGCAGGCCGTTCCTGTTTGGCGATCCCAAAGCAGGCAGGTTTCTCTTTGGTTCGTTATGCCGATGGCTGCAACGTCGCCGGCCGTAATGCCCGCGGCTTTGATGGCTTCAATGGCGGTCTGGAACTGCGTGTCCCAGATTTCGTTCGGATTATGTTCGACCCAGCCGGCTTGCGGGTAGTGTTGCGCGAATTCTCGTTGGGAAATCGCGACAGGATTCCCTTCAGGGTCGAATAACAGGGCACGCGAGCTGGTCGTGCCTTGATCGAATGCCAGGAGGTGGGCCATAGGTCGGTGTCCCCGAAATTCGGTTGCCGTGTGCCGGTTCACAGCGCATAACTTCAACCCAGCCGTGTGCTCCGGGCCTCAGCGTCGCATTTGTGACGGTGCGCGACCATGCGGGTTGGGTAGTCGGTGAATATGCCGTCGGCTCCGCAGGCCTGACAGTGATCGTAGTCTTGCAGTTCATTCACAGTGTAAACGTAGACGCTGCAATTGATCGCATGGGCGGCTTCGATTGTTCCTGAATCGACGAGTTCAAGGGGGAAGTGCACTGACCAGGCGCGGTAACGTTCGGCGTCGCCCAGCGCACGCATCGCGTCTCGATCGCACAAAATCCCGAGATGGTACGGTGTCAATGCCAGGCGACGGGCGAGTTCTGCAGTAGCGTACGCAGAAAATGACGAAAACAGAAACTGCGTTTCTGAATCCGTTGCTATCTCGCTCGGGACGCTTTCGACCGCGGCCGACGCGATGTTGTCCTCTTTCAGTTCGATATTAACCACGCGCGGGCCGCAGATCATCCGCAGCACCTCGGTACATGTCGGAATTGGTTCACCACCCGCTGTCCGTAGTTGTCGCAGATTCGCGAGCTTGTATGCACTGACCGGCCCGCTGCCACTCGTCGTGCGGTCCACGGTCGCGTCGTGCATGACCACGAGGTCATCCCGGCATTTTCGAACGTCGAATTCGACGCCATCGGCGCCTGCAGCGATTGCGACGCGAACGGATGCGAGGGTATTTTCGTCGACTTCTCCGGCGGCGCCGCGATGTCCGAATATTTTCATAATGAGGTTTAAAGGATACGAATGCTTGGCGTATCTGGAATGGTTCGATTGCGCAACATATCGGCGCGCCGAAATCATAATTAAACTAAAGCCCTATTATTCTCCGATACCGAACGGAGCTTCACTTTGTCGGCAACTAAACCAGTCTGGATTTTCGGCTATGGTTCGCTTATGTGGCGGCCGGATTTTCCATATGAATCGAGCAAAGCTGCGACCCTACATAGCTGGGCGCGACGTTTCTGGCAATATTCGCCCGATCACAGAGGCGAGCCGGACTATCCCGGTCTGGTAGTGACGCTGGTGAGTGAGGCGAGGGCGATGTGCCATGGACAGGCGTTCTTGCCTGCTCCGGAATACTGGGATGAAATTATTGAGGCGCTCGATCATCGCGAAAAAAACGGCTATGACTTGCTTGAAGTCGAAGTTGAATTCGACGACGGCTCGGTCGTTGCGGGCGTGACTTACATCGCCGGTCCTGACAACCCGAGCTTCTCAGGCCCGTTGTCGGAGATGGAGATCGTCGAACGGATCGCAACCTCGTCAGGTCCGAGTGGGACAAACCGCGAATACCTTGAGAACCTTGCCCGCTGCCTCGCAGATGCGGGGAAACCGGACGATCATGTCTGCGCCCTGAGTACCGCCCTGGCTGAGTATATGTGCGAACGCGAGCGGCGTTAGCAGCGGGAGCCATGCCTTTATTTTCGCGCTACATCGGCATTGACTACTCAGGGGCACGTGCGCCGGTATCGCGCTTGCGTCAACTACAAGTTTACGAGGCAGATCTGAACTCGACCCCGCGCCCGGTTGAACCGTACGATGCGGGGGCCCGTCATTGGTGCCGTAAGGAAGTTGCGCGTTTCGTCTCCGAGGTGCTGTTAAGCGAGGAGACGGTGATCATCGGTATTGATCACGCGTTTTCGTTCCCGTTGGCCTATTTCCGGCGTCAGGGGATTGATGACTGGGACGAGTTCCTGCGTCAGTTCACCCATGACTGGGCGACGGATCGGGATCACATGTACGTTGAGTTTGCCCGCAAGGAAAATGAGATCGGCGGTGAGGTAACTGAGTTTCGCTTGTGCGAACAATGGACGGCCGGCACCAAGAGCGTATTCCATTTCGATGTACAAGGTTCGGTTGCCAAATCGACATTTGCCGGGCTGCCGTGGTTGAAACACATGCGCAAGGATCGCAAGCTCCGGAAGCGTTGCCATTTCTGGCCCTTTGACGGGTTCGAAGTCGAACCCGGACGATCGGTCATTGTCGAGATTTTTCCGAGTCTTTTTCGTCGGCGTTATGGGCGTGAAGATCGCAGTGCAGACGAGCATGACGCCTACGTCGTGGCCGGGTGGATGCGGGATATGGATCTGCGTGGGGCACTGGCGGAGTATTTCAATCCACCGCTGACACTCCCGGAGCGGCGCGACGCGGCGCTGGAAGGTTGGATACTCGGCGTTCGTTGACAGACCCATCGCAGCAGGCTATTCTTTGTTGCATTGCAGCATTTCGGGATTCTGCCGAGACGGTGGAAATCATCTGAAACGGCGAACAGCGATGGACAAGCTCAGACAAATGCGCGCCCTGGTTACAGTGGCAAAGCTGGGATCGTTTTCAGAAGCGGCCAAATCTCTGGGTGTTACGCCCGGAATGATGTCGAAGCAGGTCAAGTATCTTGAGGATGCCCTAGATGTACGCCTGCTGCACCGAACGACACGCGGTGTTTCGGTGACCGAGGCTGGCGAACGATACATAGCTCGTGCCATTGAAATACTCGAGCGCGTAGATGATGCGGAATCCGAAGTGATGTCGCTGACCACGAGTCCCAGGGGCATGCTCCGCATCAGTTGTCCGCCGTCGTTTGGTACGCACGTGTTGACCCCTGTAATCGCAGAATTTGTCGCTAGCAATCCCGATGTCAGCGTTGAGTTGGGACTGCAGGATGACGAACCGAACGTGATTGCTGACCGTCTTGATCTGATTTTCAGGCTTGGCTCATTGCGTGACAGTTCTCTCATTGCCAAGCAAGTCGGGCAGGCTTCGTTCGCACTTTGCGCTGCACCAGGATTTGTCGCTCAGCACGGCGCGCCGAAACAGGTCAGCGATTTACCCGCATTCAACTGCATCGTTGATGGTTCGATTCAAGCCGACAGGCAATGGGATTTCGTCGTCAATCATAAGCGCGTAGAGCAATCTGTCGTTGGTAATTTTTCTTCATTCAGTACCGAGGCTGTGATTGAGGCAAGCGCTGCCGGGCTCGGAATTTCTTATGTTCCGCGCTACGCGATCAAAGACGAATTGGAGGCTGGACGACTGTTGGAATTGCGACTTTCGGCGACGGAGCCGATTTCATTACCGATTTATGCTCTGTACGGTAGTCGCGAACATATAGCGGCGAAGATCAAGCTCTTTCTTGTCTTCTACAGTGCGGCTTCTTCTGATGCCCAAGGCATCGTGGAAACGAATCTTGAACGACGCTCTCACGTTGGTAGCGCGCGGAATCCCGATAGCAACGGCGACCCGGGAGTTAAGGATGAAATCGCGACCTGACCGCTCGGTTCCCGGCGCCAACGTTCAGCCGTGCTGTGAGAGTTTCTCCAGCAAACCGCAGGTCCGGGACGGCATCCTCCGCAAACGCAGCGCTTAGAGTAGTACGCCGATCGTAACTCCCGATTGCGTCGGCGCAGAGGGCACTTCTAGCTGGAAGGTTGGGCCGGTTTTGATCGCCGCCGCCGCTGTCGGTTGGCTTCACTGCGCTGCTGATTCTGACGATTCCCGTTTTTGGCTTCGCCGCGCTGCTGATTCTGACGATTCCCGTTATTGGCTTCGCCGCGCCTCTGATTCTGACCATTTCCCTTGTTGGCACCGCCCCGCCGCCTGCTCTGGCGGTCATTTTTTTTACCTTGGCCCCGTCTTTGATTCTGGCCGTCGCTCTTGCTGGCGGCCGCGCGTCGCCGACTTTTACGTTCGTCCTTTTTAGCTTCGCTGCGCCGTCGATTCTCCTCATTGCTGGTCCCGGCGCCATCGCGCCTCTGGATTTGCTGGTCGTCGTCCCTGGCATCGGCTAGTTTGGGGTTTCGGTTTCGGCCTCTCCTGTCATCGGTGCTGTCGCCACCGCGTCGCCGGGATTGACGCTCGTCCCTCTCCGTCGGACGGGCTCCCGAGCGAAACGATTCACTTGATTGTCCTTCACGGCAATTATCACAGCGGCCACATACCGGGGGTGTCTCTTCGCCGAACCATCGGCGCATGAAAACACTGCGGCATTCTTTGGTAAGCGCGTATTCGGCGATGCGGTTAATGCGTCGCAGGTCCTCACGCTGCACGATCGCGAACTGTTCGGCAAGTTCGGTGACACCGTTGCGCAACGTTTCGATGTCGACTTTCGCACGCAGGGCCTTACTGCCGTCGCGCTCAATCAAACCCGCCTCTTCAATCT
>CAXGUU010000127.1:0-9075 GCA_964012875.1 uncultured bacterium
TCCTCGTGTTCTGGTGCAAAGAAGGTATACACCGCCGACAGAGCGCCCAGAAGCTTGTCGACCACGGCAACCGCCAGGAGCTCGTCGTCGAGACGAAACTCGTAGAATTTCGTGCGCGTCCATGATGCGGTCAGGAAACTCATGTAGGCATCGGGTGAGCTTGCTTCCATCTGCGAATCCGGATGGCGCGCTTTCAGGTACCGTTCATAGAGCGCGAAATGTTCGCTACGGTATTCCGCCGGGCACTCGGCGATAACCAAGTCGGCATTTTTTCTAACCGTCCGCTTTTGCATGCGTCGGGGTGTGAACTTGTCGACATCGACACGCACGGGCACACAGGCGCGGCAGTGCAAACAGTGTGGGCGATAGACGTGGGTGCCGGAGCGGCGAAATCCGTATGCCGACAAGCGCGTATAGGTCTGTACATTGAGTTCGACGCGCGGATCTGCGAAGAGGGTGGTTGCCTGCATGTCGTCGAGATAGCCGCAGGGGTGCTGCGGCGAGGTAAAAAAGCTGATGCGCGACCCAGGCGGTAATTTAGTCACAACGGGCGGCCCATGATTCGGGTGCGGGCGGTTCGACAACGGCGGCGTGCAGTAGTTGTTCGAAGCGCCGGCGCGACCATATCCGTGCGCCCATGCGCTCGAGGTGCGGATTGTGAATCTGGCAATCGAGGAAATCGTAATGCCACTGGACCAATTGCTCGCACAAGGTGACCATCGCGACCTTCGAGGCATTGTCGATGTGACTGAACATCGATTCACCGAAGAATGCCCGCCCGATCGCCAGGCCGTACATGCCACCAACGAGTTCACCACCAACGCGGCATTCGATCGAATGAGCGACGCCACGACGGAACAACTCGCAGTAGGCTGCGCGCATCTCTGCCGTGATCCACGTGCCGGACTGGCTCTCCCGTGGCGCTGCGCAACCGTCGATGACGCCACAGAAATCACAATCCCAGCTGACATCGAAACGTTGCTGTCGAAGCACTTTGCGCAGGCTGCGCGAAATATGCAGCTCAGCAGGTTTGATGACCGAACGCTCGGCGGGTGACCACCACAAGATTGGTTGCCCTACAGAAAACCATGGGAAAATGCCGCGGCGATAGGCGTCGACCAGACGCTCGGGACTTAGGTTGCCGCCTATCGCGAGCAAGCCATCGGGCTTTGCTAAAGCATCAGCTAGGGGCGGGAATTCATCTGACAGGACAGATTCACCGACCCAGTACAGTGCGTTTGTGCGTTCGAAAGCGTCCATCGTTGCGGCTACCGCGATCAGTGCCATGGAAATCTTAGTGCCTCTGGCTCGCGATGTCAGTCGTTCCGGCGGAACGCGAGGTGCTGGTCCAGGCTTTCGATGTATTGCTCAAGACCGTTGCGCTCCTGGCGCAGAAAGTCGTCGACCGCGCGGCGAAAGCCGCCATCGCGAATCCAATGCGCGGACCAGGTACGCACCGGTACGAAGCCGCGGGCCAGCTTATGCTCGCCCTGGGCACCCGCATCGAGTCGGCGGAGACCATTGGCGATACAAAAATCGATGGTGCGGTAATAACAAAGCTCAAAATGCAAGTTGTCGTAGCGGGCGGCACAGCCCCAGTGCCGACCGTACATTGTCTCGCCGTTTTGCAAGGCAAAGGCTCCGGCCACGTATTCGCGCCCCGATTTGGCCACTACCAGCACGGGGGCGCCGGGCAGGCGTTCATTCAGTGAGTGGAAAAATTCCTCCGTGAAGCGTGGTTCACCCCACTTGCGGTGGAACGTTGAGCAATAGAATCGGTGAAATACTGACCACTGTTCAGCAGTGATTTCATCGCCAACCAGCGTTTCAATCTGGATGCCCTGCTCGGCAACCAGGCGCCGCTCACGCTTGATCTGTTTGCGCTTCTTCGATGTGAGTTGGCTTAGGAAATGATTGAAACTTTCATATTGCTGATTGAACCAATGGTATTGCACACCAAGTCGCCGCATGAGCCCGGCCTGTTCGAACCGCTCCAGCGCGGTGTCATCCGGAAACAGGCAATGCCATGATGACAGTTCATTGTCTTCGCATGCGCGCACCCCGGCGCTGACAAGTACATTGCACAGGGTGTCGGCATCCTCAGACTCAACATCGACCAGCAGGCGGCGGCCGCCGACTGGTGAAAAGGGAATGGCGGTGACCAATTTAGGGTAATACTGCCCGCCAGCACGCTCATAGGCGTCGGCCCAGCTCCAGTCGAACACGAATTCTCCGTAGGAGTTGTCGCGTATATACAAGGGAAGGGCGCCCGCGAGCGCGCCACCGCGATGAATCACCAGGTGTTGCGGGTACCAGCCCTGCGGGCTCAGGCAACCGGTATCTTCGAGCCCACTCAGGAATCCGTGGCGCAGGAAAGGGTCGTTGCCTGCCAGTCGGTCCCAGGCGACCGGGTCAATCTTGTTGAGCGCGTCGACGACTTGGACGTTGATGGTTTCACCTGTAGCCGGCTTACTCATCGATACCCGGGGAGGCGCTCAAGTCGCCGCCCAGTGCGGCGCGCACCGCCTGTTTTGAGCGGCCCAGTGTGAAACGACTCTGGTGGTACTTGCCGTCATTGGTTCGGTATCTGAAATTGACGTCGTTACCGTTCAGTAATCGGTAGGCCACTAGCGATTCAATTTCCCCGCGGGATTCGGAGGCGACAACGTAACGGACCGTACGTCCCTTCACAGCGCAGTTTTCGCCGCCGGCGAAGTGATGTTGTGGCCGTCGTTTATCAATCTGGAACGTTGGACAACTGCTTCCATAGAGGCGCTGCGGTGACTTGATGGTCAGCTCAAGCACGAGCTCGTCGGCAGGGCCGCGATAAAGAGTCAGAATTTCGCTGTCTGCGTTACGTACCTGGGCCCGTGAGGGCCGTTGGCCTTCGGCAGATTGCGCCTGCCAATTTGCATCGGCGCCCGCCGTTAGCAGAAGCGCCATCGCTGTCGCCGCCCACCGTGGGCC
Organism: uncultured bacterium; assembly: GCA_964012875.1. Taxonomy (GTDB): domain Bacteria; phylum Pseudomonadota; class Gammaproteobacteria; genus CAXGUU01. The sequence goes on from CAXGUU010000127.1 coordinate 2,968, forward strand.
GTAATGAGACACCGTCGTTCAGTTATTGCCGGATTCAGTGCCGGGTGTAAAGACCGGAAACGGCGCAACATTGCCTTCTTTGATGTTGCTCTCGCTGATTTTGCTGTGCCCGGCCTTTTCGACTTCGTCAATCCGAATGATGGCGTGCATGGGTATATAGGTTCGCTCGACGCCCTCGAATTCGGTCTTCAGCGATTCTTCGGATGGATCGACCAGCAGCGACGACTTTTCCCCAAACACGATTTGCTCAATTTCGATAAAGCCGAACAGACCGCTTTGATGAACCTGGCGGGCATAGACTTCATAGACCTTGCCCTGGTTGTGGAAGTTCACGCGGTAGATCTTTTTTTCAGTTGACATGGTTGCGACGAGAATGGGCGTGCGGATGGAGAAATGCTAGCACAGCTTCGACTGTTTACTCCTTCATGTGGCATCGGGTAGACGCGGTTAGATCTTAACGACTTGCGCCGGATCATAACCTTCGACGAGCTGATAACCATCGTAGCCGCGCGGGTTGCAGACGACACGGGGGGCATTGGCAATGTAACCCATTTTCGCGTGGACATGGCCGTGGATCCAGAGATCTATCTTGTAGTCGAGCACGAATTGACTGAGGTTGTTGCACTAGGCAAAGCGAAATAACGAGTTCGCAGGCATGTGCCATGACGCTTTCAGCGGTGCATGGTGGGTCACCAAGACCGTCTTACCGTCGTGATGCACTGCCAGTTTCTGTTCCATCCAGCCCTTTGTTATCCGATTCAATTCGATCAGGTCTCTGGGCCGAAGCTCGCGCGCGCCGCAGCGAATATGCTGGTAATCGTTCATACGCGATTCAAGTGCGGCGATGACCTCCTGGTTTTCCTGCATAAAGTCAGTTCACAGAGTGGCGCCAAGGAAGCGCACGCCGTCGATAATGACGCTCTGGCGCTCCAGGTGGCGAACATTGGTGCCGGCTGCGACCCGCTCGATGTCTTAGCGTACCGCACCCATTTCGCCGCCGTAGAATTCGTGATTGCCGGTGATGTAGATCGTGGGCTTGTCCTGCTGCGTCAGCCACTCAACGTCGCCGACGCCCACATCGATGTCGCCAGCGGCGACGATAACGTCCGCATCGGTCTGGGCGTGAGCACAAACTCCGAATTCAAGATGGAGGTCCGAAAAGAATTGAATCTTCATGCGTTGTTTGGCTGGCGTTAAGGCGAGTGTCGGGGAAGAATGAGCTGGTGAGGGGCTCAATCCTGGCAGTGGAACCAGGGGGCGGTACCCCGTTTAGGGGGCCGGCGGCTTCATTGTGGCAGTGCGTATGAAGGTCCCGAGGATGTCGTGATAGTGCGCGGCGGAACGCCTGAAAGCGCGATTATGGGAACCGCGCAACTCCACCAACCCGCCCCTGGCTCCGGCTCCCGCAGCGATGCCGAGTCCCATATCGAACGGGACGACCCGGTCGGCCGGACTGTGCGCCACCATGACCGGGCACCGCAGCTCGGAGACGATACGCGCCGTCGGCAATTCATCGCGCAGGAGCAGGGCCACCGGCAAAAATGGGTAGCGCTGGCGTCCTATATCGGACAAATTCGAGAAGGTCGATTCCAGCACAATCGCAGCCGGTTGAATGGACCGCGCGAGCGCGGCAGCGACGCCACCGCCCAGCGAGCGCCCGTAAAGGACGATTTGCGAGGGAGCGATGCGGCGGCCCTCAGTGAGATACAGCCAGGCAGCCTCGGCATCCGACTTGGCCCCCGGTACCGTCGGCGAACCGCTGCTTAAACCGTAACCGCGGTAGTCGATTGCGAAGACCGAAAATCCGAGGCTGTGTAAAACCTCAAATGTATAGAGGCGGCTCCCAAGATTGCCGGCATTACCATGGAAAAAAAGTACGTGGGGGGCGTCCGATGCGGGGCCCGGGATGTACCAGCCATGAAGTTGCTCGCCGTCAGCGCTCTTCAGCCAGACATCCTCAAATGGCAAATCGGCGGTGGCGGGTGTTTTTGTCAGGCCCGCTCGCGGATGGAAGATGAGGGTGTCCTGCAGGGACCAGGCAGCCCAGCAGACCGCTAAATACCCGAAAAACGCGACCAGAAACACTCGAAACAGGACATTTAGGGCGGTTTTTCTCATGTTTTTGATGGTTACGGCGCTGGTGTTAAGGTCTATTCAGAGATACTATGTATTTTCATCTAGATAACATATGTTTAAGAGCTTATTCCAAGAATTAAAGTTAATTCGATCGCGCAACTATGCCACATGCAGTCCGTAAGCCGTCCGCGCTAGATTTCAGTGTTTCCGAGCAGGTGCTGCAACGGTTGCGCGAGGGCATACTGATCGCATTAGGTGGCGTCGCCTTATTTCTGGTGTTGTCGCTCCTTACGCACCACCCCTCCGACCCGGGCTGGTCACGTGCCGGTAGCTCCGCCACGATACAGAATCAGGGTGGTGTCGTCGGCGCCTGGATAGCCGATATCGTGCTTTACCTGTTTGGTCGATTCGCCCACTTGTTCCCCTTGTTGGTGGTCTTCAGCGTCTGGCAAATGTTTCGCGAAGGCGTGGAAAATTTTGTTTCCGACTATTTCACCCTGAGCGTGCGTTTCGTCGGCGTCATTTTCATGGTGGTGACGGGTTGTAGTCTGTTCTGGATTCGCGGCAGTTCCGCGATTGCCGAGTTACCCCACCAGGCTGGTGGGATACTGGGCGATGTTGTCGGATCCGCTGCTTTTTCGACCTTTGGCGAAGTCGGTGGGACATTGCTGATGCTGGCGATATTTTTTACCGGCATTACGCTCTTTACCGGGTTGTCGTGGGTCTGGTTGATGGATACCGTTGGCGATTTGAGCCTGCGCCTGTGGGACATCTGCCGTGAGAAATTCGATGTGTGCCTCGATCATTGGCGCGGCCTGCGCGCGAAGCGGGAGCGGGTGCAGACCATCAAGGAAGAAGTCGAACGCAGCGAGACCCGCACGCCGCCCCGGATAGAGCCGCGAATGGTCGAGCCTGAGTCCAGTGTTCGAGTTGAACGCGAGCGCCAGGAACCGTTGTTCGAAAAGGCCATGCCGAGCGATTTACCGGAGCTGAGCCTGCTCGATACGCCGCAGGCGAAATCGGGCGGCTATTCGGCGGAATCGCTTGAAGCGATGTCGCGGCAGGTCGAAATAAAGTTGCGCGACTTCAACATCGAGGTTGAGGTTGTGGCGGTACAGCCCGGGCCGGTCATCACCCGATTTGAATTGCAGCCCGCGCCCGGCATTAAAGCAAGCCGGATCACCAACCTAGCCAAGGACCTGGCCCGCTCGCTGTCGACGGTCAGTGTCCGCGTGGTCGAAGTCATTCCGGGTAAAACCTGTATCGGACTGGAAATTCCCAATGAACAGCGCGAGATCGTCGCGTTGTCCGACATCCTTAAATCGGAAACCTACGAGCGCAGCAATTCGAAACTTACGATGGCGCTGGGTAAGGACATCGCCGGGCAGCCGACGGTCGCTGACCTTGGCAAAATGCCGCACCTGCTGGTCGCCGGCACGACCGGGGCGGGTAAGTCGGTTGCGCTCAACGCCATGATTCTGAGCTTGCTCTACAAGTCAACGCCAGACGATGTTCGCCTCATCATGATCGATCCGAAGATGCTTGAGCTGTCGGTCTACGAGGGTATTCCGGCATTGTTGGCGCCGGTGGTTACGGACATGAAAGAAGCGGCGAATGCGTTGCGCTGGTGCGTCGCCGAAATGGAGCGGCGTTACCGTCTAATGGCGGCACTTGGTGTTCGCAACATCGGGGGTTTCAATCGCAAGGTGGAGGAAGCGGCAGCGAATGGCACACCGATCCTCGATCCATTGTTTCGCGCGACCGACGGCGACGAAGACGCAGTAGTGCCCGAATTGACCAGCTTGCCATATCTCGTTGTCATCATCGACGAACTTGCAGACATGATGATGGTGGTCGGTAAAAAAGTTGAAGAACTGATTGCCCGTCTTGCACAAAAGGCGCGTGCCGCCGGCGTTCATCTGATCTTGGCCACTCAGCGGCCTTCGGTCGACGTGATCACCGGCTTGATTAAGGCCAATATTCCAAGCCGCATCGCGTTCCAAGTTTCGTCGCGTGTTGATTCGCGCACGATTCTCGACCAGATAGGGGCAGAAAACCTACTCGGACATGGCGACATGCTTTATTTGCCGCCCGGCACGGCCATTCCGAATCGCGTTCACGGTGCCTTCGTTTCTGATGACGAAGTGCACAAGGTTGTCGAGCGTCTGAAGGCCGCCGGAGAGCCGGAATATATTGAGGCCATACTTACCGGGCCGACCGACGGCGCCGAGGATATTGATGGCGGTTTTGCGGGCGGCACGGGCGACGCCGACGAGCAAGATGAACTCTACGATCGAGCGGTACGCATCGTCACCGAAACGCGCCGCGCGTCGGTATCGGGGATTCAGCGGCGCTTGAAGATCGGATACAACCGCGCTGCTAGGATGGTCGAGACGATGGAAGCTGCCGGCGTCGTCGGCGAACTGCAGTCCAACGGCAGTCGCGAAGTATTGGCGCCACCGCCACCGAAAGACTGACGCCCGGCAGGCGCCGGACACACTTTGCGCAGGTCCTTGTGAATGGACGGCAGCGGACAAGTTCCTATAATCGTTTTCTAACTCGCGATTATTTCGAGGCGCACGTCGCGCACACTATGTCGATTTTACTTCGGGCTTGTTTATCTCTGCTGGCTGGCCTTTTTGTACTGGCCGCAAATGTTGCTTTTGCCGCCGACGACGTGCCGTTTGATACCGCCAGGGTTGTCGAATATCTCAATCAACTCGACGCTTTCAGCGCCCGCTTTTCGCAGACTCGCTACGATGAAACAGGCGTTGAGGTAGAGCAGTCGAATGGAGAGTGCCAGGTTCAGCGTCCAGGACGGTTCCGCTGGAGCTATCTTGAGCCCTATGCCCAGACTATTGTCAGCAATGGTAGCCAGCTGTGGATCTACGACGTCGATTTGGAGCAAGTCACCCGGAACGAGGTCGAAGCCATCGGCGCCGATTCGCCGGCCGCTCTGCTCGGACAGGACATTGATGTTGAAAGTCATTTCGAGATTCGGGCAGTCCGACACGAAGATAGTTGGCGTTGGTTCGCCCTCATTCCGAAGAACGAGCAACGCGACTTCAGCGCCGTTGAACTTGGTTTCAATGGTGGCGAAATTGAAGCGATGCGGCTTAAGGACAATCTCGGGCAGGCAACGCTCATCCAGTTCAGTGATCTGGATCGGGCTTCAGTTATCGACCAGGCCGAATTCGAGTTCCAGATTCCCGTCGGGGTTGATGTGCTGGAAGGCGGCGTACCGTGATCGTCGACTTGGACTAGGTCTACCCTGCAGGTCTAAGCATGGCACCTCTTGCCGACGAACTTCGCCCGGCGGAACTCGATCAGTTCCATGGACAATCGCACCTCTTGGCACCCGACCAGCCACTGTACCGGGCGCTTACGGAGGGCCTGATTCACTCGATGGTCCTGTGGGGGCCGCCCGGTACCGGAAAAACGACGCTGGCGCGGATGTTGTGTCAAAGCGCGGGTGCGGCATTCGTGCAACTGTCGGCTGTGCTGGGTGGTGTGAAGGACATTCGCGCGGCGGTCGAACAAGCGCGGGTACACGAATCGACGGGACGCCGGACGGTTGTATTTGTTGACGAAGTTCACCGGTTTAACAAAGCGCAGCAGGATGCATTCCTGCCACACATCGAAGACGGCACCATTACCTTCATCGGGGCAACGACCGAAAACCCGGCGTTTGAACTGAATAACGCGTTGTTGTCGCGGATACGCGTCTATTCGCTGCAGTCACTGGATGTGGCCGCGTTGCGTGCGATCATTGACCAGGCGGTTGCAGTCGTAGGCAGCGTGACCCTGGCCGAAGAGTTGCGGGATCATCTGGCCCGGGTTGCGGATGGCGATGCCCGGCGCGCCCTTAACCTGTTCGAACTGGCTTGTGAAATGGCCGCAGATGGCGTGATCGATTTGCAGACCCTAAGGCACGCGACAGAAGGCGTCGAAATTCGTCGTTTCGATAAGGGGACGGATGATTTTTTCGACCAGATTTCGGCGCTGCATAAATCGGTTCGTGGGTCGAACCCG
>CAXGUU010000128.1:0-9048 GCA_964012875.1 uncultured bacterium
CCCGCCTGCATCGCCGCCTTGACAAACGCCGTGCTCAGCGGATTGGTATAGCGGCGCTCGGCAACATTAAGCGGGCCACCCCGACCATGAAACGCCGTTTCAAGAGCCGCCAACTCCGGCTCGAAATGTTCGGATCTTCGGAAGTAAGGCAACACATCGGCATACGACCACCCCTCGCAACCGAGCCGTGCCCACTCGTCGTAGTCCCGGGCATGTCCGCGAATGTAGACCTGCGCGTTCATGCCGCTGGACCCGCCGACCATCTTGCCTCGTGGCTGATATAAGGCACGGCCATACATGTGCCGTTGCGGCTCGGTATTGAACTGCCAGTTAACGCGACGACTGAAGATCAGCTGCAGAAAGCCCAGCGGCATATTCACGAACGGATTGCGGCGACTCTCCGGACCGGCCTCAAGCAACAGCACCGAATGGCGGCCGCATTCGGATAGACGGTTGGCGACGACGCATCCGGCCGAGCCCGCCCCAACCACGACATAATCGAACTGTTCGGATGACATCGGCTCCGGACGTGAATTCAATTTTTTGCGGTCAACTTGACCATTAGCTTGGAATAGCCCCGCACAAAGTTGGACTGCACACGCTCGGGCTCACCCACGACCTCTATGTTATCAAAGCGCTTGAGTAACTCTTCCCACAAAATCCGCAATTGCAACTCAGCCAGACGGTTGCCCATGCAACGGTGAATGCCGTAGCCAAAGGAAATATGATTCCGCGCGTCCTTTCGATCAATAATAAGCTGGTCGGGATTTTCGAACTTTCGTTCGTCTCTATTACCGGAGGCATACCACATCAACACGCGGTCCCCTTTCTTAATGGTCTGACCACGCAGCTCCACGTCCTGCGTGGCAACCCGGCGCATGTGCGCGAGTGGAGTTTGCCAGCGGATAATTTCCGAAACCATGTTCGGAATCAATTCCGGGTTTTTCTTCAGCTTGATGAATTCCTCGGGGAACTGATTCAGGGCCAGCACACCGCCGCTCATGGAGTTGCGGGTGGTGTCATTGCCGCCAACAATCAGCAGCGCCAGGTTGCCGATAAACTCCATCGGACGGTTAATCAAATCCCGGGTATCCTCGTTACTCTGTAGCATGCTGATCAAGTCGAAACCCGGAGGCTCGCCAGCCTTGCGTCGTGCCTCCTTGTCTCGCCAAAGCCTCGAGAATGACCAGGCCATGTCCGCGGCATCGTCAAACATGATGTCTTCGTCGGTAAACTCGCCACCAGTCGCCGAAGATGCTCCGGACAGTCGGTCCGACCAATCAACCAGCTTGTGACGCTGCTCGTAAGGGAAATCCAGCAACGTTGCCAACATACGCCCGGTCAACTCCTTGGACACTGCCGGCACCCAGTTGAAAGCCTTGTCCAGGGGCAGACTGTCGAGCACCTCGGCGGCGCGCTGCCGGATCAGCCCCTCCATTTCCTTGAGATTCTGGGGTGCCACCACACCTTGGACCGCCCGGCGTTGCACATCATGTTTTGGCGGATCCATGGCGATAAACATTTCCACCGACAACCCTTCCGGAGGATCACCCAGAATGATTTGTGGCTCGGAGGAAAAGAGCTCGTGATTCTTATCGACGAACAAAATGTCTTCATAGCGTGTCACCGACCAGAATGGCCCGAACTGGCTGCTTTTCTGGAAGTGCACCGGTGCCTCATCACGTAACCGCTTGAAATAGGCACCCCACTGATCTTGCCGATACAGAAAAGGGTTGCTGGTGTCAATATCCTCAAGTGCCAGGGTATTGACGTCAGGCACGGGCTGTTCGAGAAACTTGACCTGTGGGCGTGTTGACCCCAGTGCCTTTTTCTTCGCTTTCATCAGAGATTTGAGTGCCTTGATCTGTAAGTGCATAGGCACCAATCTCGATGTGGCATTAATCATCTTTGTTTGCATGGCATCGTTCGTGCCTGACTTGGTTGACATGGTGACCTCCCGCTACATCTGAAATTCAGGCAACAGAACGGTCATACCGTCCATCGCCTCAGTGGTTCGAATCTGACAGCCCAGCCGAGAAGTTTCTGCCCGCTCCGGAGTCATGGACAACATCTGCTCTTCAGCATCATTTATTTCCCCGGTCTTTCCGAACCATTCATCGGTCACTATCACGTGGCAGGTGCCGCAGGCGCATTCCCCACCGCAGTCTCCGTCGATGCCGGGCACAGCGTTATTAACAGCAACCTGCATCAGCGAGGAACCAGATTCAAACTCGGCAATGTGCTCGGTACTGTCATGCTCAATGAACGTAATCTTACCCAAGACCTTTCTCCAGCAAGTAACTTAATGACTGCATCGTGGTTGTTGATTCGCTTGCCGGGGAGGTCATTTATTGACACACTGGGGTCATTTAAAGACAGGCATGCCTATCAACGGACCGTATCAATGACACAGCAGAAGGGTGAACCGAAAGCTTCGGAAGGCGGCATTCCGTCGAACTATTCACGACTTATTGCCCGCGAGCTGGACTTAACCGTCAGCCAGCTACCCTCGTTGCTGCAAGGTACCGGTCTCGGTATCGCGCAATTTCTGGGCGAGGACAGTCTGCTCACGCCAGCTCACCAGGTGCGGATTTTACGCAATGCACTGGCGTTGTCGGGCCAGTTTGAGTTCGGCTTACGGCTGGGTAAGCGTCTGACCCCGGCGACCCACGGCGCCATCGGTTTTGCCGCCTCGAGCAGTCCGGACCTGCTCACCGCGCTACAGGCGATTCAGACATTCCTACCTACTCGCGCAAGCATCGTCGAGCTACACCTGCAGGAAGCTGAAGAACACCTGGAATGCCGACTGGACTTCCAAGTGCCGCTGGACGCGGATATCGAGCGTTGCCTGGCGGATACCATGATCGTGGTGCTGCTTGAATTCGGCGAGTTCGTTGTCGGTCGCCCACTACATGAGGCTGAAATTTGTTTTACCCACCGGACACCTGAGTACCACGCGATGTACTCGGACTACTTGCCCGGTCGCATTCGTTTTGGCTCCGATAAGTTCACACTAAAACTGCCGATGGCACTGTGCCTGGAACCGAACGCCTCCGCCAATCATGAAAATTACCGCCTGGCTCTTGAGCAATGTGAATCAATGCTTGCCGAGCTTCAGAACCACAAGCCCAGCTACCAGACCCGGCTTAAGAAGATGATGCTATCGAGACCCCCCGGTTCGCTCAGCGAAGACGAAGCAGCGGCCTCCCTTTTCATGAGCAAACGCACTCTCGCTCGCAAGCTCAAGGAGGAAAACAGTAGTTTTAGGAAAATTCGTGACGAAATCCTATCCCGGCAAGCGATCAGCTACCTGTGTGACAGCAAGCTTTCGATCGAAGCCATCGCCGCGTTGATGAACTATCATGACGGAGCCAATTTCAGGCGTGCCTTCAAGCGCTGGTTCGGTCTTTCGCCCGATCAGTACCGGCAGCACGCCGGTTCCCGGCACACTCTACCCCCTGCCCCCTAGTGGTCCGGTACCACGCTCCGGCATTCCGTTTCCTTTCTTTTGTACCGTATCTCGACCGGCCTTTCCCGCCGGTCTGACGCGATCTGTTTCCCGGCGCGCGAAGATATCCACTGACTGCTTTTTTCGGGCCTTGACATTTGGTCAATCGCCCAAATAAAGTGACTCAACAGTCGAACTACTCAGGAGGTCGACATGGTGATCGCGAGCCGCAAGATTGGTTACGATGAAGTCGAACACAGGGATTTGAATTTCGGCATGAGCCCGGAGACGGTGCCGCGCCACTGGTTCAACAACGATCCGTGGATCACTCACTGGATGAACGCGATCCTGGCCGCGGTGCCGGACGGCGAGCGCTGGGTCATGCAGGCCACGAGTAAGCAACTCGAGAATCTTCACGATCCGTCAGTGCGCAAAGCCGCGATCAGCTTTATTCGACAGGAACGCTCCCATGCACGGGAGCATGACGCCATGAATGAAGCGATGGTCGCGCACGGCATTCCAATAGACCGGGCGGAGGCCGTGTTCAAGGCGATCAGAAAGCCCCTTCAACGCTACCTGGGCGGCGCCACCCAGTGCGCCATGGCCGCGAACTTCGAGCATTTCACGGCCGTGATTTCCCAGGTAATGCTCGATCATCCGGAACTGTGGGACGATACCAGGCAGGAAGTCGCCGCCATGCTGTTCTGGCACTTCGTGGAGGAGACGGAGCACAAGTCAGTCAGCTTCGACGTGTTCGGAGAGGTAAGCGGGGGCGGCGTCCGCGCTTACGCAATCCGCATGGCGACGCTCGCTCTGGGTACAGCCCTTTTCCTGCCTCTGGTGCACGGTAACTGGCTGTATTTCCTCTGGAAAGATCGGCAGCTCACGAACATCCCCTCGGCACTGCGCGCCATTAAGTGGTTGTACTTCGCACCTGGAATCTTCACCCGAGCTTTTGTGATCGATACGCTGCCTTTTCTCTCCCCCCGCTTCCATCCATGGGACGCCGATAACCGGGAAGTCATCCACGCCTGGAAGCGCGCCTACGAGGAAACCGGTGATGCCCAGCAGGCTTACCAAGCATTCCGGCAATGGCATGACGATAACAGGCGTGACACAACAGCGGAACGAGTGACGGCGGCGTGAGCGGTGCCAAGCGTAAAACACTGAAACCCTCCGAGGGGGCGGCGGCCCTGGTCACGGGGGCGGGCAGCGGCATCGGCCGCAGCTTCGCCTATGAGATCGTGCGCCGTGGCGGATCAGTGATCTGCGCGGATATAGACCGCCAGCGCGCCGAGCAAACCGCCAGCATACTCTCGGAATTGGGCGAAGGTCGGGCTGTCGCCTACCGCTGCGACGTAGGTAGTGAAAAGCAGATGGCCACGCTCGCCGACAAGGCCGAATCGCTGCTCGGACGGCCAATGACGTTGGTGGTCAATAACGCCGGGGTGGGCGTAGGCGGCCGCATCGGAGAAGTGCCGCTTGGCGATTGGCGCTGGTGCCTCAAAGTCAATCTTTGGGGCGTCATTCATGGTTGTCACTTCTTCGCACCCAAGCTGCGCGCACTGGGCTACGGCGGCATTGTCAACGTGGCTTCGGCCGCCGGTTTCGGCGCGGCGCCGGAGATGAGTGCGTATAACGTGACCAAGTCCGCGGTCCTTTCACTCTCCGAAACTCTGGCGGCCGAGCTGACCGGCACCGGCGTGCATGTTTCGGCCCTGTGTCCCACCGTGGTACCCACCAACATTCTGGACAAGGCGCGCCTGCCCGAGCACCGCGGCGATTTCGCCCATGCCGCCATGCGCAAGTGGACCTTCGCCACCAGCGACCAGGTGGCACGCCGGACCCTGGACGCCCTCGATCGAAAGCAACTTTATGTGGTGCCGCAGTTCGACGGGCGTTTCATGTGGCGGTTCAAGCGCTACGCGCCGCGGCTATACGCTCGCGCGCTGGGCGAGGCGTATCGCCTGGCCGGGGGCTGATATCCGGCAGGAGGCAAATCATGACATCATTCTCGGCAAGAGTTGCCGACCGTGGTTTTCGGCTACTGATGAAACGCGAGCCGGCTAGTCCCGACGAGTTGGTGATGCGGTTACGGCGCATCGCCGCGATGGCCCGCCTGCCGGGCGGGCTGCCGTCCGGAGTCACCGCGCGCAAGACCACCATTGGCAATGAACCGGCCGTACCACCCGGCGTGCCGGCGGTGCGTGTCAGTCCCAGTCAGCCCACGGCCACCGTGCTGTATCTCCACGGTGGCGCCTTTATCAGTGGCCGTTTCCCTACTTATGCTGAGCTTTGCGGGCAGCTGGCCAAGAGACTGAACGCACGCGTGTTCTGGATCGACTACCGCCTAGCGCCGGAGGCGGCCTACCCGGCCGCCCTCGACGATGCCCACCATGCCTACAGGGCGCTGGCCGAGGACTATCCTGACGAGCCGCTGGCCCTGATCGGAGATTCCGCGGGTGGCAACCTCACTCTGGCCACGCTGCTGAGGCTGCGCGATGCGCAGGCCGCCTCGCCCGATTCCTCCCCCCGCATGCCAGCCTGCGCCGTGTCGATCTCACCCGGCGCCGATGCGGTTGGCGATACACCGTCGCGCCAGGCCAACGCGGCCAGCGATGCCATGCTGACTCCACGCATGATCAAGATGGCCACCGATCTGTATCTGGCCGGCCATGATCCCCGGGATCCCTATGTCTCACCGATATACGGCGATTTCCGTGGCCTGCCGCCTCTTATGCTCACTGTGAGCGAATCCGAGGCCCTCCGTGATGATGCCTATCGGGTAGCGCACCGTGCGCGCCAGGCCGGCGTGGCCGTGACCCTGCGCGCCCGCTGGAATATGCCACATGTGTGGCCGGTGTTTCATTCCATGTTGCCGGAGGCGCGCCAGGACGTTACCGAAATAGTCGGCTTTATGCGCCGGCATTTGTCGGCGCCCGTAGCATGCACCCGGGCCGTGGCACGGACGAAACTGCGCCTCGCGCATAGCGGCTAAGCGGCCTGCTAAAAACTGGAAGGAGGACCACTATGAATGTCGCGGAGGACCGGATTCAACAAAGCCGTCGTGGCCAGCGGGCGCCGCGCCACGGGAGCGCTGAACCCGACCACGAGATTTTGATCATCGGCGCCGGCTTCGCCGGAATGGGCGCGGCCATCGAGCTTCTCAGCCGCGGCATGAAATCCTTATCGATCATCGAGCGTGCCGCCGATGTCGGCGGCACCTGGCGCGACAACCGCTACCCCGGCGTGGCGGTGGACATCACTTCTTTCGTCTACTCTTTTTCCTTCGAGCAGAATCCGAACTGGTCGCGGGTCTTCGCGCCGGGTGACGAGCTGCAGAACTACGCCCGCCGTGTGGCCAGCAAATACGGCCTCTATCCCTACATACGTTTCGGCGTCAGCGTGAAGCGTGCCGAGTTCGATGAAGGCGAGCACTTGTGGCGGGTGACAACCGACAAGGGATGTGTCACCGCACGCCACCTAGTGTCCGCCACCGGCGGGTTGATCTCGCCGAAGATGCCGGATATCGAAGGGGTCGAGGATTTTCAGGGCGAGCGCATGCACACCGCGCGCTGGGACCACAAAGTGGATCTCACCGGCAAGCGGGTGGCGGTGATCGGTACCGGCGCCACCGCGGTGCAGCTGATTCCCGAAATCGCCCCGCGGGTGGCGCATCTGGATGTCTATCAGCGCACGCCCATCTGGGTACTCAAGAAACCGGATGTCCGTATGCCCGGCTGGATGCGCACCGTCTTTCGTTGGTCGAGCCTGGCCCAGCAGGGAGTACGTACCACCACCGATGCGCTGACCGAATCGTTGATGATCATCGCGGCGGTTTACTATCGGCGCTTTCCTTGGCTGGTGCAATGGGCCCAGCGCGCCGGCGTCAACAACATGCGCGAGCAATTGCCCGATAACCCGGAGTTATGGGGCAAATTAACCCCGCGATATGGCTTCGGCTGTAAGCGGCCGACATTTTCCAACAACTACTTTTCCACCTTCAGCCGTAGCAACGTCGATCTGATCACCACCCCTATCCAACGCATCACTCCCAAGGGCATCGAGACCATCGACGGCATTGAGCACGAGATCGATGTGCTGATCCTGGCGACCGGCTACAAGGTTTTCGAAAAGGGCAATCTGCCCTCCTATGAAGTCGTGGGACGCGGCGGTGTGGATCTGGGCGAATTCTGGGAGCGGAACCGTTACCAGGCCTATGAGGGCCTGACAGTACCCGGCTACCCCAATCTCTACATCATGCTGGGTCCATACGCGCTGATTGGTTCATCCTATTTCAAAATGGTCGAGGGTAACGCCATTCACGTGGCGCGCTGCATCCAGGCCGCCCGAAAGCGGGACGCGACTTGCGTGGAGATTCGTCAAGACGTGCACGATCGCTACTTCCGGAATATCCAACGACGCCAACAAGGGACGGTGTTCCTTAACCACAATTGCGCGGCCTCTAACAGCTATTACTTCGATCATCATGGCGACGCGCCCATGCTTCGACCTTCTACCTCTTTCGAGATGCTTTGGCGAGCGAAACACCTGCCCATGGCTCATTACCATTTCAAAAAGGCCTATCCGGCAGGATGGCTATCAGATGACTCAAGGCTGACGTCCAACAGCAGGCCTTTTCCCGGAGATGATACCGTTGCGGAGGTTATTCGCCGATGACGACTCATGAGGAAACAACACCGGTGCTGGTCGGCGCCGGCCAGATCAGCGCGCGCGAACCGGATACCGAGCGCACCCCCATAGGCCTGGTCGCCGAGGCTGCCCGAGCCGCGGCGGCGGACTGCGGTGTGACCGGGGTTCTGGGTCAGATCCAGTCGTTAACGTGTCTCAACATATTGGCGCCGTCTTATTCCGATGCCCCGTCCACCCTGGCGCGGCATCTGGGCATCGACCCCGGCGAGCGCTTCTACACACCCATAGGCGGGAACATGGGTCAATGGCTGGTCGGTTACTATGCCGATCGCATCGCCGCCGGTGGTCTCGATTGTATCTTGATCGCGGGCGGCGAGGCGCTTGCCACACAGATGCGCGGCAAGGGCGCCGGCCTGTCCGGAGTGCTGGACACCGCCACCGGCGAGGGTCCGCGACTGCTCGGCGATGACCGCGAGCCGACCAATTCGGCGGAACAACGCCACGGGCTCAATCTGCCCATCCAGATCTATCCGTTGTTCGAGCAGGCGCTGCGGCGTCGCTACGGCCTTGACCCAGCCGAGCACCGACGAATGCTGGGCGAATTCTATGCCCGATTCAACGCCGTCGCGGTCGACAATCCGCGAGCCTGGCGCCGCGACCCTTTATCGGCGGCCGATATCGCCGAGCGCTCACCCAAAAATCGCATGGTCGGCGCGCCCTACACCAAGCACATGAACGCCCTCATCGCGGTGGATCAGGCCGCCGCGCTGGTAATGATGTCCGTGGCCAAGGCCCGGCGGCTGGGCATCGACCCTGAACGCTGGGTGTACCCCCTGGCCGCGGCAAACGGCCACGATCATTGGTTCGTCTCCCAGCGGGCGGATCTTTCCCGCTCGCCGGCGATCACCGCCTGCGGCGAGCGGCTGGCCGCGGCCAGCGGACTGGGG
>CAXGUU010000129.1:0-8902 GCA_964012875.1 uncultured bacterium
ATCTTCGAGGTAAATGACCTCAGAATGTTCGCCTAGCGCTGCGACCTCGCTTGCAAGTTCGCCCGCCTCAACAAAGGCGCGAGAGGTAAAGACGATCCGAATGTTAGCGGTTTCGAGTGCAGCGACCAGGCCACGGGCGCCGGCCGTGAAATTGAGCATGGCGGCCTGTCGACCGCGCGCCAAGCACGCAAAAAGCGAAACCACGCCAGCAGCTGTGCTTGGCAGCAGAATGCCAACACGTTCGTCGGGGCGTGTGAGGCCGGCAATCAAACTACCGAGCACAAAACAGCGGGTGATCATTGACTGATAGGTCAGCCGCGCGCCTGTCGCGTCAGCTAGAATTTCAGTGCGGCGACCGTAGCGACGCCGAGCCCGGATCAACGCCTCGAACAGCGTCTCATGGTGATAGGCGGCATAAAACGCGATCTCCCGCATGATTTCGGCAAAAGTTTCGGTCGCTGCGGCCCTTCGGGCCTGCCCTTTAAGCGTTTCTTCAATTGCAAGTTTGCGGGACGGCAGAATGCTGATGGTAAATTGCGGAAACCAGATCAGGCGATTGAGTCCGTGAAGGTAGCTGAAGCGCGAGTATTGCGGGCCGTCCAGTGCCACCGGCAGGATTTGTGCACCCGCTTTATCGGCGATGAGTCCGGGGCCATCGTAGACCTTCATGAGCGAGCCGGTCGTTGTGATGCGCCCCTCGGGGAAAATCAAGATCGATTCACCGTCTCGCAATAAACGCACGAGATTTTTCAAGGACACCGGATTGAAAGTATCCAACTCGTGGTAGCGGACAGCCGGAAGCAGCAGGCGGATATACCAGCGCCGTGCAATATCAGTGTTGATCGCGAAGGCTGGCGGTTCCGGCAAAAAGAGGTAGAGCAACAGGCCGTCGATGAACGACACGTGGTTGGCAACAATCAGACGCCCTTCATCTGACCGCTCCGCATGTTCGAGCCCGACGACGCGAACGCGGAACAGGTACCTGACAATCGCTCTCAGCAGCGGTCGGATGAGGCGGGCGAGGATGCGCATCAACATCTCAAATTGAAATCAACAAGCCCTAGATACCCTGGTTGCCGCCACTGGCAGGGTCGTTGACGCGCAGAGTCTGGCCGGGTTGCAGGTGGGCGTCCGCGCGCAGGTCGTTCCAGGCCTTCAGATCGGCAACGGTAATTTTGAAGCGCTGAGAGATTGTCCAGAGCGAGTCACCGCGCCGGACCTGATAGATATTCATCGACCTCGCCTTGTGAAGTGACGCGCTTTGTGCAGGTTGACCGGGTATAAGCAGCGACTGTCCAAGCCTGAGGGTCGTTGCAGGCCGAATTTCGTTTGCTTCTGCAATTTTTTTGACAGTCGTGTTGTAACGCCTGGAAAGCTCCCACAGGTTGTCGCCGTTCACAACAACGTGAATATGACCCGATAGTGGAAGATCAGACAGCTCATCCTGCAGTGCGGCGGTCTCGCCCGGGCTCGGCAGTAACAGCTGCTGGCCTATGGCGAGGTGATGCCCGCGAAGTTTGTTCGCATGTTTGAGCACCGCTACCGGAACGCCGCTTGCAGCGGCAATATGAGAAAGCGTATCGCCGGGCTGCACGATATATTCGCGCGGCGCGCCGCGTTCATCGGCGTCGAGTGATTGCAATTCGCGCGCGATCAGATCCAGGCGGTCGCGTGGTACCAGTACATTCGTTGGCAGCCCTTCCACCGTAAAGCGTTTACGGTAAGCGGCGTTGAGGTGGTCGAACTCCCCGGCTGACATAGCGCTCCATTCGATGATGCGATCCAGGTCAAGGCCCGGTCCGGCGTCGACGAGCGCATACCCGGGTTCGGAGTCAATTTTCGCCAGTTCGATGCCGTATGCCTCCGGATGGGCGATGATTTCCACGAGAGCGAGCAATCGCGGAACATAGGCCTGCGTAGCTCGCGGCAGTTCCAGGTGAAAAAAATCTGTTGGCTTGCCGGCCCTGCGATTCCGTTCGATGGCTCGCTCGACCGTTCGTTCGCCACAGTTGTAGGCTGCAAAAACGAGTAGCCAGTCTCCGAGGAACCGGTCTCTGAGGTCCTCCATGTAGTCGAGTGCTGCGGCGGTACTGGCGAAGAGGTCACGACGGCCGTCGTACCACCGATTCTGTGCGATGTGGAAACGTCGGGCGGTGGCGGGCATCAGTTGCCACAGGCCGGCTGCGCCGGCTGGCGATGTCGCTTGTGGGTTGTAGGTGCTCTCGACGATAGGAATGAGCGCGATTTCCAGCGGCAGCTGCCGCTCTTCCAGTGCCGCGACGATGTGGGCCAAAAATGGACGGGCATTTTCTGCCGCTGCCGTAATCGAGACGGTGCTGTTGTTGAACAATGACAATGGATCGGCAGCGGCGCGTCCTGATGCGGACATCGTCAATTCAATCCCGACCCGCCGCCACAGATCATCCGGAGCGTGCGTGACCGTCGTGACCCCGGCCTTGGCATGACCAGGTGGTTGGACAGTCGGCACTGCCTTGGCCGGCACGGGCGCGGTAGGCGCCGAAAGCCTGTTTTCGGCGGGCGTCCGAAAGTTCAGCGACGCGCAGGCGGTCAGTGTTGCCAGACAGAGTAAAGCCGCTGTCCGTATACTGTTCCCCTGTGCCATCCGCCGTATGCTAGGAAGCGAGCCGGATAGCGTCAAGGCAAAACAGGCGCAGTGGCAGATGCAGAAAATTCTTGGGCGATACCAACTTGAGGCGTGCGACAGGACCCGGCGATGGATGTAGGTAGTACCGCGCGACCCGGTGCTGATGGGGTGGCTACGGCGTTGGCTCAATGGTTTGACAGTACGCCCGGCAGACTTGTCGCACAGGCCGAAGCGCACGCTGTAGATGATCTGCTGCCCGATCTCTTTGGGTACCACCTGCTGCAATTGGGACTACACCATTCTTCGAATCTGTGTGCGTCGAGTCGTATTACGCACCAGGTCAAAGTTGCGCTGGGTGCTGATCCTGATGGCGCCGGCAGTATGCGGTGCAGCGAGGAAGCTTTGCCTATCGCATCAGGTTCGGTAGATGTATTGCTGCTTCCGCACGTGCTCGAGTTCGCCGACGATCCACGTCGGGTTTTACGCGAGGCGGAGCGCGTACTGATCGGTGAGGGGCATATCGTTGTGACCGGATTCAGTCCCTGGAGCTGGTTCGGTGTAACCGCTGCACTCAGGCGCTGGCAGCGACAGGTTCCCTGGAACGCCCATCTGATTCGCCTGGGGCGGGTCAAGGACTGGTTGCAGCTGTTGGGTTTCGACATCCTTTCCGTTTCTCGGCAAGGGTTTCGGCCACTGACATCGCGTGAGAGCGTGATGCGCAGACTGGGATTCATGGAGTCGCTGGGAACAGTGTGCCGTCTGCCGTTTGCTAACACCTACATTCTGCTGGCCAGGAAACGGGTCGAAGGTGTGACACCTCTCAAAGCAGGTTGGCGACAGCGGCGTCGCATGTTGTCGGGCAGCGTCGCCGAACCCTCTGCGCGCATTAGCGAGACTGGCAACAACGAGCAATGAATACAAACAACCGGGTACAGATATATACCGATGGTGCGTGTCGGGGTAACCCGGGCCCTGGCGGATGGGGTGTCAGCCTGACCTACGGCGGGCACGAGAAACAGCTCAAGGGCGCGGAAACGGAAACGACCAACAACAGGATGGAACTGACCGCGGCCATTGAAGCATTGTGCGCGCTGACGCGTACGTCAAAAGTCGACTTGTTTACTGATTCGACTTACGTTCGAGACGGTATTACGAAGTGGATGGACGCATGGAAACGGCGACAGTGGCGAACGGCGGCCAAGCAACCGGTGAAGAATGTTGATCTTTGGCAGCGCCTCGATACCCTGGCCCAACAGCATGAGATCGAGTGGCACTGGGTCAAAGGTCATGCCGGCATTGCTGGAAACGAAACCGCCGATCGATTGGCAAATGAGGCGATCGATGACATGTTGGGCGAAAAAGAATCTGCAGATGCGTCGTAAATCGGCAACGTCGATTCGCAGTTCGCGAATTCGTTGCTCAGGTGCGGGGCTGTATGAATGCAGCAGGCGCGCTAAACGGGAGCACTAAGGCGTATGCGACAGATCGTACTGGACACAGAAACCACGGGCCTTGAACCAGGCGAAGGGCACCGGATCATCGAAATCGGGTGCCTGGAGATCAGTAACCGGCGGGTCACCTCCAAAACTTTTCACCATTACCTTAACCCGGAGCGGGAGGTGGACGAGGGTGCGGCTGAAGTTCACGGTATCACGCGCGATGACCTCAAGGAAAAGCCCCTGTTTCAGGAGGTTGCTGCCACCTTTGTGGAGTTTATCCGTGGGGCTGAGCTGATCATTCACAACGCGCCATTTGATGTAGGGTTCCTGAACGCCGAGTTGGCGCGTCTGGGCGCTCCCTGGGGTGATGTCGAAGACTATTGCACAGTCTTCGATACGCTGACACTGGCGCGTGAGCTACACCCGGGGCAGCGCAACAGCCTGGACGCACTGTGCCGCCGTTATGAAGTGAACAACAATCACCGCACGCTGCACGGCGCGCTACTCGATGCCGAGCTCCTGGCCGAGGTGTATCTGGCGATGACCGGCGGTCAGGCGGCGCTCGAGTTACTTGCCGAAGACCAGTTTGAAAGCAGCTCGGTCGTTCCGGCCGCCGCCGCGGTGGGCAACCTCACCGTTGTGCAGCCTCATGCCGACGAAA
The DNA here is from genome assembly GCA_964012875.1 of uncultured bacterium. Classification (GTDB taxonomy): domain Bacteria; phylum Pseudomonadota; class Gammaproteobacteria; genus CAXGUU01. The sequence goes on from CAXGUU010000129.1 coordinate 4,706, forward strand.
GGGCCGCACATGAGGCGCTGCTTGACCGGGTTGAACGAGAATCTGATGGCGCTTGTCTGTGGCGCCACGGTAGTGGCGCTTAACTGGTCGCCTCGGCGGTCATGCGCTGCAGATCACCGCTCTGGTACATACCAAGCACTAGATCGCAGCCGCCAATCAATTCACCGTTTACGAATACCTGCGGGAATGTCGGCCACTCGGAAAACGCCGGCAGCGCTTCCTTGATCTGTGGATTCGCGATGACGTCGACGTGGTGAAAATCCACCTCGCACGCTTTCAGCGCGTCGACAGTGCGGCTTGAGAAGCCGCACTGTGGAAATTGCGGCGAGCCTTTCATGAAAATGACGACCGGGTTGCTGTCAACGATGTTTTTTATCGTTTCGATGGCTTCCATGTAAGTGACCTCGTAAAATGATCGGCAGCGCCTGGGGGCGCGGAATACGCGCAGTTTAATGTGTTGCGGCGTAAGAATAAACATGTCGAATCCCGCTCCACGCGCCGTTGTCGCTTGCATAATCAGTGTCGCTTGTCGACAATGCCCGGCCCTGAAATCGGGCGCCGCACACTGTCAGCCCGGGTCAGTATTGGAATAAGGCCCGACTTTGCGTCGGGCTTTGTTGTTTATTGCGTCTTGGTTGCCGGGGGTCCCTTAAGTGGTCCCCGAAATAACTCTGAGGAGGGCAATGATGAGTAGTGGAACCAGTCCCGCGCTGATGGCGAACTACGGTCGAATGGACGTGCTGTTTGAGCGCGGCGCTGGCGTTCGGCTTTACGACACCGAGGGGCGCGAATACTTCGATGCCCTGTGTGGCATCGCGGTGTGTGGGTTGGGGCACGCTCATCCGGCAGTTACTGCTGCTGTTGCCGACCAGGCGGCGACGCTGGTCCATACGTCGAATCTCTACCGCATCGCCCTGCAGGAGCAACTTGCCGAGAAGCTGGCGGACCTATCGGGGATGGAACGGGCGTTCTTTTGCAATTCGGGCGCTGAAGCGAACGAGGCGGCGTTCAAAATCGCGCGCAAGTATGGTCACGACAAAGGTATCGATGATCCGCTTGTCGTTGCCATGGACGGTAGCTTCCACGGACGCACTATGGCGACTTTGAGTGCGACCGGGAATCCGAAGGTGCATGCCGGATTTGCGCCGCTGGTTGCGGGCTACAAGCACATACCTTTTGATGACGTTGACGCAATTGGCTCAGCGTCGGGTGCCGCGAATGTCGTTGCCATCATGGTCGAACCGATTCAGGGCGAGGGTGGCATCGTGATGTCACAGCCCGGGTACCTCAAGGCGATTCGGGATATTTGTGATGATCGTGGCTTGTTGATGCTGGTCGACGAGGTACAGACCGGAATCGCCCGGACCGGCGAATGGTTTGGTTTTCAACACGAGCCGGTGGTGCCGGATGTGATCAGCCTGGCCAAAGGGCTCGGCAACGGCGTGCCGATCGGTGCGTGTCTGGCCCGTGGCAAGGCGGCCGAGGTGCTTACGGCGGGAACCCATGGTTCGACATTCGGCGGCAACCCGCTGGCCTGCCGCGCGGCGCTGGCGGTAATCGAGACCATTGAAACGCAGGGGTTGGTTGCGCGTGCGGCAGCGCTGGGTGAGCGGCTGATCGGCGGCTTTGCAGCCCGCCTGGGAGGCCTTGACCAGGTCGCCGAAGTGCGCGGCCGTGGTCTGATGGTCGGTATTCGTCTTAGAAAGCCGTGCACGGATCTTATCGGACAGGCCCTGACTGCCGGTGTTTTGCTCAATGTCACCGGTGACAATGTCGTGCGTTTACTGCCGCCGATGATAATGACTGATGATGAAGCCGATGAATTGATCGATCGCGTGTCACAGCTGATCGAGACTTTTCTTGCTTCCTAGTAGCGGAATCGACAATGACGCTTCGTCACTTTTTATCGCTGAGAGATTTTTCCGGGGACGAGATCAGCGCGATTGTTGAACGGGCTATTGAACTCAAAGCCTTGCGCGCTAACGGTGAGCGACCGCCCCTGTTTGAACGTAAGGTTCTGGCGATGATCTTCGAAAAATCGTCTACCCGGACGCGCGTTTCATTCGAAGCTGCTATGGCGGAAGGCGGCGGTCGGGCGATTTTCCTTTCGACCAAGGAAACTCAACTGGGCCGTGGAGAACCGCCTGAGGACACGGCGCGGGTGCTGTCCGAGATGGCCGACGCCATCATGATTCGCACCTTCGCACATGATGTGGTCGAGCGCATGGCTGACAGTGCCTCGATTCCTGTTATCAACGGTCTGACCAACGAACTCCACCCCTGCCAGCTGCTGGCTGACCTCATGACGTTCCGTGAGCATCGTGGTGCTATTAAGGGGGCGAAGGTGGCGTGGATTGGCGACGGCAATAATATGTGCAACTCCTACATAAACGCCGCCGCGTTGATGGGATTTGATCTGCATATTGCCTGTCCCGAAGGATACGAACCTAAACTTGCGGCCGGCAGCAACGTCCATATCGGGCATGATCCGGTCGCCGCGACGAAAGCCGCCAACCTGGTCGTGACGGATGTCTGGGCAAGCATGGGGCAGGAAACCGAGACTGAGCAGCGGCGACAGGTTTTCGGCGCATATCAGGTCAACCAGGAATTAATGAGACACGCCGAAAGCGATGCTATTTTCATGCATTGCCTGCCGGCCCATCGCGGTGAAGAAGTCTCGGGCGAGGTTATCGAGGGGGCACAAAGCGTCGTTTGGGATGAAGCAGGAAATCGATTGCATGCGCAAAAGGCCCTGCTCGAGTTTTTGCTCGCGTGAACAAAGTCGCCTGTCAACCGGCCTTTGATTTGACACTATAACGACTGCTGGCTAGCGTGTGGCCTGCTGATCTTGATGACTGTTTTCGATTCGTGGCAGACCCTTTAGGTATCGGAATGACCTCCCAGCGAGCGCGTAACCGCCTCGTTGACCAGCTGCGTGGTATGGGCATCGGCAATGAGCAGGTGCTTGAAGTCATTCGAACGACCCCCCGCCACCTGTTTGTAGATGAGGCGCTAGCCAGTCGGGCTTACGAAAATACTGCGTTGCCCATTGGCTTCGGGCAGACCATTTCGCAACCGTACATCGTGGCGGCGATGACCGAGGCGCTTTTGTCGACGGGTCGCCTCGATCGCGTGCTCGAGATCGGAGCAGGCTGTGGCTACCAAAGCGCCGTGCTCGCGCAACTGGCCGGGCGCGTGTTCAGCATCGAAAGGATCGCGGCGTTCGTGAACAAACTGCGAAACCGCATGCATGAACTGAAGCTGACGAACGTGCGGGTTCGCCATGGAGATGGTTTTGAAGGCTGGCCTTCTAACGGGCCCTTTGACGCGATCCTGGTGGCCGCAGCACCGGTCGGGGTGCCGGAAGCGCTGGTGGAACAGCTGGCGCTCGGTGGTCGCCTGATTATTCCGGTCGGGCGGGCAGGTGACCAGGAGTTACGGCTGCTAACGCGTACTGTCGGTGGGTTCGAAGAGCAAATCCTGGAAAAGGTCAGTTTTGTGCCTTTGCTGGACGGTACTCGATAACTCTGGCGGTCACGGGGCCGAAGGTTTGAACCTGATGTCTCGAATACTGTGCGAACGGCATCGGCGGAATGCATGGCCGATAGTTGGCGCATTAGCGTTGGCGTTGTTGTGGGGGTTGTCGGTCGTGTTTGTTGCCGGCTGTACCACCAACGCTGCGGCGCCTATCGTTCAGAAGACGGTGACCGGTGCTGAGTCGCCCAGGCCGACCGGGAGTGCACGGACGAAAAAGCCGAAATCTGCACTACGCCCGAAATACTACGTCGTCCAGTCCGGCGATACGGTGCACGGCATTGCGTTCAGGTTTCACCTCGACCACCGGGCGTTAGTGGGTTGGAACAGCATCCGCAATCCCAATCTGATCTTTGTCGGCCAGCGACTGCGCTTGTTTGCACCACCGACAGCGGTACGTCCGCTGCAAGTAAACCCCCAGCGCGTTCCCCAGTCACAGGCCAGGACGGCACCCGCCTCGACGCAATCGACGGCGACGAAACACGGGTCAAAGCCGGCGCCGGTGAAGGTTGAATCCTGGCATTGGCCCGCGAAGGGGAAAACTAGCAAATCGAAAGCAGCCTCAGGTGCGTTGGCACTCGAGATCCGCGGCGAAAAAGGTCAGCCCGTCACCGCAGCAGCGAGTGGGGCGGTCGTCTACAGTGGCAGTGGACTGCGCGGATA
>CAXGUU010000130.1:0-8856 GCA_964012875.1 uncultured bacterium
AGCGGCGTCGTTCATGGCTGGATTTCCGTGGTGCGCCCCAAGCGGCGATTTCGAGCACACCATAAGATACTATCTTGCGGTACTGCGAGTCCTTCAGGAAGTAGGGAGAGAGTTGATGATTAAGGGCATTGCGACTGCACGCCGAAAAGCGAGCATGGGTGAGGCTGATTTCCATCGCTATTGGCGACAAACACATGGTCCACTGGCACTCAAAATGTCGAAATTGAGGCGCTACGTGCAGTCCCACCGCATTGCCCCGGATTTGCCTGGCTTCGAAACATGTCCGTACGACGGTGTTGCCGAGATCTGGTTTGATGATCTGGCGACCCTGCAGAACATGCCGAACGATCCCGAATACACGCAATACGCCCAGGCTGACGAGCCGAATTTCGTTGATATGGACTCGTTGATATTTCTCGCCACCCACGAGCACGTGGTTATCGAAGGGCCCCCGATAGCCGTCGATACGCCGCTGGTCAAAATGATTTTTCTGTTCAGGCGCAAACCCGGCATGAGCGTGGCCGACTTTCAGGACTACTGGCTGAACGGGCACGCGCCGCAGATTCCGCGCGATGCAGGGGTCATGCGCTACGTCCAATGCCACCAACTGGCGGAAACCTACGCGGACGGTGAGCCCGTCTTTGATGGTGTCGCTGAGCTGAGTTTCGCTGACTTGGATGCCTTCAATGCCTACTGGGGCAGTGAACGGATTCAGGCAATTTTCGCCGAGGACGCGCCGCGCTTCATGGATCTGGAGAACACCACCGGATTTTTGGCTGAAGACTATCGCGTGCGCTGGCCTTCCTAGGTGCCAAAAGAGGAATTTTCATGAAAATTAAGGCGGCGGTTTTCCGCGAAGTTCATCAACCATTGACGATTGAAGAAGTGTCACTCGCCGACCCGGGGCCGGACGAAGTTCTGGTCAAAACAGTCGCCTGCGGCGTTTGTCATAGCGATCTGCACGCCCTGCACGGCAAGATTCCTGCCGAACAACCGACTATCTTCGGGCACGAGCCAGCCGGTATCGTACAGGCGGTGGGGGAACGCGTTCGCAATGTGGCGCCCGGCGATCACGTCATCGCGTGTACTTCAATCCATTGCGGCAGTTGCGCGCAGTGCATTCAGGGTCGTCCCCATTTGTGCATCGACCGCGGCGCCTGTCAGCGCGCCGAAGGCGAGGCACCGCGCATTACCCAGGGCGACGACCTAATCCATCAGTTTGCTGATTTGTCCGCGTTCGCTGAGGGCATGCTCGTGCACCACAGCGCGGTGGTGAAAATCGACCCGGATATTCCACTCGACCGTGCGGCCCTCGTTGGTTGTGCGGTGACGACCGGGGTCGGCGCGGCGTTGAATACCGCCCAGGTTGCACCCGGTTCGTCGGTCGCCGTGTTTGGTGCCGGTGGCGTTGGTACCTCGATCATGCAGGGCGCCCGCATTGCCGGTGCCCGAACCATCATTGCCGTTGACATGAACAACGACAAACTGGAAAAGGCGAAACAGTTCGGTGCCACCGAGGTAGTGAATTCAGAAGATGTCGACGCGGTGAAAGCGATTCGAAAAATCGTACGCGGCGGTGTTGATTATGCATTTGAAGCAGTCGGTATACCGGCGCTTCTCGAGCAGGCGTTCTACGCGCTCGGCCCGCATGGCACCGCGGTGCTCGTTGGCGCGATTCCGGTGGGCGAGCACGTGACCATGAATGCCGGCCATTTCTTTATGGAAAAGCGTGTTATCGGCTGCATGATGGGCTCGAACAAGTTTTCCCTCGATGCGCCGCGCTATCTTGAACTCTACCGTCAGGGTCGCCTCGATCTCGATGGCATGGTGACGGCACATGAACCCCTGGACCGCGTCGGCGAGGCCTTTCGCGCGATGGAGGCCGGCGAGGTCACCCGTACCGTACTGACTTTCGATTGAGCGCGCCGCGTCAAACCAACCATTCAGGAGAAAAACCGTGTCCAAATACGACACCAGCGATTTAGGTGTGGAACTGAAGGATTTCGTGGCGACGGTCGAGATTCAACGGCCGCCGCACAATTTTTTCGATATCGATCTGATCGAGCAAATTGCTGATACTTACTCAGCGCTCGACGGCGACAATGATTGCCGCGCGATTGTCTTGTGCGCTCAGGGCAAGAATTTTTGCGCCGGCGCCAACTTCGGCGGCAGCGATGCGGGCAAAGTGAAGGACAACTCCGGCGGCGATTTATCGAATGAACTTTATCGCCAGGCCGTGCGCGTGTTCCGCGTACAGAAGCCAGTGGTTGCTGCCGTCCAGGGTGCGGCGATTGGCGGTGGCCTCGGCCTCGCGGTCTCGGCCGACTTCCGTGTCACCTGCCCTGAGGGGCGCTTCAGCGCCAACTTCACCAAGCTTGGATTTCACCCCGGCTTCGGATTAACACTGACCTTGCCGGAACTCATCGGCAAGCAGCGCGCGAGCCTGATGTGCCTGACCAGCCGACGTTTGAAAGGCGATCAGGCTTACGAATGGGGGTTGGCCGATGTGCTGGTGCCGCTTGAAGAAGTGCGCAGTGCCGCTCAGGCACTCGCAGCCGAGATGGCAGGCTGCGCGCCGCTCGCGGTTATTTCGACGCGGGCTACCCTGCGCCACGGTTTTGCCGATCGCATCGCGCGCCAGACTGATCACGAACTGGCCGAGCAGAACGGCCTGCGCCGGACGGAAGACTGGGCCGAAGGCATTAAGGCCACATCCGAGCGCCGGGAGCCCGTATTTGTCGGCAGGTAAGACGCCTGGTATCCAATGAGCGCCGGCGCTTGGGTGCCGAGTTCACTCGGGGGCGGGTTCGCGATCGCTAGCTGCTTACTGCAACCTCGTAGCCGGTAAATTTGCGGATATTGATCACGCCCGTATCAAATATCAGGTACTGGCCCTTGATGCCCATGAGTGTGCCGCTGACTTCCGGTGTCTTGTCAAAGTTATGTGATTTGATTTTCTCTGGCCAGGTCTCGACCGGGTAGTGGATATCGACCGGTGATTCTTCGAGGATTTCAAAGGTGTCTTCGCCGTGTTCGCGGGCGATTGCAGTAAGGTCGTCCGAAATACCTGCCAGGGCATCGGACTGAGCAGCATTCAGATCAATGGCGTCGCCGTTGCCCTTCAGTATCGCCTGCCAATTAGTTTTGTCGGCCACAGATCGTGCTATGGCAACCTCGACCAGACCCGAAATATGGCGCGTTTTAACCTGCGCGATGGGCAGCGCCTGGGTCGCACCCTGGTCGAGCCAGCGCGTAGGCACCTGATTACAGCGCGTGATGCCGACTTTGAGCGCCGATGTGTTGGCGAGGTAGACAATGTGATCAGTCATGCAGTGCTTCTCGCCCCAATCCGGCTCACGACAGGTACCCGCAGCGTAATGGCAGGTCTCGGGTTTCATAACGCACATGTCGCACCGAGCGAGCTTCGTCATACACGGATAGCAGTGGCCCTGGGCAAAACTTTTGTTGGTGCGCCGGCCGCAGGCGTCACAGAGAATTTGGCCGGTGTATTTGAGCACCAGCGGCCTCCCGATTAATGGGTTGAGATCAAGTGTCTGGTCGCCAACGCGCAGCGCGTAGGCAACGGGTGATTCCAGTACGGCGCGGAGCTTGGTTAAGGTGCCTTGCATGATGTCGCGACGGATTCCGGTATTTCGGTAACAGTGTACTGAATTCATCCTCGCGGCGACGTCAGGGGTCTACTCCGGCGGTAGCGGATTACGTAAACTATTACCGAAGTATGGTCGTCACCAAAACATCCAGCCGAGGTCACGGCGCAATGCAGCGGGCTGCCTGCCTGATTGCAGTGTTACTCGCCGCAATGCGCGTGAGCGCCCAGGAAGAAAGCCTGATCGACTTGTATTCGGAGACGGAAAAGCCGGTTCGCGCAGCGCCTGTGGCTCCGGGCGCAACGCCCGACTTCCTTTTGCCGACCGAAGTCGAGTTTGAGGTTCAAGGCGTTGCCAGGGCCGGGGGCAAGATCGTTATTGTCTTGTTCGATAATGCCGTTGCGTTCGGATCAATGGGCGGCACCGATGCGGTCGGATTTGCCGAGGTTCCGGCCGAGAAGGGCACGGTCAGAACCACCCTCCAGGCTATTGGAGAGCCACCTTACGCGGCCTTCGTTTATCACGATCAGAATGACGACCGCCAACTCAATATGGACCGTGGCGTGCCGACAGAAGGCTACGGCTATTCCGGTTCCGTGGACCCATACCGTCCGCCCCGATACGAGCAAGCTGCAATCATTGAGCACCGAGGCTCAGTACGGTTGACCTATATCCCGCGGCATCCGGGGCGTTGAACCGGCAGTCATTAGCGTAAAGTGGCGACAGTGCCTGGCGGGCTTGTCGGCCCGTCAAGCGTTCAGGGCCGACTCCGTCGCTGGGTCACCCTTCACCCGTGTGTGTAGCATGAGCCGTTCTTCGCGCTGATCGTAAGGGCGGGCGCGATGCAGCACGCAGCGGTTGTCCCACACGACAACGTCGCCCGGCCGCCACGTATGGCGGTAGGTGCGCGGCGACTGGCAGCTGAAAAACATCAGCTTCTGTACCAGTTGCTCGGATTCCGCCTCATCGAGTTCGGCGATGCGCTTGATATGACGGCCTATGAACAATGCGGGTCGTTTGGTCACTGGATGGATTTTTACCAGCGGGTGCAACGGCGGCTCACCATCGAAAAAACCGTACCCGGCCCCGACTTCGACCTTGTGACCGATTTGCGCCTGGGAATGAAAGTAGCAGTGGTAGGCGTTCAATTCATTCAAGCTCGATCGAGTCTCTTCGTCGAGGGCGTCGTAGGCGGCCCTGACGTCGGCCCACTCGGTTTCGCTGCCCGATTTCGGCACGACGTGCGCGGACAAGACTGATGCCTTCGCGCTCACGGGCATGTAGGAGCTGTCGGTATGCCAGCCTTCGTTACCTTTCAGCAGCTGCATGTGATGGGATTCGTCGCCCAATATCGCGCCGTCAGGGCGATTGCTGATTGGAATCGATTTTCGATCGTCGACCAGGATTTCGATATCACCAAAGCGCTCTGCGAACTGCACTTGCTCGGCTTCCGTGAGGTGCTGTTCCGGGAAAATCAGCAGCGCGTGTTCAAGAAAAGCCTGCTCAATGGCTGCCCAGGTATCCTCATCCAGTGTACGCAGGTCGACATTGCGGATGACGGCACCGAGTGTGGCGCCTGTCGGTTCTATCGAAATGGGCATGGAAAATTTCTCTAACGGTGCGTGGACAGGATCATGTTAACCCCCGCCGATGGTGGGCGCACACAGCGAACTACTATCAGAATTCTCGCCAATATGCACGCTGGCGGCGCGACTCGTCTTGAATTAAGCTCCGCGCTCGCCCCGTCCTGCCCAGTCTCTTTCCAAGCGAATTGCCTTTACCGGTTGGTGGTCGGACGCGCGCCGAAACGACGTTGGCGCGGGAAAACGTGACGCGTACGCGGGCACGCATCCCGGCCGAGCATAAATATTGTTAACGATTGAGAAGCCAGTTGCAGACGCGGCTGGTTGACGTTGGGGGAGTTCACACCCATGCGATTTCGTATTGCCCGTTTCATCATGGCCCACCGTGCGGCCGTGAGCATTGCATTTCTTCTGATTACGCTCGGCTTTTCGGCCGGCTTCCCCAATATCGATATCCGTACGGTATTCAACGACCTTCTGCCGAAAGATGACCCGTTCGTACAGGTCTATTTTGATCACCGCAATTTCGGTAATCCGCTGACCATGTCAATTATGGTCAAGCGCAAAGAAGGGGATATCTATCATCCGGACACGCTCGACAAGGTTTTTCAACTGACCCGTGACATCGATTTGGCCCCCGGGGTCGATCACGATCAGGTCATCTCGATTTCGACGGAAAAGTTGCGCTACGCCGAAGCCACGCCCGACGGCATCAATATGCGCCCCCTGATGGACGACCGGGCGCCGCACAGCGCCGAAGAGGTGCATGATTTTCGGCAGCGGGTCGAACGCTCGCCAAATGCGCGGACGTTTTTTATCTCGAACGACGGCACGGCGACTTTGATCAATGCGTCGTTTCAGGATTCGATCGAGTTCGGCAAGGCCTTTGACTATGCGCAAGCGCTTATCGAGGACGCCCGCGACGCGGATCATGAGGTCTATCTCGCCGGACAGCCGACGCTCATCGGCTGGGTCTATCGACTGCAGCAGCAGACTTACTACATCTTCGGCATCACGGTTGCGGCACTCATGATCGCGCTGGCGCTGTACATGCGCAACATTGCCGGTGTCGTCACGCCGATCGTGTGCGCGTTGGTTGCGGCGATCTGGGGCTTTGGGTTCATTGGCTGGCTGGGTCGGCCGATCGAACCGCTCCTGATGATTGTGCCGTTGCTGCTGGTGGCTCGCTCATTCTCACACTGCGTGCAGTTTGCTGAGCGTTACTACGAGGTATTGATGGAGGTGCCCGATCGGCGCAAAGCCGCGGAAGTCACCATGGGCATCATGATGGCGCCTTCGATTCTCGGCATCACGACTGATGTATTCGGTATCACGTTCATCGCCGTGGCCCCAATCGAAACGATGATCAACCATGCGCTTTTTTGCGGGGCCTGGGCGCTGTGGATCATTCCGACAGGGATTTTCCTGGCAGCGATACTGCTTTCCTACTTACCAGTGCCGAAGAACATTGAACAGATTGTTGGCGGCAGCGAGAAAGAATCGGGCATTCATCTGCTTGAAGAAAAGGCGCTTGAGAAACTTGCGAGCTTCACCCATGGCCGCAATGCCAACTTCACGGCTGTCGTGATCCTGATTTTTTCGGTTGGCGCGATCTACATCAACTCGCAAATCAAGATCGGCAACCCTGTCGAAGGCAGTAACGTGCTCTGGTATGACTCGGAGTTCAACACCGCGGTGCGCGCAATTAATGCGCATTTTCCCGGCATGAATACGCTTGAAATCATCCTCGAGGCTAAGCAGGAGGATCGCAATCACCGGGTGGCTCGCACACCAGATATCGTGGCAGCAGCAACGCAATTGCAACGCCTGCTGGAGTCGGATACTGATCTGCCCCCGCGTGCGACGCTCTCGTTTACCGATTACATGGGCGAGACGAACCGCCTCTTTTCGGGCGGTAATCCAAAGTGGGGCGCACTTGACCTGACCGAGCAGTCGATCGACTCGGCCGGCTTTGCCACGCTGATGGGCAGTTCGCCGATCAATTTCAGTCACGTGGTCGACTTCGGCCTGCAACACTCGACGATCACGCTTTGGTACAAGGATAATATCCAGGAAACGGTGGATACGGCACTCGCCAACGCCAAGCGAGCGGTCGAAACAGTGGGGCTCGATCATCCCGAGTTCACCATCCGTCTTGGCACCGGTGTGATACCGCTACAACAATCAATGAACCTCGTGGTCGAGCGCTACCACTGGTTTATCCTGGGGCTGCTGAACTGCGCGATCGCTTTGATGTCATGGTTTGCGTACCGCTCATTGATGGCAGCGGCGATTTTGATGATTCCGGTAAATATCGCGAATTTCGGCCTCGGTGCCACCATGCATCTGCTCGGTATTGGTATGGATATCAACGCGGTGATCGTGGCCGTGATGGGTATTGGCGTCGGCATCGATTACGGCATCTACCTGCTATCAAGGATCTGCGAGGAGTACACCGCGCATGATCACGATCTGGCGGCGGCGCTGGAATCGTCCTTAACGACGACCGGCAAGGCCATCATGTTCACCGCCTCGGTCATGCTGATTGGCATCGTGCCCTGGTACTTCCTTTCCGATCTCAAGTTCATGGCCGACATGGGTATGCTCCTCGTCACCATCATGCTGATCAACATGGTGTTGAGCCTGGTCGTGTTGCCGACACTGGTCTGGTTCATTCGACCAAGTTTCCTGGCGCGCGAGGATTTGATCGTCGGCGAGAACGTGGACATTGCCCAGTTCCTTCACCATCAGACGCAAACCTGAGGCCACCGGAACCAGGCACAAAAAAAGGAGGGGTAACCCTCCTTTTTTATTCGAGCCCAGTCTCTACGCGGCCTGATCGACCGGCGTCAATCTTTTAAGATCGGCAGCAAAGGTGAGCGGCGCGCCCGTCTTGTCCTGTAGTTCTGACTCTGTCAGCCCGTCGATCATGGCGATCACCGTGAGTCCTTCTCCGGTGACATCGACCACGGCGAGATCGGAGTAGATCCGGGTCACACATTGAACGCCGGTTAATGGCAGGGTGCAGCGTTCCACGATTTTCGGCGCGCCGTTTTTACTGACGTGGCTGGAAAACATGACCCACACCTGTTTGGCGCCGGCCACGAGGTCCATCGCCCCACCAACCGCCGGCGGGCGCGGCCCGGGGATGTGCCAATTGGCGACGTCGCCGTTCTCCGCTACCTCGTAGGCACCGAGAATGGAGACGTCGATGTGGCCGCCGCGAATCATGCCGAAGGAGTCGGCGTGATGAAAAAAAGAGCCGCCGGGCAAGACCGTGACCGCTTGCTTGCCGGCATTGATCAGGTCCCAGTCCTGTTCGTCTTCCGCGGCCTTGGGGCCCATGCCGAGCATGCCGTTTTCGGTGTGCAGGATGAATTCCTTGTCTGCCGGAATGTGATCCGACACCAGCATCGGCATGCCGATGCCTAAATTGACGTAATTACCCGGCGCAATGTCGTTGGCGACGCGACGTGCAATGTCGCTTGCGGAAAGTTTCATGCGGATTCTCCCACTTCAATCATGCGATCAACAAAAATGCCCGGAGTGACAACATGCTCGGGGTGCACCATGTCGACGAATTTGCGCACTTCAACCAATGTTGTTGATGCCGCAGTGGCCATCATGGGGTTAAAGTTGCGGGCCGGTTTGCTGTAGGTCAGGTT
>CAXGUU010000131.1:0-8713 GCA_964012875.1 uncultured bacterium
AACACTAGAGGTCCTTGAGGAACAACTGGCGGACTACAAAGGAACGCTCATCGTGGTCAGCCATGATCGCGCGTTTCTCGATAATGTCGTGACCAGCACCCTCGTATTTGAGTCCGATGGCCAGGTGCGGGCTTACCCGGGCGGCTACTCCGACTGGTTACGACAGGGACACGGTCTCGCCGTTGATGATTCTCCCGGCGGTAACCAGCGACCAATGACTGCACAGACCGGCACCGACGCCGAAGATAAAGGCCGGAAACCCGCCAAGCTCAGCTACAAACTTCAACGCGAACTTGACTTGCTGCCACAACAAATCGAATCCATTGAAGCCGAACTGGCAAGCCTGGAAGCTGAGGTTGCGGCGGACGGTTTTTACCAGCAGGATTTTGAACTGACTCAGCCCGTACTCGCTTCAATAGCGTCCCGGCGCGAACAACTGGACACCGCCATGACCCGCTGGGACGAACTTGAAACGCTGGCGGCCGGCGCTAGCGACTGACGCGCTGGGGCGTTCCGCCAACGCCCTGCCCGGCACATCTGCACAGATTAAGTACCCAGACGACGCAGGGCAGCCTTTGTCAGATACTCGTTGTATACCTCCGTACCGCGATTAACCCACCAACGCCAACCGCCTGAAATTTCCTGCACGTGCTTCAAGCGTGACATGTGGTTGCTTTGAACATCGTGAGCGTGAACGTGCGTCCACGACCAGTACGGATATTTACCGTCCATGACCTGCTTGCCCTTGTTGTCATACACGGAATATGCGCCATCGAACGACTTGAACATCTCGCCCTTGCGATCGTAGGTCACCATCAACACCGGCAGCCCGGTGCGGGCATCGAACCACACCCGCTTTTTGCTGATAGGGGCGCGTGCGTAACCGGTTGGCTCGCACTCGGCGATGATGGTCTCCGGAATAAGCTCCACTTTGGTGTCCCAGAAGGTGTCGCCTTTGGGCCCACCATGGGTTTTGCCTTCCCAGTTCGGGTCGTCAGAATCCCAGTTCTCGGTCAGACCGGCAAGAAACGGGCCGCGCCCAATGATCTTGAAGTTACCCCAGGTCAGATAGGGATCGCCCGCCGCCCAGGCGTCGGAAAAATACAGGTGCGAACCCGGTAATAACGGTTCGAAGCGTTGACTGGTCGGGAAGTTCCGCACGCGCTTGAATTGCGGCAGATAGCCCAGCAGCTCGGGGAATTTGCGTTGGTCGTAGTGCCAGATGTTCAGGAATGACGAACCCTTGTAGTCCTGCGGGATGGTAAAAAAAACGGACTGATAGCGAAGCTTGTCCTCGTGGCCAGGCCAGTAAGGCATGGGCTCGACGCTGATGCGGCCGACCGGTGCAAATTCGCACCAGGCGAGTTCGTAGCGGTAGCCAATCTTGCCATTCCCGTCCTGCTCAAACGACTTAATGGGGTAGAAGGAGGCGTCGTGCCGACCCCAGGTTAAGGTGATACCGGCGTATAACTCCATCCCGCTGGTCGGCTCAGGGAAAGGATTACCGCCGATCCATGGCTTTCCGCCGTCAACCACCACATTGCCGTCGGCGTCAAAACTCGCCATGCCCTTGTGTCTGAGCGTGGCTTCAATATATTCGACGGGGCTGAGCTTGGTAATGTCGGTCGTCGCCTTAACTAACTCCAGTACACGACCTTGCTGTTTAATCTGCATGTAGCGAACTTCGTCAAGCAAATCCTTGACCAGATCAACATTGTCCGCATTAATGGTGTCACCGACTTTAAGAGCTCCTTTGGTGTAGTCCTCGATTGACAGCAATTCATCGGGATACGAAGCAGAGAAGTCGCCATTCTCGGCGAGCGTGGTCCAGACCGGCGCAAGTACACCTGCGCCAAGAACACCTGCCGCTGTCCGCTCAATAAATCGGCGCCGACTGAAATCAGGTGTGTATTTTCGAATTCTCATCATCATTCTCCCCTGAGCCGCGCAAATGCACTGGTGAACTTATTCTTGCTGTCGTGAAATTGGCGTCAAGCCGTATTTTCAGCGGGTGTTTTTCGAACACTGAGGCTCAGTTTAGCTTAAACCTTGCTACCGCGTCCGTTGGTTACCAAACAAACCAAACTCCGAATAATTCATTGATTCGCTGCGCATTCCAATCGCGACCGATAAATTCCATGCATCCGGTATGCTCGCGATTCGAAAAATTTTAAAAACACCTCCAGAATGCAGAGCGCGGCTCGGCATCA
This sequence comes from uncultured bacterium, assembly GCA_964012875.1. GTDB lineage: Bacteria > Pseudomonadota > Gammaproteobacteria > CAXGUU01. The sequence continues at coordinate 2,211 of CAXGUU010000131.1, forward strand.
CTGACGCAGCATCCCACCTATCACGTAAGCGTCGCTGTTTGCCGCGTTCACCATGGCGTTGTGATGCGGCTGACCACACCGGGCGTCTGGTTTACTGCTGGGGAAGACTCTGTATCGCTGCGATTCCCTAACTAGCGCCCGCGGCATGCCGATAGGGAACTCGATTCTAATCGGCCAGCGCCGCACTCTTAGTCGGACAGCCGGCAGCCGCGGAGATCACTTCGAAGTCGCCCTTCAAATTCGCAGGCATATGCTCTTCGCTCCGCACGATCTCATCAATCAAAGGACACGCCTCGTAGGGGCGAGTGGAGTTCGTGCGAATACGCACACGGCTAAACATGCCTTCCCACCAGATAGTCATCGTAGGTATCGCTTTGTCCGTGATGACTCGCCACGCGCGGTCAGCCTCGAAGGGTTGCTCATTAGCCTCAGCAGATTTTGCCAGCAGTCGCCATGCATCCCCCGAACTCGGATGTTCTTTGCTGAATACGAGTGACTCGCCGTAGGCCTCCTGACTTTCACCTTGGGTCAATAAATCTTCTATGATCAGAGCACGAAAACGCCTATCCATTTCCGGCTGGTCTTTCGACGAAGGATGCAATAGCCGTGCGAGTTCGATGCGTTCACCGACACTTTTGCGCTCGGCGACGAATGGATAGAGAAATTCCATCTGCCAACTCGGGATACCGTTTGAAGCTAGACTGCGAACAAAGTCGCGAACCTTGGACATATCACCGCTTCGATCGTAGAGCTGCAATCGCGACCAGATGAGCGCGCGTCGAATGTCGAGATTGGTGTTCCCCTTCGTTTCGATAAATTCGATCGCTTTCAGAACCTCTTCCGGCTTTGGATCGATTAACGCCCGCATCTGCAGCAGAATGGCGAAGTTGAACGGGTCTGCCTTGTCGGCCTTCGGCAATTTACTGAAGGCCGAGATACCATCGCGCGCCAATCCCTTGGCTGAATTGGTTTTACCGCGAGCGATCTTCCGGCTGAAATCACGCGCAATGATTTGGTATGCAGTACGCTCGACATCGCCATTGAGTTTTTTGGTCGACTTGATCGATTTGAGCGACTTGAGTGCGGTTGAAGCACTTGATGAAGTCTGTGCGATCATCAAGCGTGCAGCATCAGCATCCGCGTCACCTGGGCTCTTGCGGACAAATCGTTGAGCGGCGGTGCGCAGTAATTTGCGGTTTGCTACTGACCCACTAGTCTGCTCACGAGCCGCATAAACCGCGTATAGAAGCTTAGCGGTCGCCTTGTCGAGCTCGGGGTCCAAACCCTTCTTGCGCTGCATCTTCTCGAGGATATCTACCGCCGGTTGGTAGATTTCCGCCTTATACGCGGCCAACGCCCAGCGATAGCGATAACGCGTAAAGTCGATACCCGGCGGCGCTATCACATTGCTGAAAAAGGACTGAAACTTCTGCATGGCGTTGTAATAGTGCTCGTACTGGAGTGCAAATTCCCCGCCCGCGAGATCCGTATAGATACCAATATCAACCCCGGAAAGCTCCTGCGCATAGATCATCATGTCGTTGACCAGAGATTGATCGAGATAGCCCGCCTCGATAATTTTTTTCAGACGTACCGCAGCCTCCCAGGGCCGGCCACCAGTTTTGCGACTGTCCTGCAGAAGAGCAAAAGCCTCGACCCGTAGAATTCGCGCTTCAATTTCATCCACTCTGTCGGACTTGCGCGTTGTTTTAACCTGCCCGGTCCGCGCTTCCAGTAGCCGCAGTTCGATTTGTACAGCCTGGCGTACCGGCGAGTCGGGCTCCGAAGCCAACGCATTATCAAGATTTTGGAAAATTTCCATGGCTCGTGCACTGCGCCCTTCTTCAAGTTCGACATAGCCCATACCGAGCCAGCCGCCATATACCAAACCCGGTCGAAAGAGCTGCATAGATGCGGCACGAAATCCTTTCTGTGCTGGCAACAAAGCCTGAGTTTTCAGTCCCTCGTCATCGATTCGTTTCGCGATCTGAAGATCAATCCAGGCCCGCCAGTAGGGGAAGGCCGCAAGCGCAAAACTCATATCGTCCCAGGTCTGCGAACGGTACAACCGCTCCAGCGCAGCCTCATTTTCCTGTGACTCCGCCTCGATTGACGCCAACTTTTGTTCAGTAACCCGCCGCATCTGCTCAAGCAGGCCCTGTAAGGTTTTCAGTTGAGCATCTGTAACCTCAGATGAGCGCACGGCATCGATCGCCGGGCCAATGCTATTTGCAATATCAAAGACGTCCTTGGCAGATGGTCCGGTCTTTAGGCGCGCAAGATGCGAGTTCGCCTGTTTGATCGCGTCTTCGCCCGCTGGCGTCGCATATAAGCCGGATGTATAAAACACAAGCACGAGAGCTATCAGAAGCCGGGCCGCCGACAGTTCCGTAACGCCTTGACACCGACCACTAGTCATAGCACATCCAGCAGTGCCTGCATCTCGTTAGCAAACTGGTCACCCATGATTAGTTGGATCAACCGCTTAGTTAGTTTGAGCTCACCATCGAGTGTGGCAGTATCCCCACCACCGGCCTCGCCAATAACGAGGAAGGTGTGCATCGGCGCGCTACGATAAAGCGCTCGCGGTACAGCGCGTCCAACTTTAGCTTCCAATAAATGTGGATTCGCCTGGTCGCTAACATCCAGCGTAGATACTGTGCCACCGCCTCGCGTGAACTGTCCGACGAGTCTGACCACCTTCTTCAGTTGTCCTTCTTTCAAAGGCGCATCACCAATCAAAATAATCAACTTGCGCGCACCCAGCCGCCAACCGGCTTCCTCAATAGCAACCTTGAGCCCGGCGTCTATAGCCTCGAACCAGTCGCCACCACCCTTGGCTTTAAGGGCATCCAAAAAGCGGTAAAGCTTAGCTGTACTGTAGGTCAAGCTCTGCTGCCGAGTGATGAATTCCGGATCATCACGATCGCGATAGGCGACGAAACCGAAGCGGGCAATCGGAACAAGCGAGCGGACGATTTGGGAAATGTCTTCGATACGGTCTTTCACCTCTTCGATCACCCAGCCCATGGAACCCGTGGCGTCAATGACGAAGACCACGTCCAGCCCGGAGGCCCTGAGCCCCGCAACGTACGCCGCGAAGCGAGCGGTACCATCGCCTAGGCCATTGCCAATACCGGTTTTGAAGCCTCCGATGCCCGAGCCTTCGCTCAAGGGCAGTGCGGCCAGGCCACTGGCGACCTCGATACCCTGAAACCCGCCCGACTGTGCTTTGAGGGCAGTAGAAACGTCAGGTGGCGGTGGCGCGACCGCTTTTGGTGCTATTAGAATTTCAGGAGGATCGAGCTCCAATTCCTCTTCGAATTCGAGCTGCTCTTCGGGTGGTTCGGGTTTTTCGATCAGCTCTTCCGGTTGCTGTTCGACAATGATTTGAACCGCTTCTTCGACCGGAAGGGGGGTGTCGACTGGTTCAATCTGGCGACCGACTCTCCACGAGACAATGGCGTGCACGAACGTGGATACAACAAGGAGGCCAGCCCAAACTAGCGTGCGACGCGAATTGTAAGTCATCGAGCCACCCCGAAACCACAAACCGACAGCTTCCTCATGCTGCTCTGGTCACAGGCGCCCGATCGGCACCTACCTCGTGTTCCAGCCATCATGCGTTGCGAGTCTCTGTCGTCATATTTTTTGGAACCCGATTCGAGAGGAGCTAGCCAGTTTCGACCCGCATTTGGGTCACGAGCACAAACTGTAAGATTCCCGCTTCCGAGGCTATCTTCATTACCTTGCTGACGGTCAATGCATCTACTTTGGCATCCGCGTAGATTTTTAGTTTTTCCTCCCCTGCCATTTTCGCCAGTCGGGCAAGCAGCTCCTCCCAGCTTACGGGACGATTTTCTAATCGCATAACGCCACCCGCCTCGACACTTAGTGTGGGAATCCGGGAGGAAGGTTCCGCTTCCTGTGACGCGATTGGAGGGGTGACGTTATAGTCCGGCTGCAGGTTACCGGCAATCATGAAATAGAGAAGCAACAGAAAGATGACGTTGATCATTGGGATCACGTTTTCTTCCTGCGTCGTCTTATTTCCGATTAAGCGTTGTCGCATTTCCTGATAACTTGAGCCGCGCCGCCTCCGTTTCGTCATACCTGCGCCCCTCGTCTATTCGAACCTTCTCGCGGCCGACATCGAAATGTTGAAAATCTCATGCTGGTTAAACAGATCCATAACGTCTACCGCGCGTTGCAATATCACGTCCGGATCAACGGCCAATACCACGCGAGTCCTGTCCGTTTCTTGAATACGTGATGCGTAGCCGCGAAGCGCCTCTAGACTGCTCTCAGCTCCATTAAGCCACACGGTACCGTTGTCATGAAGCTCGACCGCGATCATCGTGGAATTCGACTCCGAATTCGCACTACCCGCCGTTTGGGAGAACTCAATCGCTCGCGGTCTAAGGAAGTTCGTCTGCAACATAAAAAAAACCAGCAGAATGAAGACGCAATCGATCAAAGGGGTTAGTGACATTCGTCCCGAACGGCGGCGCTGTCGCACAGGCAAAAGCGATTGTCGGCTGGCGTCCATGACTCAAGCTTTGTCGGATAATGTCAGCACTCGTGTGACGAAGTCGGTCACCTGGTCGGCAAGCGCCTCAAGCTTCGACTCAAGCAAGGCATGCATGACGGCAAATGGAATCGCGATCGACAATCCGACTGCGGTCGTCAGCAGCGCCTCCCAAATACCACTCGCTAACGCGGAGGATTCCCCAGTTGCACCCGCGCTAACCGCTAACCCCCGAAACGCATCAATCATGCCGAGTACTGTACCCAACAGTCCCATCACCGGTGCGAGATAATAAATGAGCTCTAATGGCCGCAGGTTCTTTGAGTAGTCCCTTAGGAAAACAGTCGCTCGACGTAATAGCTCGTCGTGCAACAAATCCGGATCCATAACGGCTTTCTGCTCTAACCCAAATTTTATGTCCCGCGCAATGTCGAGACGGTTGCCTTCTAGTATTTTGACAGCCTCGTCACGTTCTCCTTTTTCCCAACGATCGATCGCGAAGTCAATTCGCTCTACGGTCTGCTTGCCGGCACGAGAAAACTGAAGAAATTTAACCAGCGCCAACGCAAGCCCCAAAACCGAAGCTACCAGCAATATGGCGACTACTGGTCCGCCTAGCTCGAGCAAAGTTTTTGCGCCCGCTATTACTTCTGCGATTAGCCCTACATCAGTAGTTGATTCCATAATTAATTTAGGTCCATCGTACGGGAGGGCCGCATAGAATACCGGATTCACTGCCGGCGCGAATGCCCTCGTTACTTTATGCGGTTCTGGTTAAGTTAAAGCAGCTAGCGTTGCATTTAGATGTACGCGACGTCATGGACTGCTTCGCGAATCTCATAGCGCCGCCACAAAAAAAGAGCCGGCACAGGGCCGGCTCTTCAAGTCTAAAGGCGCTTTGTAAGCTAGAAATAGTAGGTCAAGCGAACAAAGACTTCATCAGCGAAATCGAGTGTCTCGGTGATGGTGTCGTTATCACCCCCGGGCGATTCGATAATGTTGGCGTAGAGGTCCCACTGCCAATCAGCAGCTGGACGATAACGCAGGCCAGGCTGTACGAGGTAGCCGCCGGCAACGTCAACCAGAACGGCGAAATCAAATCGCCAGATCAGGTTGGGGAACGGTTGCTGGAAGGCGAATACCACGTAGTTGGCATTGTCCGTACCACGCGGTGCCATGGCGTCTTCGCTGAATGCAGCAGCAGTGAAGCTGCCGGTGACAGGGTCTATGAAGGTATCGAGGTCCGGCGTGTCGTTGTTATCAAGATCGCGGCCGAACATATCAGTTGACGTCCGATGCATCCACTGGAAGACCATATAGGTCGCCGGGAATGAATCAGAAATACGGTGGTACTTCTCGAAAATCAACGAGGATACGACGTCGTCCACTTCCGTGAATTGGTAGCTCAAGTTATTGGTAATACGCTTGTTGGGCGTTACCGCAACCTCACCACGGATGATCAGCTGGTCAAAGATTGACTCAGGATCGTCTGTCGTCACGATGTAGTTGCCGCCGACCATGAAAATATTTTCACGTTTGAACTGACGGCCAAACCACTGGATGAAGGGGCCGAAAGAAGAGCGGAAACCTTCCAGTGTCCGGAACGTATCGGCGACGTTGCGCTCGTCTCCAAAACCGAAGATGTCACGCACAGCCCATTTGGCAGCTGGGAACTCGTTGATGACCTGGCGCAGGTAATGTCCGTTGTCAAGACGGCCATTCTGAATCGCGCGCCAGTATCCCAGCGAAGGCGTTCCCGTCGGGTCCGGCGCGAAGGCCGAGCCACAACCGTTTTCCATGTTGCGACCCGCGGTGTTCAAGGTCGGCATCTGCATGATGCCTACGTTGCTCAAAGCGCTTTGGACACCTGCTACCGAGCCAGAGCCGAAACCGGGATCATTGAGGCCAAAGAAAGCGCCGCCAGTGGCGTTCGCGAGAACATTAAGCGTATCGTTGTGCTGGTTCAGGCAGCCGC
>CAXGUU010000132.1:0-8708 GCA_964012875.1 uncultured bacterium
AAACAGCCAACGCATGCGGCCGTTGACTGCCCGTCCCAGACCGGGAATGAGGACTGCAACAAGCAGAATCACGGCGCCGAACAGCATCAGCGCGCTGGCCGATTGCCAGTGCTTTAGCGGCACTTTTAGAATCACCGCGGCGACGGCGCAACCAAGTGCGACCGCAACGATCTGACGCCAGAAATAGTGCAGCGGGTCGAATTCGCGGCGCTCGGCGATCGAGACCGAGGTTGAGACCGTCATGATCAGGCCCACTGCCACCAGGCATAGGGTTGCACCAAGCAACCACGCATCGTAGCGAAACGAGGCCACTGACGAACGCCCGATCAGCGGAACAGCCTGCCTATGTGGCGCAAACGTTGTCATCGGTTCGGCACCGTTTCCACGGCAGCAACAAAAGCTGCTCCGCGAGCGATGTAATCCTCAAACATATCGAAACTGGCGCAGGCCGGTGCCAACAAAACGGTATCGCCGGACTCGGCAATTCCGGTCGCGACTGCAACTGCTTCCACCATGTCGCCAGCATGGATACATGGAATTCGATCGGCGATTTCGTTCCTGATTTCGTTAGCAGCTTCGCCGATCACAATTGCGGATTTCGCGAACTTCGCGACTTCGTCGCCCAGGCGATCAAACGGCAGACCTTTACTGCGACCGCCGAGAATTACAATCGTCCCTGCTGGGGTGCGAATGCCCTGAAGGCTGCTGATCGCCGCGCCCGGGTTAGTTGCCTTCGAGTCATCGACGTAGCGTACGCCATCGATTTGCGCCACCAGGACCGAGCGATGCGGCAGCGGCTGATAGGTCGACAGCGCCGCGGCAATGGCCTGGGCTTCAACGCCGAGCTGATCACACACTGCCGCCGCAATCATCGCGTTTTCGGCGTTGTGTTTGCCGGCGAGACTGGACTGGGTTACCTGCACAAACACGTCGCCGCGGCGCAGAATCTCGAATGCAGCACCCTTGAACCTGACACCGTAGTCTGCAGCTTCCGGGCACCGGCTGCTAAAACTCAAGCGTTCACCAGACACCGTCATACGAGCGACCAGCGGATCATCGACATTGACCAGGGACTTCCCCGCCCGCGCGTAGACACGTTGTTTGATTGCCGCGTAAGTTGCCATATCGCGATGGCGGTCGAGGTGGTCGGGCGAAATGTTCAACACGGTCGCAACTTCCGGCTGCAACGAACGGGTAAGCTCGAGTTGAAAACTTGAAACTTCCAGTACGTAATAGTCCGGCTTCTGTACCGCGAGCAAGTCGAGCGCGGGAGGCCCAAGATTCCCGCCACTCAGCGCAGCAAAGCCGGCAGTGCCGAGTATGTCGGTGACCATGGTCGTAACCGTGCTTTTACCGTTCGTACCGGTAATCGCGATGATCGGCGCTGCAGCCGACCTGGCAAAGAGTTCAATGTCACCGATCAGCGGTCGGCCGCTCGCAACAGCAGGCTCAAGGTCCGACGAGCCGAGGTCTATTCCCGGGCTCACCACAAGTTCTGCGCAGCTCGCATAAACTTCAGCTGGAACGCGACCGGTCATGACCACGGTGCGCGGAAATTCCAAACGGAACCCGTCGATGCCAGCTGCCCCTTCACGGGTATCAACGCAACAAAAGTCCTGCCCTGAACCGGACAGGAAAGCCGCTACCGAACGCCCTGTCACACCAAGGCCAATGACGCCAAAATCAAAGCGGGCAGGTGTGGAGCTTGTTGCGGATCCGGCCATGTTTGCTGCGTTCGCTATCATCTGATTTTCAAGGTTGCCAGCGACGCCAGTACGAGAATGACCGTGATGATCCAGAAGCGCACGATGACCCGCGGCTCGGGCCAGCCTTTAAGTTCAAAATGATGATGGATGGGCGCCATTCTGAAAATTCTCTTGCCGGTCAACTTGAACGAAACGACCTGCAGGATGACTGACACCGTTTCCATGACGAACACGCCACCCATGATGAGCAAAACGAGTTCCTGTCGAACAACGATGGCGATCGTTCCGATAGCGGCGCCAAGCGCCAGTGCACCGATATCACCCATAAAGACCTGCGCAGGGTAGGTGTTGAACCAAAGGAAGCCCAGACCTGAGCCGACGATGGCACCGCAAATCACGCAGACTTCGCCAACACCCGGCACATAGGGCAGGGCGAGATAACGGGCGAAGTTTACATTGCCCGCAACATAGGCGAACACGATCATGGCGGCCGCCACCATCACGGTCGGGAGCACGGCCAGCCCATCAAGACCATCGGTCAGATTCACCGCGTTGCTGGTCCCTACGATCACGAAATATGAAAACACAACGAAGAACCAACCCATGTCTAACGCGACAGTTTTGACCAGGGGCACGATCAGTTGGGTCTCAACAGGTGAACTGGCTGTTTTGTAAAGGGTCACGGCGATCAGCAGCGCGGCAATCGATTGCCAGAGAATCTTCCAGGCTGCAGAGAGGCCCTTCGAGTTCTTGCGCACTAATTTCAGGTAATCGTCATACCACCCGATTGCCCCGAACATTATCGTCGCCGCCAAAATGATCCACACGAATCGATTGCTCAAATCGCTCCAGGCAAGCGTGCTGATCACGATCGAGACCAGGATGAGCATCCCTCCCATTGTCGGGGTGCCGGCTTTCGACAGATGCGATGCCGGCCCATCGTCGCGCACTGATTGACCAATCTGGTAACGCGCCAGGTAGCGAATCACGGAGGGACCGATTAACAGGGCAATAAACAAGGCTGTTAGCACGCCAAGGATGGTTCTGAGCGTGATGTACTGAAAGACGTTGAACCCTGAGTGGAACTGCGTGAGATATTCCGCAAGCTGCATCAACATCGCGTCTCGCCCTCCGACTCCAGATTCTTCACAACCTTGTCGAGCGCCATCGCGCGCGACGCCTTGATCAGCACTACCGGTGCCACGTCCGCACGCTCCAACGCTGATACGACCGATTCGGACAAGTCATCGATATCCTGAAAATGTTCTGCACCGGCGCCAAACGCAGCGCACGTTTTCGCCGTGTGTTGTCCGAGTCCATACAGCCGGGTTACACCCGCATTCGCCGCCTGAGTGGCGACTTCAGCATGTAACGTGGATGAAGTTGGCCCGAGTTCACCCATGTCGCCCATGACCAACCATTTTTCACCCGATTGCGCCGCCAACACGTCCAACGCAGCCCGCATGGAAGCCGGATTGGCGTTATACGAATCATCGATAACACGCGACCCACCAATGCCGGCGCGAAAATTGAGTCTGCTAGGTGCTGGTCGAGCGCGCGCTAGACCAGCAACGATCTGATCACTACCGACACCCACCGCCAGCGCGATCGCGGCAGATGCCAATGCGTTGTTGACATTGTGCCGTCCGCTTGTCGCGATTGTGCACCGAGCCCTGGCCTCCGGCGTTACCAGCACGAAGCTTGAACCGGCAGCACCGACCGTTATCTTCTCAGCGCTGACATCGCCGCCATCTCCGAAGGTGACGATCGACCGGCGCGCCGCCAAAGACTTCCACAACCCGGCATATGCATCTTCATTATTAACTACCGCGGTACCACTTTCGGCCAAGTGTTCGAATAGTTCACCCTTGGTCCTGGCGATCGTTTCAAGATCGCCGAACCCTTCAAGATGCGCTGGCGCACATAGAGTCACGACGCCGAACTGGGGTTTGGCAATGCGGGTAAGGTACGAGATATCCTCCGCCTTGTTGGCGCCCATTTCTATGACCGCGGCAGTCGTGCCCTTACCGAGCCGAAACAAGGTCAGGGGCACTCCGATGTCGTTGTTAAGGTTGCCTCTTGTGATCAAGGGATTACCTTGCTCTGCCAGGATCGCCCCGACCATCTCCTTAACTGTGGTTTTACCTGCACTGCCGGTGATGCCAATCACAGGTATGTCGAATTGATCGCGCCAAAATGATGCCAGCGCACCGAGGCCGCGACGGGTGTCTTCGACCATAATCAAGGGTATTTCGGCGTCCATCGGCTTATCAATCATCGCGGCCACGGCACCAGCTTCGACCGCTTGCCCAAGCCAGTCATGACCATCAAAATTCGGCCCGTGCAGCGCCACAAACAGCTGACCCGGTACCGTGCTGCGGGAATCGGTTGTGACACCTGAAAAGCCCGTGTCGCATCCCGAAACGTGGCCATTTACGGCGAGCGCGGCCTCAGATGTCCGCAGCTCGATCATGGCAATGACATCCCGACGTCGCGGGCCACGGCCATATCGCTGAACGGTATGAGTTTGTGCCCGAGTACTTGGAACGATTCGTGTCCCTTGCCGGCAAGTAACACGACGTCCCCGGTTCCAGACTCCAAGATCGCCCTTTCGATTGCCGACCTGCGATCGAGGATGATTTCCCTGCTCGTGCATTCGATTCCGGCAACAATGTCGTCGACAATCTTCTGCGGATCTTCGCTGCGCGGGTTGTCGTTCGTAATCACGCAACGATCGCTCAATTGGGATGCGATCTGACCCATTGACCGCCGCTTTCCCTTATCGCGTTCGCCGCCGCAACCGAATACAGTCGTCACGGTGCCCTCGCACAGTTCCCTGAGCGAGTGCAATACCGCACGTAAGCTGTCGGGTGTATGGGCGTAGTCTATAAACACCATCGGCCTGTTATCACCAAGGTCGCACCGCTGCATTCTGCCCGGCGGAAGACTAACCCGGGCTATGGCATTTGCGACCCGGTCGAGCGAATGTCCGAACGACAGCAGGACGGCGGCCGAGTGCAAAAGATTTTGAACGTTAACGCGGCCAGGGACGGCGCTCTTTACGCTGACAGAGTCTCCATCCACGACGAGGTCGAATCGCGTGGTCGCTAACGAGCACTCGACCGACCTGGCCGAAACCCGGGCCTGACTCGGCTGGTCGGAAACGCCTTCCACGCTGCAGGTCCAGAGATCGAACTTGTCTGCGTACCGCGCGCCAAATTGTTGCCCCACAGGATCATCGATGTTAACGACGGCCGCACGAATTCCCGGCAACGCAAACACTTTTTCTTTTGCTGACTGGTAAGTTGCCAAATCGCCGTGGTAGTCGAGGTGATCGCGACTTAAATTCGTAAACACGACGACTTCGCATCGAATACCTTCAAGGCGCCCCTGAGCTAGTCCATGTGACGATGCTTCGAGCGTGCACATGCCGATATTGTCGTCCACAAAGTGCGCAAGACAGCGATTAAGTGCAACCGTGTCGGGCGTGGTATTCGCGGCGGCCACCAGTTGGTCTGGCTTACCGTGGCCGAGCGTCCCGATGTAGGCGGCTTTTTCGCCCAGAATCGCGAGCGCCTGCGCCAGCGTATGGGCAACCGTTGTCTTGCCATTCGTACCGGTCACGGCGACGAGCCGTAGCTTCGACGAGGGATCATCAAAGAAGCGCCGGGCGATGGTCGGCAATTGCGCGCGGATGTCGGGAACGCCAATAAGCGGTACTTTCGTGCCGGAGCTTTCAACCGAGGTATCGGTCAAAATCACCGCAGCCCCGTTGTCGGCGGCCTGGTCGATGAATTCGGTTGCGCCATGCTGTGTTCCGGCCAGTGCTACGAAGCAGCCACCAGCTCTGACAGCCCGACTATCAGCAGTAAGATCGGTGATGGTGATGTCCATTTCGGGACGCGGCGGCACAAGGCCCTCGAGCACCATGGCCAGGCTTTTGCATTTGGCTGACATCGCTGTCATTGCGCAAACCCATCCACCGGTTGTGTGACCTCGAGCCTCTGCGCGAGCCACATCGGAACGCCATCCTCCGCGGGGAGGTCCGGCGCGATATCGAGTATGCGCGTGGCGGCCGACATGACCGATGAAAAAATCGGCGCAGCCACACGTCCACCGAAATGTTCACCGGCGCGCGGTTCGTCGATCACTACAACCGCAACCAACTTCGGTTTGTCAGCAGGAATCATTCCGGCAAAAAGCGACAGATAAAGATCTTCTGCGTAACCTTCAACGGTTGCTTTGTGAACGGTTCCGGTCTTACCGGCGACACTATACCCGGGCACTTTGGCCATCTGCCCCGTACCCTGTTCAATCACCTTTTTAAGCATTAGCCGCAAAGCCCCGGCAGTAGAAGCCGCAAAGGCCCGTTCGCGATAACCAACTTCGTTAGTCTTCAGGATGCTCAGCGGCAACAGCCAGCCGTCGTTGGCGATCGAAGTGTAAGCCCGTGCGAGCTGCACCGCGGTGAGCGACATTCCATAGCCGAACGCGAGCGTCGCATGTTCGATTTCGCGCCAGTGTTCATATTCTCTCAGGCGGCCAAAAGTTTCTCCGGGCAGCGCGATGTCTGACGTGCTACCGACACCCACCGCACGCAATGCGCGCCACAATCGTTCGGGCTCCATCGACAGCGCGAGCTTGCTGGCCCCGACATTGCTGGATTTTTCGATCACACCCGAGATATCCAGCACGCCGAAATTGCGGATATCGCGCACCGTATGTTGACCGAGTTTGAACTTCCCGGGCGCGGTATTGATTTCGCTTGCAGGTGTAAAACGGTCGCTTTCGAGGGCGGCGGAAATGGTAAACGGTTTAATCGTGGAACCAGGTTCAAACAAGTCCGTGACTGCACGATTACGATAGTGTTCGTCCTTGCGGTCACTTCGATTGTTCGGGTTGAAGGAAGGCTGGTTGACCATCGCAATCACTTCGCCCGAATGTGCCTCGACCACGACCAGCGAGCCGGCGCGTGCACGATGCTTATGGACCGCGTTTTTCAGTTCGCGATAAGCCGCGTATTGCACGCGGTTGTCGATGCTAAGGACGATATCGCGTCCCGGCCGGGTTTCCTGCAATCGTTCGACGTCCTCGACAACACGGCCCAACCGGTCCTTGATGACTCGTCGCTGTCCGGGCTCGCCACGAAGAACATCTTCAAATTCGCGTTCTATCCCTTCCTGGCCGTGGTCATCTACATTGGTAAATCCAACGACGTGGGCCGTCACCTCCGCCGCCGGATAATAGCGACGGTATTCACCCTGCAGCTCAAGGCCAGCGACCTCGAGCGCCTTCAACGCTGCGCCCTGTTCCGGCGTGATGTGACGCTTGAGGTAAACGAAGTGCCGATTCGAACGAGGTAAAATCAGTGTTTCGAGATGCTCGATTGTGGTGCCGAGTACGGCCACGACTTCTGACCATCGCGATTTGTCGGCGATGAAAGGCTTGGGTCGTACCCACACCGACAGGGCTGGCGAGCTGATGGCTAGGGGCAACCCGTTGCGATCGACGATCATGCCCCTGTTGGCGTGAATTTCGTCGATTCGCAAGTAGCGTGCGTCGCCATGGCTCTGCAAAAATTCTACTTCGTGAAACTGTAGATCGACTGCCCGCCAAATCATAATCACAGCCGCCATGATGAACAAAGACATCACGAAACGGCGACGAAACCTGAGTTCTCTGGTCACCTGTATGCGCTCTTTCATCGTAATTCCACGATTCGACTCGCCTCGGGGACAAGCATATTCAGAGCACTTCGCGCGGTCTCTTCTATCGCGGCATTGTGTCCGCTGGTCGCCTGTTCAAGCAGGAGCTGCCCCCATTCCTGGTTCAGTTCGTGCTCAACCTTGCGCAGCGCCTGCAACTCGACGAAGAGTTTTCTGCTTTCATGCCTGTGTAGCACGAGTTCAATCGCAGAAGCGAACGTAACGATGGCTGCAAATGCCACGGCAACCAACACCTTCATGCAGCGCGCTCCAGCGTGCGCAGTCGGGCGCTGCGCGCACGCGGATTGTTCGCAGCTTCCTCCTCCCGGGGGCGGATCGGCTTTCGGTGGAGCACGACGAAACCCGGGGTGGGCTCCAACCCATCACGTCTGGCCTCACGGTGCTCGCGATCAAGACGACGAAAAGTGTGTTTGACGATTCGATCTTCAAGCGAATGGAAAGCAATTACGACCACGCGCCCACGCAAGCGAAGCAACGGCAGGCATGCTGCCAGAGCGCGTTCGACCTCACCGAGTTCGTCGTTAATATGGATACGAATCGCCTGGAAAGTTCGCGTAGCCGGATCAATCCGACCGCGACCGCGATACACACAACTTCTAACCAGATCGGCAAGCGCGAAGGTAGTTTTCAGTGGCTCGTCAGCGCGCGTGTTGACAATGCGCCGGGCGATTTGGCGCGAACGCCGCTCTTCGCCATAACGCCACAACACATCGGAGATTTCGCTTTCCGAGGCCCCAGCGAGCCATTCCGCCGCAGATACCCCAACGCCCGAACTCATCCGCATGTCGAGTGGACCATCTTCGCGAAACGAAAACCCGCGCGCGGGATCATCGAGCTGCGGTGAAGACAATCCGAGATCGAACAATATGCCGTCGACCGTCCCTGACAAATGCTCAGAAAGCCGCGATATTTTTGAGAACGCTTCAGGCTGCACGCTAAGCCGAGGTTCGCGGGCTGCGAGTTGGCTGGCACACCGCTGCGCTTCCGGGTCGCGGTCAAAAGCAACGATGCGACCGTCAGCATTGAGATGCCGCAATATGGATTCAGTGTGTCCCCCACGGCCGAAAGTGGCATCGATGTAAGTGCCGGACGGCTTAATGTCCATCATGTCTATGGCTTCTGACAGTAGGACTGGTGTGTGCATCGACACCTGCATCGCTCACAGCGACAGGGTGTCCAGGGCCGAGGCTGAAGCATCGACGCCCTCGGCTACATCTTCCAGCCAACGATCCCGCGCCGTGCGCCAGCCTGCAGCATCCCAGATTTCGAGCTTATT
>CAXGUU010000133.1:0-8691 GCA_964012875.1 uncultured bacterium
AGCGTCGGTTCGTTTCGGTTGACGAAGTCGAGATAGTTATACGGGAATCGGGCGGTATCGCCGTCGCCTTTCGCCACCTGGTCGAGCGCCTCGCTTAGCTTATCCGGCAGCGATGGAGTCTCTTCAGCCACCCAGTTATCGAAAAAGAAAGCGTAGATCTGGCGTCGCAGGACTTCGGCTGCGTTCAAGTAGATGGCAGGTGATTCGACGTCGCCGTGGAGCATCTCCAAGGGATTGGCAAAGTAATACTGGTCATGCCCGTCCTGAGACGCATCGGCAATCGCGAAGATTGCGGCGTTCCCGTCCAGGCGGCCGGCGCGACCAACGCGTTGGATAAAGCTCGCCTGGTTTGGGGGCACGCCGCCGAGCATTACGCTGGACAGGGTACCTATGTTGATACCCATTTCCAGAGTGGGGGTGGCCGACAGTAGGTTCTCGAACCAGGGCTCGGCCTGTTCCGGTTTGGCCATGAATCTGTTTTGCAGTTCCACCCGTTCGTCCCGCTCTAGGAGCCCGGTGTGCTCGTGGGCGATGACGCGGGTGAGGTCTCCCTCCCTCAGCCGGGAATGCCACCAGTCGGCCGAATTGCTTGGGTCTGGCGATAAGACTTCGCCGGGGCTGTTCCATGCCGGCAGGCCGTCTAGCGTGTCAGTGATGTCTTCGGGTACCCAGACGGTCTGGGCGGCGGATGGCGTGACCATTCGGCGCGGCGTCTGGCACAGGTCCAGCCGGGATGGTTCCAGACCAAACACCTGAGCTTGCATGCCGCGATCATCCAGAGCGACAAACCGCCCGAGTCCTGCCTCCTCGAGAGCCTTCAGAAGCTCCTCATAGGCTAGGGTGATGATTCCAGGAGAATAGACGCTCAAGCCTAGCGCGAGCTGAGCCCATCCAATCAGAGGGTTGCTGTTGCGCTCCTCCAGATTGAGAAAGCCGTGACGACCGGGGTCACGAGTAATAAAGCGCGGAGTTGGGGCGTTGCGACGATGCGGTAGCCAGATTCTTCGACTGCTAGCGAACTCGAACCGGCGGAAGTCCCCAGTCTCCGCCACGTACTGCAATCCGAAGTGGAGGATCCCACCCCCTCGGATCAACATCAGCGCGAGGCCGAGTGCCCAGTGAAAAACCTGCCGTTCCGTAATATCCTCTAGGCCGCCGCCCGCTCCCCGTAACTCTTGTGCAATGGTCTCGGCCACCACGCGGACCTCGCCAATCCGCGGGAACAGGACGGCGACGCCGACCTTGCTGAGCGTCGGGCCCCGGTCGCTCAGGTGCGTCAATTCCTCAATGGTCCGCCACTGCAATCGCTCGCAGAGCATCGCTGGTAGGTTAGAGTCTTCGGGAAGCTGGCCGGTGCTCAACAGTGTCTTCCAGTCCCGCAGCCACTCCATCCCTGGCGGAATGAATTGTGCGACCAGGTCCCGCGGAGACAACGCCAGCGGGCTGGCGGGATCGAGGTAAACAGTGCCCAGCCGCTCGAGTGCTTCGGGATGTTCGTTACTGACCATCATGACGCGGGTCTTCGCACCCAGTATTTGCGGGAGTTGTGGTGCATGAAGCAGACCTTCCAAGGTCAGATCAACAACCATACCCGCCGCCTTAATCGCCTCCAGCGCGGCATCGTGTCCATTGAGCACCTGAGTGGCACCGGTTGAACGTACGGGTACCGGGGCTTGTTGTGCCGGCGTTGGAATTTCCAGTACGAACACGTTTGCGCCTAGCGCCTCAAGTGCTAATCGTGACAGTTCGACATTAACGTGTCGGGATTGGGTCTCGCTCAGGATTGTGACCGCTTCACCGGCTTCAACCTGACACAACTCGAATACGCGTTGGAAGGCCGCGATCCAGCGATATTCAATACGATCTCGCAACATGTTTTTTTACTCCGGATCCGCGTAATTCGGCTCGTGTGTTGTCTGCTTATGATTCCTGATTATCGGGGTGCCTATCCCGAAACGCCGGCAACGTTAGACAATGGTCTGCAGTCTTCGCGGTACGCGAAAAATCGTCCATATCAACGCCATTCCGTCGCGCCAGATCAGCCTGCGTGACTATGCAAATATCTACCAGTGATACCGCATCCCCGATCGCGAATTCAGAGTTTGTGCCATCGTCCTCGAGTACGAAATCTGCTTCATCTCCAGCGCAATGCGTACCCGGCAAGCAGCTGACGAACGTGCGAAATCCGACAGGTCATACACCCGGTCGATCTCGTTTTTACATCACATCTGCCCGAGCCACGCCGGATGACGCATCGCGTCCGGCCGCCATCGCTTCAGCAATGCTGATGGTAGTCTCAGCCATCGTTGTTGGCGACGTGGACAACCAGGCCGTCAAGCGCGTTCGTGACTTCTATCTGACAGGCCAGACGACTGTTCGGTTTACGTTCCAGTGTAAGTTCTAGCGTTGAATCTTCGATCTCTTCGGCGTCACCGACTTTTTCCATCCAAGCCTCATCAATATAAGCATGGCACGTACTACAGGCGCAGCTGCCGCCGCATATCGCCAGGATACCGTCAATGCCGTTCTGGATCGCACCCTCCATGACAGAAAGGCCAACCGCGACTTCACACTCATGCTGTGCACCGTGAATGTCGATGTAGGTAATTTTCGGCACTCCGCCTCCTCTCCCAAGTACTTATTGTAGTTATTGAGCAGCTTTTGCGAACTGCATCAAATTGACTGCAGCATCACCTGCCTGCGTAGGTGACAAAGGCCGCGCGCCGGCCAAAATTCTTCTGCAGGCCATATGGTCTGCAGGCGCGTTCACCGAATCCGCTCCCAAAAGCTTACCATCGCGAAAGTAGAAAATAGAAAACCTTTGGGCTTCGACGTCTCCACGAATAACGGTCTCATCAAAAGCCGCCGTGATCCCTGCCATCTGCAACTTGACGTCGTATTGGTCCGACCAGAACCACGGCACCTGATTATACGCCTCGCGTTCACCGAGCATCGTCATCGCGGCGGTTTTGGCCTGATCAACGGCGTTCTGCACTGACTCAAGACGAATCTCTGTGCCGAGATATGAGTTGAAATGCATGGTGCAATCGCCGGCAGCGACTACGTGTGGGTCTGAAGTCAGCGCGTAGGCGTCAACCAGGATGCCCCCACGACAGGCGATTCCCGCCGCCTCGGCAATTTCACTGTTCGGGACCACTCCGATCCCGACGACAACGATATCCGCTGCTACGGTATCCTGGTCGGCAAGCCCGATTTCTAGCTGGCCGGACGGTAACTGCTGAATCACCTCGACCTGGCTCGCTAACTTCACTCTGGCACCGCGATTCTGGTGCAGGGTTAAATAAAAGTCTGAAATGGCCGGAGACACAACACGCTCCATCAAGCGGGATTGCGTCTCGATAATGGTTACGGCCTTGCCGAGTGTGCGCGCCTGACTCGCAACCTCGAGGCCAATAAAACCTCCTCCGACAACGGCGATGGAACCTACAGTGCCGAGCTTATCTGCCAAAGCAACAGAATCGGCGAGCGTACGGACATAATAGAGATTCTCAAGATCGTAGCCGGGACAGGTGAGTTCACGAACCCGTGCTCCGGTAGCTAGGGCCAATTTTTCGTACGCCAACTCCGCACCGTCAGCGCAGACTACTTTGCGCTCGGCGCAGTGGAGGCGGGCGACGCTGGCCCCCGTACGCACATCGACATCGATTTTTCTAAAGTAATCAGGCTGGCGAAACAGCAGCCGTCCTGCTTCGAGCTCTCCACTCAGGAATGTTTTCGACAGCGGTGGCCGCTGATAAGGTAGCGACGGTTCATCTCCTAGCAGGATCAGATCACCACCGAATTTATTCTTACGCAGCGTGTCGCAGAGCTGCATGCCGGCCTGACCGGCTCCAACAACGATAAAAGTTTCTGACATTCCAGAGGTTCCGGGCGCGCCTGTTTGTCCTGACGGAATCTCAGGTCTGGCGCTCAGGAATATTTACGACAAGGCCGTCCAGTTCTTCGGTCATTTTGATTTGACAGCTCAGACGTGAATTCTGCAGGCGATCTGTCGTCGTGCATTCGAGCATATCGCCCTCCATGTCGCCGACCGCGGGAAGTTCACCGGCACGAGCTTCTTCAACGTAAACGTGACAAGTCGCACAGGCACAACCACCACCGCACTCGGCCACGATCCCCTCGACATCGTTTTGAATCGCTGCCTCCATCAGACTCCACCCGACCGGGACCTCGACCTCTTGTTCGTCACCTGTTGTATTTCGATAAATTACTTTTGGCATGCTGTTGGTATCACATGTTCGGGTAGTTCGGGCCACCGGCGCCTTCCGGCGTCACCCAGTTGATGTTCTGCGTCGGATCTTTGATATCGCAGGTTTTGCAGTGAACACAGTTTTGTGCGTTGATCTGCAACTGCGTCTCGCCCCCCTCCTCGACGAACTCGTATACGCCGGCGGGACAGTAACGTTGTTCCGGGCCCGCGTAGGACGCCAGGTTGACTGCCAACGGTACGCTGTCGTCTTTCAGGGTCAGGTGACAGGGCTGCTCTTCTTCGTGGTTGGTATTGGATAAAAATACCGAAGAAAGCCGGTCGAAAGTGACCTCGCCGTCTGGTTTCGGGTACTCAATGGGTTTCGATTCAGCAGCCGGTTTCAGCTGTTCGTGATCGGGCCGGTGATGTAGCGTCCACGGTGCTTTACCCCGCAGAATCACCGTGTCGAGACCCGAGTACGCGATCGCCGGTAACAAGCCCCAGTGGAACGACGGTTTGACGTTGCGAACACGATACAGCTCGTCCCACAACCAGGTTTGAGACAGGCGCTCGGCATAATCGCTGATTTCCCGCACTTCGTCACCCGATGTCGTCAGGGCATCGAAGACTGCTTCGGCCGCGGTCATGCCCGATTTCATGGCGGTATGCGAACCCTTGATCTTGGGCACATTCAGAAACCCGGCGCCATCGCCAATAAGCATGCCACCCGGAAAAGTCAGCTTCGGAATCGACTGAAAGCCACCGGCGCTGATTGCCCGAGCGCCGTATGAAATGCGCTTACCCCCTTCAAACAGGGGGCGGACGGACGGATGGGTCTTGAAACGCTGCATTTCTTCGAAGGGACTGAGATACGGATTGTCGTAACCGAGCCCGATCACAAACCCGACTGAAACGAGATTGTCATCGAAGTGGTAGATGAAGGCGCCGCCGTATGTCCAATGTTTCATCGGCCAGCCGGCGGTATGAGTAATCTGTCCGGGATTATGCTTGCCGGGGTCGACTTCCCATAACTCCTTGATACCCAATCCGTACACTTGTGGTTCCGCATCGCGCCTTAGATCAAAGCGTTCAAACAAGGTTTTAGTAAGAGACCCACGACAACCTTCCCCGAACATTGTCTGGCGCGCGTGGAGTTCCATGCCGGGTTCGAAGTTTGGTCCTTCTTCGCCGTCCCGCGTGCGACCCATATCACCCGTGGCAACACCCTTGACGCTGCCGTCATCGTGGTACAACACTTCAGCAGCCGCAAAGCCCGGATAAATTTCCACTTCAAGCGCTTCCGCCTGTTCTGCGAGCCAGCGACATACGTTGCCGAGACTGACAATGTAGTTGCCGTGATTACTCATCTGCGGCGGCGTAAAGAAGCGAAACGCCCGCTTTTCGGTCAACAGCATGAAACGATCGTCTGCGGCCGGCGTATTCAGCGGTGCGCCGAGTTCCTTCCAATCGGGCAACAATTCATCCAGCGCCCGCGGTTCAAGCACCGCACCGGAGAGGATGTGCGCGCCAACCTCAGAACCTTTCTCAAGCACACAGACCGTCAACTCCTGCTCACGTTCAGCCGCCAGTTGCTTCAGGCGAATCGCCGCCGCCAGGCCAGACGGACCGCCGCCGACGATGACCACATCAAACTCCATGGATTCACGTTCCATGACTGCCTCCTTGCGCGATGCTCCGGCTGTGCACTTCAGTCACCAAGCGCCTCGACCATAGCTGGTACTTCTTTGAATAGATCGCCGACCAGTCCGTAGTCGGCCACACCAAAAATCGGCGCTTCTTCGTCTTTGTTGATCGCCACGATCACCTTTGAATCTTTCATGCCTGCCAGATGCTGGATCGCGCCCGAAATACCGACAGCAATATAGAGTGTTGGAGCTACAACTTTGCCGGTTTGCCCAACCTGATAGTCATTAGGGACATAGCCTGCATCCACTGCCGCGCGTGAGGCACCGACGGCAGCCCCCAGCTTATCTGCCAGCGCCTCGATGACCGCGAAGTTCTCCGAACTGCCGACGCCCCGCCCGCCCGAAACAATAATGTCAGCAGCGGCGAGTTCAGGCCGGTCAGACTTGGTCAGCTCTTCGTCCACGAATGACGAGAGTCCTGCGTCAGCCTGTGCGTCGAGTGCTTCGACCGCGCCGCTGCCGCCACTTTCAGACGCGGCATCAAATGCCGTCGTTCTAACAGTAATGACTTTTTTCGCATCGCTGCTTTTGACGGTCGCAATGACGTTGCCCGCGTAAATCGGCCGCACAAAAGTATCAGCGTCTTCGACACCAATGATGTCTGAAATCTGCGCCACGTCTAGTAATGCGGCAACCCGCGGCATTACGTTTTTTCCGGTCGTCGTTGCCGCAGCCAGAACGTGCTCATAATCTGCGGCGGTATCTACTACCAATGGTGCTAGATTTTCCGCCAGTGCGTTCGCGTAATGCGGCCCGTCACAATGCAAAACCTTGCGCACGCCGACAACCGAAGCCGCTGCTTCCGCAACCGCTTGCGCTCCGTTCCCAGAGACCAGTACGTCAACCTCCGCACCAATCGCCGTAGCAGCCGCAATGGCGTTCAGGGTTGCCGGATTAAGTGCCGAGTTATCGTGCTCAGCGATTACTAGTGCTGCCATCTCAAATCACCTTTGCTTCGTTACGGAGTTTTCCAACCAACTCAGCGACGTCCTCTACTTTGACGCCACCGGCGCGGGCCGGCGGCTCTGCCACCTTGACAATTGACAACCTCGGCGCCACGTCTATCCCCAACTCATCAGGCGTGAGCACATCCATGGGTTTCTTCTTGGCCTTCATGATATTCGGCAGCTTGACGTAGCGCGGCTCGTTCAGACGCAGGTCAGAAGTCACCACTGCCGGCATTTTGAGTCGGATCGTTTGTATGCCACCATCGATTTCGCGCCGCACGGTAAGCGCATCGTCCCCAAGCTCGACACCGCAGGCAAACGTACCCTGCGACCATCCCAGCAGGGCGGCAAGCATCTGTCCGCTCTGATTTGAATCGTCGTCGATGGCCTGCTTGCCGAGCATCACCAGATCCGGCTGCTCTTTCTCGACGATGGCCTTGAGCACCTTGGCAACAGCCAACGGCTGAACTTCCTCATCAGTTTCAACCAGAATGCCGCGATCGATTCCCATCGCCATCGCTGTGCGCAACGTTTCCTGGCACTGCTTGGGACCGATAGAGACGGCAATCGTCTCTTCGGCGTTACCGGCTTCTTGAATCCTGATAGCCTCCTCGACGGCAATTTCGTCAAAAGGATTCATCGACATTTTGACGTTCGCCAGGTCAACACCGGAACCGTCAGATTTCGGCCGCGCTTTGACGTTGTAATCGATGGCTCGTTTAACAGCCACAAGGATTTTCATGTTTGCCTCCGCTTAGGCTTTGCAGCCTGCCAAACGCTCCCGGCAGTCCGACCGCAAGGACGAGTCCACCTGCCAGGCAGGTGCCACTTGCACAACGCGAGATAACGACTGACGGCGACAGACCGACCGGGGGTTCGCCGGTTGAATACTACTGAATGCTCGGAGTTCGCGGACCAGCCTTCTGGATCAACGACTTCCGTGGCGGATGATATCAATAATCGAGTTCTCGAAAAAGCCAGAATCAGGGCAGTCGGGGACGCGCTAGCCATGGTTTTTGGTCGCGGAATTCACACCTATACTAGACCCGACATGTGATAGTTTTGCGCCCCTTCCGCAGACCGCGACGCCCAGGATAGAGTTGATGTCAGAAGCAGCCACCGAAACTCAGGACAGCCCATCTCCCACCGCCGAAGGTCGGTTTAACTGGAGCGACCCGTTACGCCTCGATGACCAACTGACCGAGGATGAACGGCTGTTGAGCAAGGCTGCGAACCAGTTCTGCCAGGAACGACTGATGCCGCGCGTGTTGGAGGCCCACCGCCACGAACATTTCGACAGGGCCATCATGAATGAATTCGGCGAACTTGGATTTCTGGGAGCGACCATACCACAGCGCTACGGCGGCGGTGGTCTCAGCTACACCTGCTACGGCCTCATTGCCCGCGAAGTTGAGCGCGTCGATTCCGGCTATCGCTCAGCGATGAGCGTTCAATCCAGTCTTGTCATGCACCCGATTTATGCATACGGCGATGAGGCGCAACGCGAGAAATACCTGCCAAAGCTCGCGAGCGGGGAATGGGTCGGATGCTTCGGGTTAACCGAACCCGACCACGGCTCTGACCCCGGCGGTATGAAGACGCGAGCGAGGACCGTCGATGGTGGCTATCGCCTGAGCGGCAGCAAGATGTGGATCTCGAACTCTCCGATTGCTGACGTATTCGTGGTGTGGGCCAAGACCGAAGACGACATAATTCGAGGATTCGTACTTGAAAGTGGTATGAATGGACTGTCCGCGCCAAAAATCGAAGGCAAATTCTCTCTTCGAGCCTCGATCACCGGCGAGATCGTAATGGACGATGTTTTCGT
>CAXGUU010000134.1:0-8685 GCA_964012875.1 uncultured bacterium
CGATTAGGCCCTTGAAAGGGTCTTCAACTCGGTCAAAATCGCCAGGCCACCGCCGGTGGCTCAACTGTAAACGCGAACTAATAGCGGGCAATGACCTGGGTGGCGAAATCGCGGAATACGCGCCGCGCGTGGTCCATTGGCGGTAATAAGGTGATTTCCTTCAAGCCTGCCGATTCCGCGGCGCGCAGTTTGTTGATGATCTGATCGGGTTCGCCGACCAGTATCCACGTTTCGATCGCTTCGGGCGTGATGAAACGGCGCTCCTCTGGTACCAGGTAGGAGCAATGTCCTTCATGTATTTGCAGGTAACGTTTCCGCTCCGGCGTCGACATTTTCGCAACGTAATCGCAGTACTCATCCCAGATGTTGCGCACAGGCGGAGGGATGAAGCTGTCGTCGCCACTTTGCTGCCAGTTCTCGTAGCAGTAGTGGAGCGCGGCTGCGACTTGCGAGCCGCACTGGTCGATAACCCGCTCACTGCTGAGCGATTCGCCTGGGCCAAGCACAACCGCGCTGGTCAAGGCGGCGGTGTGAAATGTCGGGCTCAAAGTGCGGCCGACTTCGTCGGCGCCTGCGTTCATCGCGGCAATGCTTTGCGCGGCCACCTCTGGCGGCTCATTCAGCGCCGAGATGCGTCCGTCGCCGTAAGCGCCGGCGGCGCGCAGCGCACTTGGACCGTTGGCCGCAACCCAGATTGGGATCGGCTCGCTTAAATCGATGAACTCGCGTTCGAGATGTAGAAAACGGATATCACGGGTTTCACCGTTGAACGTGTAACTGACTTCCTCGCCGTTCAACAGCGAGCGCACCACCCGCAAATACTCACGAAATGCCTTGGGTTTTTGCGGCTTCATGCCCATGACCCGCATCGCCGTGTGCCCGGTTCCCATGCCGAGGAATGTGCGCCCCGGGGCAAGTGCGGCAATCGTCGCAATTGAATGCGCGGTGACCGGAGCGATCCGGGTCGGCCCGATTGAAACTCCCGTGCCGAGTTTGATGCGCGAGGTATTTGCCGCTGCGAGTGCGAGCACGGCATAGCAATCGGACCAGATCATTTGCGAATCCGGTACCCAGCCGTGGTCGTAGCCTAAATCCTCGGCCAGTCTAAGGAGCCGCCAGTCCTTGATATGCGTCGCGACCATGGCGCCAAATTTCATCAGTATTTTTCCCCTGTCTTATTGCTCGGTGTCGTCGGCCTGTGGCCGTAAAATACTACACTGCGTGTTAGAGAAGTCCTCTTAGAGATCAATACAGATCGTTCTAGGACTGTTTCTGAGAAGCCACCGGGGGGCCTGGAGCGAGTCAAGGTTAAGAGAGGGTTCCGCACTCGTACTTCAGGTTGGATTTCAGCTTGGCAAAAAGAAACCCGCCGAATCGGGTCTCTACCAGTAGCCATAGCGTGTTGTTTTAGTGCCTGCGACTGCCGCATCTAATCCGTTCAATCCCTAATTTCAAAAGCATCCCCAGCCGTCAACACCAAACACAAAGCTATCCAACGCATCAGTCGCTCCCCAACCTGAACCGATTGACTGACATTCTCACGGCTGTTGCGCCTGTGGGGAACAATACCCGTCAAAAGTGGGGCGGACGAAAGGACAGTACCGCCCGCCCCGGACGCCTTACTGCGCGCTACTACTCGCGCCTTAAAGCTGCGCGTTGGAGCAGCAGCCGAGCATTTAGGGGAGGAGTAGGCTGCTGCCCCGTGTTGCCCAAGCAAAGCAACGCCCTGTATACGCTGTGCGCGGCAGGAGAGATCACAGGAGAGGCGCGCACTATCACTTAGTCGTCGATTACGTCTCCAGCCGACGGATGTGAACGCGTGAATCGTGAAAGGCAGCGCCGCCAATTGGGCCCGCGGGATCGGCGCCAGTTAGAGCGTTAATGCCTAACCCATTTTTAAACGCATGATTCGGCCACAAGCTCTCTACAATGACCACACCTGCTTGATGCCCGTTACTGATTTCTGCGCGAAGTTGGACTTCACCGCGATTGTTGGCAAGCAGAACTTGCGAGTTGTCGTCGATACCAAGCGCTGCGGCGTCGTCCGGATGAATCAGCACAGTCGGTTCCCGCTCACGTCGAATTGATGTCACGGTTTCATTAAAACTGGAATTTAGAAAATGGCGAGCGGGTGCGGTCACCAGGCGAAACGGTAGTTCTTCAGTCGACGATTCAATGACATCCCAGTGATCCGGCAAAACCGGCATGGTTGCCAGTTTGTCTTTAGGAAAGTGGCCTTTGGGGCCTTGATCGGACCAATTTGGTTTAAAGTGAAAACGACCATCGTTATGGGCAAATCCATTCGTGTAATGTGCTTCTTCGAACGGTGGTTGACAGTCGATCCAATGCTTGGCTTCCAGCTCGTCGACGGTTCCCCAACCAGAAGTCGACAATAGTTCGTTTACGATTTCGCGCGAGGTCATCTCGAATCCCCGATGCTCCGCTCCCACTCTTTTCGCGATTTCGCAGACAACGTGGTGATTAGTTCGGCATTCTCCCGGTGCGTCCACGATCTTGGGGCCATAAATAATGTGTTGGTGACCGCCGCCCTGGTATACATCGTCGTGTTCTAAAAACATGGTTGCGGGCAGGACGATGTCCGCCATCTTGGCCGTTTCGGTCATGAATTGTTCGTGGACGCAGACGAACAGATCGTCACGCATAAAACCTTCGCGGACGAGATTCAGATCCGGGCACACCGACATAGGATTTGTACTTTGGATCAACATTGCGGTCACAGGTGGACCGCCCTTAAGATCAAATGGATCACCAGTCAGTACCGGACCGACGCGTGATTGATCAAGAGAGCGTACCGATGGATCTGCGACATCGAGTCCATCCAGCAATGTCCGATTCCAATGATAAATTGCGCCGTTGTTGTAAAAAGCTCCACCGCCCCGATGTTGCCAAGCGCCTGTGAGCGCTGGGATACATAAGGCGGCATGCATGTTGACCGCACCGTTTCGTTGGCGCGTAAAGCCATAACCGAGGCGGAAATAGGTTCGCGGTTTGTTGCCCACGAGTTGGGCGAATTCCTCGATTTGTGACGCTGGAACGCCACAGATCGCCTCGGCCCAAGCCGGGGTTTTGCTCACCAAATGCGCCTCCAACTCGTCTGGACAGTCGGTCATGTCAGCCAGAAACTGACGATCAACGAGATTGTCCCGAAACAGCACGTGCATGACAGCACAGGCTAAAGCGCCATCTGTTCCAGGTTTCACACAGAGGAAGAGGTCCGCTTGCTTTGCTGTCGCGTTCTTATAAACATCGATGACGACAATTTTTGCGCAGCGCTCACGTCGCCCGCGAAGTGCATGGGTCATGACATTGACTTGTGTACTCGCGGCGTTTGTGCCCCAGATAACCACCACGTCAGCGTCGGCCATCTCGCGTGGGTCAACCCCAGCCAGTTTGCCGGTGCCAACGAGGTAACCGGTGTAAGCGAGTGACGTGCAGATGGTGAAATGCTCGCCAGAGTAGCCTTTTGCGTGGCGCAGACGATTGAGACCATCGCGCATCACGAGCCCCATGGTGCCAGCGTAGTAGTAAGGCCACACGCTATCGGCACCATACGCCTGTTCCGCTTTTAGTAAGGCCTCGGCAGTTTCATCGAGTGCGTTTTCCCAGGAAATGGGTTCGAATTCGTTGCTGCCCTTTGCGCCCGTTCGTCGCAACGGCGTCAGCAATCGGTCAGGATGGTGAATGCGTTCGGCGTAGCGCGCGACTTTGGAACAGATGACGCCCGCGGTATATGTATTTTCGCTGGCACCACGTACGTTGCCAATCAGACCGGGACCGAGCTTTTCGACTTCAAGCGCGCAGGTCGAAGGGCAGTCGTGAGGGCAGGCGGAATAGTGAATTTCGGGCTGAGCGGCCATGCTTGAAGGTTTCGTTTATCAGTTGTCGCGTAATAGATTCGGATTCCGCCTAGATGCCGGTCGACGTGCATAATAGTCGGACCTGACTAGGATATACCGCCTGTGTCGGCTCGGCGAGTGCGGGCAGATGGAGATTTTATTATGGCAATTATGCGAAGTGCGCTTGGTTCGATGTCGATCGACGACGGCACCCCCGAACATAGTTTCGAAGCGGACGTCGTGATTGTCGGCGGCGCGGTGGGTGGTGCATCCATGGCCCACGCCCTGGCAGAGTACGGCATATCCTGCGTGCTATTGGAGCGAACTCCTAATATTCCAGAGGTGAACCGTGGCGACGTATTGCAGCCATTGACGTTGCAGTTCCTCGACCGCTGGGGCATTTACTCGCACGTGGAGGCGCGCGGTGGATTTCCACTGCACGAATGGAATTTTTACAACCCCCGCGTCGGCCACCTGGCCAACTGGGATTTCTCTTCGTTGCCGGTGAAGTTCAATCATCAAACGATCCTGCGCCATTCGAGCATTCACGCTGCCATGTACGATGCCATGGTGCCCAAGGAGGCGCTCATAAATGTGCAGCGCGGCGCGACGGTACAAGGCATGCTGGTTGACGACGCTACCCAGTCCGTTGTCGGTGTAATGGGCAAGATCGGTGAGGAACGCTTTGAAGCGCGCGGCAGGATTATCGTCGCCGCGGACGGCCCACGTTCAAAAATTCGAGAATTTCTCAGCATTCAACAAGAGGAACGCTATACCTACGACCACGAGTACCTGATGCTGACAACACCTCGCCCCAAGGTGCCCGAAATGGATCGCAAGGGCGTGCAGTATGTTGGCAGGCACGGTCTGGTTGTACTAATTCCGCTCGACGGCGGCGACGATGTCCGCATTCCTGTACAAATACCCTCGGGGACCTTACATGAGTGGCGCAAACTATCCGCAGACGAACTGCGCTATCGCTTGCTCGTCCGCGCCCCCATCCTGGAAAGTGTCGACACCAGCGCTGCCATGGATAAGCTTTCGCATTCCTATCCGGTAGGTTGGCGGCACAGCGATGCCTACGTACGACATAACGTGTGCCTGATTGGTGAAGCCGCGCGCACGGTGCACCCAACCACCGCGCAAGGAATGAACATGGCGATACTCGATGCCGAAGTGTTGGCAGCCGTTATCAAACGGTGTTTTGAGAAGGATGGCGTCAACGAAAACGCGCTGAAACTATATGAAACATCACGCCACCCGGTGGCGGAGATGGTGATGGAAACCAGTCATCACCAAACCTTGCACCATACCGCCTGCGGCGTGTGGCACGACATTTGGGGAGTGCGTATGTATCGTTGGGGTGAAGACGAAGAAATGAAGCGTGACATGTCTATGAGTATTGCCGGTTTAAAGAACCCGACCTCAAAAGATTTACGCATTTTGGAAGACGCCGGTATCGCAGCGTAAGGAATCGCATATGACTGAAGAAACCGAAGCTGAATTGACCGCATACAAAGAGGCTGTGCGAGTCATGTTGGGGTTTCGCACTACAACCGAAGTCGAAGAGACTTTCCGCCGTCCGCTGGTGCAAGCGGCAATGGCAGGTCTGGAAGAGGCGCTATTTGCAGTGCGTCGAAACGGGCAGCCCGACGAGTTCGCTTTGGCCGCAGCGGTTGAGATGCTCGCCAAGGACAAGGCCCAGGCAGCGCGCAGTGATCTCGACATCGACAAGGTATTTGATGACCCTAATTACCATACCTTGCCCGACGCGGCGCTCGAAGCTTCGGCGACTGAGCTGTGGCAGGGGCCGTCAGAGTAAAAATCTAACTGGCTAAGGCCGCACCTGTGAAACCCGCTCCGTTCGACTATCACGGCGCCACGACGGCGACTGAGGCTGCCTCTCTGTTGGCGCGCTACGCACCAGACGCATGCGTTCTGGCTGGTGGCCAAAGTTTGTTGCCTGAACTCAATATGCGCCAACGATCGGTGTCCCATCTGATCGACATCAATGAGGTTGCCGATTATTGCAACATTGAACTCGGCGAAGATGGTCTTTCCATTGGCGCAGCAGTGCGACAAGCTGACGTTGAACTTGATGCTAAGGTTCTCACCCATTGTCCCTACCTAGCGGATGCCTTGGCTTTCGTCGCCTCCGCAGCCGTCAAGCATCGCGGCACCATCATCGGTAGTCTGGCCCATGCTGATCCCAGTGCAGAGTTACCTGCGCTCGCTGTGTGCATGGACGCGACCGTGCACATTGAAAGCAACCGTAGTTCACGGAGCATGAGTGCCCGTGACCTTTACACCGGACCGTTCAAAAACACACTCGCCAATGATGAACTCATAAGTCGAGCGGTATTTCCGCCATTGCGTAGTGATGAGGTGGTCGTGATTATTGAGTCTCAACGACGCTACAACGGTGTTGCATTGGCGGGCGCGGTGGCACGCGTCAGGTGTGATGCGACTGTAATTCGCAGCATCGAAGTCACAGCCTACGGCACCGGTGAAGCACCAAAATGTCAGGACCTTTCCGCTGAACTCGAAGACGTCGAAATTGATAATTTGGCGCGAATCGATGCGGTCGCCGCAGCTGCTGCTGATGCGCTCGAATATGACGGCGACGTATTGGCCTCCGCACACTATCGACAACATGCCTGTGGTGTGATGCTGGCGCGGGCAATTGCTGAGGCCGCGAATAAATTACCGGAAACGCGATGAGCACACATTTAGTCACGTTCACGGTCAACCGTAAGACAGTGACCGTCCAAGTTGAAGCACGACAAAGTTTGCTTGACTGCTTGCGCGAACAATTGTCACTAAAAGGAGCGCACGCGGGTTGCGAGCATGGTGTCTGTGGTGCCTGCAATGTACTCGTTGACGGGCGTACGGTGCGTGCGTGCCTGATGCTTGCTGTACAAGCTGACGGTAAACGCGTGACGACCGTGGAAGGATTGAATGAGGGGCTCGCAGCGGGAGAGTTAAGTCCTTTGCAGCACGCGTTTCGTTCGCGTCAGGCGTTGCAGTGTGGGTACTGCACGCCGGGTATGTTGATTCGCACGCACGAGTTGCTACTACAAAATCCGGATGTCACTGCGCTTGAGGTGCGCAAAGCGATCGCCGGCAACATTTGTCGATGCACTGGCTACGAATTCATCATCGAGGCGGTGCTTGAGGCGGCGGATTCGTACCGATGACAACGTCGGCCACCGGGAACGATCAGACAAGATGGCTGGGTCAATCTATGCCGCGCGTCGAAGATCCGAAATTCTTACTTGGCCGCGGTCGCTATATCGATGATTTGAGCCTGCCGGGCATGCTGCACGCTGCGGTGCTTCGCAGCCCGCACGCACACGCCCGTATCATGTCGCTCGATACCAGTCGCGCAAGGGACATGGCTGGCGTACACGAGGTGATTGACGGGAAGCATGCGACGCATGTGCTGGGTCCATTACCCGACCTGGGGCCTTATCCGGATAAACACGTATGGCGAGCCATTGCGGTGGATAAGGTGCGTTATGTAGGGGAGGTCGTTGCCGTTGTCGTGGCGGTTAGTCGTGCGATTGCCGAAGACGCTTGTGCCGTCATTGATGTCGAATACGATGAACTGCCCGCCATAGCGACAATCGACGACGCTTTGCGCGACGAAGGACCGCTGGTCCACGATGCGTTGTCGAGTAATCGCGTGTTCGAACGACAATTGGTTTGGGGCGAGGTTGAGCGGGTTTTTGTGGACGCGGATCACGTCGTCAGCGATCAACTGCGTTGGCATCGTTCGGGTGCGCAGCCGTTGGAAACGGTGGGTGCCATTGCCGACTTCGATGCAGCCAGCGGCAGCATGAAGATCCATACAAACTCGCTAACGTTCTCCAATTTCTTATTCATGTTGGCGGGTACCCTCAATCTGCCGAGCAATCGCTTGCAGATTGTCCCAGCCCCTGCCGGTGGCAGCTTTGGTTCAAAAACCTGGGCGGTAAAAGTCGCTGCCATCGCAGGACTGATGTCGAAGCTGTGCGGCCAACCCGTGAAGTACATTGAGGATCGCTTCGATAACTTAAGCAATTGTGACCACCATGGGTCGGATCGCCGCTACGAAGCATCGCTCGCCGTCAACAGTGATGGAGAACTACTGGGTTTGCGAATTAGCGTCGTAGATGACTATGGCGCATACGTCCAGTATGGGGTCGGCACCCACGCCAACGCCTTGTCTCAAGTTGTTGGACCCTATCGTATCGAACACGTTAGTTACGACTTAACTGCTGTCGTTACGAACAAATGTCAGCAGGGAGCGTGTCGCGGTTTTGGCTCCGAAGTCCACAACTGGGTGTTGGAACGAATGGTCGATCTTGCCGCTGATACGGTTGGAATGGATCGTTTTGAGATACGCCGACGCAACTTTATCCAAGCTGATCAATTCCCCTACCGCGTGCCCTTTGGCAATGAGTATGACAGTGGTGACTATCCGGCTGTTTTGGATAAGGCGCTGTCCATGATCGATATTGATGAATGGCGACGCCAGGCGGACAACTCAAATCGATGCATCGGCGTCGGCGTGTGTACTGCTAACGAACGAAGTGGTTTTGCCGGGACTGAATTAGGTCTGTTGATCGACCAACCCATGCGGGTTACCAGCATGCCGGAAAGCGTCAACATCGCGATTGATGCCATGGGGGAAGTCTCGGTTACTTTGTTCTCGGGCGCTTTTACCGGTAACAGCGCGGAGACGGTCGTCACTCAGCTGGTCGCCGATGAGTTGGGAGTCGTGCCGCAGTCGATCGCGGTTCATTACGGTGGCTCAAATGCAGGCTACCCTGGGACAGGACCGGCT
>CAXGUU010000135.1:0-8495 GCA_964012875.1 uncultured bacterium
GTTCGACCTGCTCGCGCGCTTGTGGCAGAACGACAACGCGCGGGACTGCATGATAGGCAGACAGGCCATCACATTCGTATGGCCGCTTCGCCTCCCGCGACGTCAGACAACAGTCTGTCGGCAGACCTGCTGCCAGTTCGCGTTCGAAAGTGCCGGATTCGGCAGCTTGCGGGCCGGTCGCTGACATTAGTTCAAATTAATCGAATACTTGTAGCGTGTACAGCGTGCATCGCGTCGGAGTTCGAACGGCCCGGCGCCCGGTTCGCGGACTATTCGAAACTGAAGTCTGCCGGCACAACCACTACGCCGGCGTCGGTAAGCGTAAAACGTTCAGCGTCTCGGGCCGACTCGAACCCAATCTGCTCGCCAGAAGGAACCACCACGCCACGGTCAAAAATGCATCGGCGTATCTGGGCCCCGTCACCAATGTGAACGTCCGAAAACAAGATCGAATCCTCGACCGTCGCGCCGTCGTCGATGTATACGCGGTTGCCCAGCACACTGTGGTTGACGCCACCGCCCGCGATCACGGTTCCTCCGGAAACAATCGAATTGACGCAGATCCCTTCGTTGATCGAACGGCCGGGTACGGTGCGCGCCGGTGGCCGTTGTGTCTGGTAGGTTCTGATTGGCCAGTTCGATTGATAGAGATCAAGCGGCGGATCAAGTTCCAGCAAATCCATGTTGGCCGAATAGTAGTCATCCAATGAATCCAGGCGGCGCCAGTACTTATCCTGGCTCACCCGCCCCGAACTACCTCCAAACCGATAGGCCGAAGGTCGCTCAAACTCATCCAGATGTTCGCCGACCAATTCGCCGATCGACGCGGTATCCAGTGTCTCTGGTTCAACATTGTCGAGCAGATCGATCAGACGTTCGCGCCGAATCACGCAAACGCCCATTGCAGGTAACCATTGCTTATCGATGCCTCCTGCCGCCGCGCGGTGTATTTGCACGATGTCATCGCCATCGCACTCCAGCGCCTCTGAAAACGATCCGCCGTTCACTTGTTCGCGCGGGACACATCCGAGCGTCACGTCGGCCTTGGTGTGTTTATGCCAGCTTAACAGCGCCGCGTAGTCCATCCGGTAGACCTGTTCTCCAGACACGATCAGAACATGACTCTCGCTGGCGCCGTCGAGCAGATACAGATTCTTCTGCAGCGCGTCGGCAGAGCCCGCATAAGTCGAGGTTGTTGAGCCCACGGGGGGCGTTACCGGCGTGATGAATTCGCCAAGGTCGGTGTTGTATATCGACCAGCCGTCGCGGATGTGGTTATGCAGCGACAGACCGTTGTACTGCGTCATGACAAGTATGCGGCGCAGGCCGGAATGCAGGCAGTTGGTCAAAGCAAAGTCGATGACCCGATAGCTACCGCCGAACGGCATTGCCGCGGTCGCCCGGCGCGCCGTTAAGGGGTCCAGTGACCTGCCGTCGCCGGTGGCCAAAACCAGAGTAAGGGTGTCGTTAAGATCAGCGAACAACATACGTGGGACGCGCATTATACGCCTACGCTGCCGGTAGGACATGAACGGTCGAACATCCGGCTTCGAGGCCCTTGACTAGAAATCAAAAGCGGACCGTGCCTTAAATTGGTGTGATGTTGCGTTGCACCGTTATAATCTGAGGGTCAAATCAGGCGAATCGATCCATCGCCTCGATGGTCAGACACCGCAGCTAATTATTTGAGGTCACAATACTTTTTTGCCACCCTGCTGCCATTCCGACAACCCTGTACCGATGGCCTTAACAGGCCCGTCGCATGGCTGCGCGAGCAACTAATGCGACCTGGATGTAGTCGCTGGCACCACCTGTCCCGAGCCAGTTGCTGCCACCATGTCTGAAGAATTTCTGGTCAATATCACACCTCAGGAGACCCGGGTCGCGGTCATAGAAAACGGCGTCCTTCAGGAACTTGCCGTTGAGCGAACCCGAAACCGCGGCCTGGTCGGCAACATTTACCTCGGAACAGTGAGCCGCGTTCTACCGGGAATGGGCGCTGCCTTCGTGGAAATCGGACTGCAGCGCACTGCTTTCCTGCATGTATCAGACATTACCCTGCCGCCCGATTTCGACCCGGAAGAGGACGGCGAGCTGACAATAGATCGCGCGGTACATGAAGGGCAGAAGTTGCTGGTGCAGGTGACCAAGGACCCCATCGGAACCAAGGGCGCACGCCTGACGACCCAGGTCAGCATCGCCTCGCGCTACCTTGTCTACATTCCCGGCTCTACAACCGTCGGCATCTCGCAACGTATCGAGGATGAGGACGAACGCCGGCGCCTGCGAAACCTGATCATCGAGTTACGCCCGGGACTGCAGCCGGTGGAAGAACTCGCCGCGACCAACGAGCTTATTAGCTCTACCAAGCCCAAATGCGATGAAGACGGCGGCGGTTTTATCGCGCGAACGGCGGCAGAGGGCGTGATGTGCGACGAGCTGTCGCAGGATATGGCGTTTTTGGAGCGTTTGTGGGAATCAGTGAAAGAACACATCGATGGCGCCGGACCACCGGCTTTGATTCACGAAGACCTGCCATTGGTGCTTCGCACCATCCGGGACATGTCCATCGCCAACGTCGAAAAGGTTCGCATTGATTCGCGGGAGAACTTCGAAAAAGTCGTCGAGTTCGCAGAGCAATTCACGCCTGATCTCGTCCCGCGGCTGGAGCATTATCCGGGCGAGCGGCCAATCCTGGACCTGTACTCGACCGAGGATGAGATCCACCGCGCCCTGCTCCGTAAGGTCGACCTCAAGTCCGGCGGTCACCTCGTTTTCGACCAGACTGAAGCCATGACGACCATCGACGTCAACACCGGTGGTTTCGTGGGGCACCGAAATCTGGAAGAAACGATTTTCAAAACCAATCTTGAAGCGACCCAGGCCATTGCCCGTCACCTGAGGCTGCGGAATCTCGGCGGCATCATAATTGTCGATTTCATCGACATGACGGAACTTGAACACCAGCGGCAAGTGCTGCGCGCATTGGAGAAGAGTCTCGAGCGCGACCATTCCAAAACCAATATCAGCGAGGTGACCTCGCTCGGACTCGTTCAAATTACACGCAAGCGGACACGTGAAAGCCTCGAACACGTCATGTGCGAGTCGTGCCCGACTTGTGACGGGCGTGGTTCCGTCAAGACTGTCGAAACGGTGTGTTTCGAAATATTCCGGGAAATCCTGCGCGAGGCGCGACAGTTTGACGCCCAAAGCCTGCTCGTTGTGGCCTCTCTGGACACCGTCGATCGTATGCTCGATGAAGAATCGACAAGCGTGGCGGAGTTGGAAACGTTCACGAGGATCCCCATCCGGTTTGAAGTCGAGCCGGCTTATGGTCAGGAACAATATGATGTCGTTTTGCTGTAAGGCAGGTACCGTTCGCGCGCGTCGAACAAGGCAGATTTCCTGAGATTTTTATCGTATGCCGCGTGCTGTTGTATCAATCATCAATTTTCTTTGGGCCGGATTCGCCGCAACCCTGATTGCCGCAGCCGCGGTCGTCAGCATTGTTCGACTGTTGCTGCCGGAGATTGGCACCCAGAAAGAAGCGATCGAATCGTGGATCACAAATCTGGTTGGCAGATCCACTATCGTGGGTGGCGTAGAAGCCAGCTGGGACGGATGGGCGCCGCGCATCGCTGTCAGCGATATCGCTTTCCTGGATCCTTCCGAGTCATCGGAATTGATGCGATTCAAAACTGCAACTATCAATATTGCGCCGTTGGGATCACTCTCTTCGGGCAGCCTCAAACCGAAATCATTAACGCTTTCGGGCGTCGCGCTTACAGTACTGCGCGATGAGAACGGCAACTTCTCAGTGGCCGGTATGCCGCCGCCAAAATCACCAATCCTGCAGTGGCTGGTCCGACAGAATAATTTCAAAGTCACCGATGCCGATCTGAAGATTTTCGACGCGAGCTCAGGACAGACGCTGGAACTGATCGATCTCCGTGTCAGTATTCGCGATCAACTGGAACAGAAAGTCATCGCTGCTGTCGCCGAACTGCCGAAGGCAATCGGCGGTCAGGCCGTGCTCAGATTCAGTGCGGACGCCGATCCCCTGAGCGGGGATTGGAACGGCACGATCGATTTTCGCCTGGCCGGTGTCAAGTCATCATACGTCTTGTCGCAACTTGGGTGGGTTGGAACGGTCGCGGAAGCGGCGCGCATGGAGGTCAATGCCTGGTCGGAATGGGACAACGCCAGCCTGGCTCGCCTGCGCTTCGATCTGCGTGGCGTCCGAAACGATGACAACATGCCCGAGTTCAGCGCAAGCGGACTCGTCAACCGGCGCGACCACGGTTGGCGGCTTGACCTCGGCGCGATCGAAATTGCCGATTACGCAGTGAGCACAAAACCGGCTGGCTTAAGCGTAGCCTGGCACACGTCTGGCGGAAGCCTGGCCGCTGTGGCCGTGCGCGGAGAACACCTGCCGCTCGACCCCGCCAACAAGCTCGCCGTGGGGTTCGGTCTGCCCTCACCCCAACATGCGTCGAAATTGCAGGCTACCAGGCCGAGCGGTCTCATTACTTCAGTCCGGTTGGCTCAGGTAACAAATCCAAGCGGTGGTGCCGACCGCTTTGCGGCCGTTGCAATAGAGAATTTTTCCTCAAGTGAGTCCGACGACCTTCCCGCGGTGATTGGCGCCGATTTTCGGGCTTACATGACACCGACGCAGGGTCAGTTCAGTTTCGACGACACGAACATGAGCGTGAGTCACGCTGAACGCCTAGTCACAGATTTGAAAGTGAATGGCCTGAAGGGCCGCGTCGCGTGGCATCACGACGCTGACGAGATCCACGTTCACGCCGAACGACTGCGCGGTACGGTACAGACCATCGACCTCCGCGTAGACGGCGTCCTGCGACAGGGTGTCAGCGGATCGCGGGACGTTGATTTGGTTGTGCATATGCCGGACGCCGACGCCAGACGGTTTCACGAATTGATCCCGGTTAAAGCATTGCCGCCGCGAGGTGAAGCCTGGGTGCGCGGATTGTTCCTCGACGGCCGTCTGCTGGACAGTCGGCTGGTCTTGCGTGGGCAGCTCCATGATTTCCCGTTTCGGAAGGCCGAAGGGGTGCTGGCTGCCGATTTCCGTGTCGTCGACGCAACCGCTCGCTACTCAAAGAAGTGGCCGGCCGCCGCAGGCGTCGCTGGCGACATACGCCTGCGCGGTCCAACCGTGACCATGGACGTGCAAAGCGCCAACGTCCTCGGCGCGTTTGTCGCAGATGCAGAAATCCTGATGCCGGAACTGTTTACCAAACAACGCTTCGTCCACATCACCGGCACCGCTGCCGGCCCGGCCAAGAGTGCGACTGCCATCATCATGAACAGCCCACTCAAGAACGGCAAAGCTGCCCGTCTCGCCGATCTTGACATCGGCGGAAACATCGAAGTAGACCTCGATGTCAACTCGGGCCTGTTCCCTGGCGGACCGCGTGAAGTTCTCGGCCAGGCGCGTTTTGCCGGCAACCGCGTTGATGCGCCGAAACAAAAGATCACGCTCGATGACGTCACTGGGATCATCAGCTTTACCCGCGGTGACTGGTACGGTGAGGGTCTGACGGCGATGTTTGCCGGTGCGCCTGTAGGGCTGGTCTTTAACGGCGGGCTCGATGATCCGAACTACGACAGTGAATTTCGCATGACCGGGGTATCGACCGCTGGCGAGTTGCGCGATCACCTCAAACGATATGCGCCACCGGTATACCGCTGGCTGGAAAATCACCAGAGTCTCGACGTGTTTTCCGGCGAGTTGCCGTGGAAAGCGGTGCTGACAATTCCGGCGCCGCAAAGCGAT
This sequence comes from uncultured bacterium, assembly GCA_964012875.1. Taxonomy (GTDB): domain Bacteria; phylum Pseudomonadota; class Gammaproteobacteria; genus CAXGUU01. The sequence goes on from CAXGUU010000135.1 coordinate 5,804, forward strand.
GGTGATCCCTTGCCGCGAAAACTACTGCTTGAGTCGAGCCTGCGCGGACTTGCGATCGACATGCCGTGGCCATTCGGCAAGGCCGAGGTCGATGCAAAGCCATTTCGGGCAAAACTCGAATTGCTGGATGGACACGCCCGCAGCGCCGTCATCGATATGGGCGATGAACTGGACGCACGCATACACGCGCTCCGTGACGACAACGGTATTGTCCAGGTTGATGAAGTCGAGGTACTGCTGGGTACGATCATGCCGGAATTCGAAGGGCGACGTGACTTCTCGGTTGGCGGTTATATTCCGCACCTCGCATTCAGTGAATGGGCGCGTTTGCTCGATCGCGCCAAAGATCGGGAAATACGCGGCGTCGCACGCCTGCCGCTGAATTTCGATGTCCAGGTATCGAAGTTCGGGTTCCTGGGTACAAATTTCTCGGACCTGCGCCTGCATGGTCGGCGTGACATGCAACAGTGGGAATTCGATGTCATCAGTGAACGGCTGAACGGCAACATCATCGTGCCGCGCAACTTAACCAATGGCACGCTGCACATGAACCTGACGCAGCTGGCTTTCGATGCTGCCCGGGACGCGAAAGGTGAACCCGCCACGACTGTCGACCCGCAACGAATACCCGCGTTCAGCCTGAAGACCGAACGTTTCTCTTACGGCGACATCGAGCTCGGCAGGGCAGAAATCGAAACGAGGCGTGCGCCGGACGGCTTGTCGTTGTCGAACATCACATTCGCCAACGCCCAGTTCCAAATCAACGCGACGGGAGAATGGCTGCAGCGTGACGAGGTTCAGAGCAGCCGCTTCGATATCGAGTTGGACAGTCGCAACCTGGCCGACCTGCTCGAACGTTTCGGATACAGTGTCGCAAATGTTGACGGCGGCGAGACCTCAATCCGAATTAACGCCGGCTGGCCGGGAAACCCTGCCGGGTTTGCCCTCGCACATCTTGACGGTACCTTTGATCTCAATGTCACCGACGGGCAATTCCTCGACATCGAGCCCGGGGGGGGGCGCCTGTTTGGCTTGTTGAGCGTGCAGTCGTTGCCAAGACGCCTATTGCTGGATTTCGACGACCTGTTCCGAAAAGGATTCAAATTCGATCGCATAGAAGGCGTGTTCGCGATCGAGAAAGGTAACGCTTATACCAATGGCTTATTGATCTCCGGTCCAGCCGCTCGCATTAGTATTTCCGGTCGCACCGGCCTTGCCGAACAGGATTACGACCAGCACGTCATTGTTACGCCGGCGCTGTCGAGCAGCATTCCGGTAGCCGGCGCCCTGTTCGGCCCCATCGGCGTCGGCGCGGGCGCAGTCTATTTTCTGGGGCAGAAAATGTTCAAGTCGATACCGCGGCGAATCGACAAATTCCTGAGTCGCGAATATGCGATTACAGGTCCGTGGGATAACCCTTCAGTCGAAAAAATCTAGCGACAGCGCCGACGACCAATTTGCTCGTGAACTCATCGATCTGGAAACCTCATGTCGCGGCTGCGACCGTGATCGAGCGCGACGGTACCTACCTGTGCGTCGAAGAACACATCGATGGTCGCGCGGTCATCAACCAGCCTGCCGGTCATCTCGATCCCGGTGAGTCACTGGTGGCCGCAGCAGTCAGGGAAACCTTCGAAGAAACAGCGTGGCGCGTCGAGATTGATTTCCTGATTGGCATTTACCTGATGGAGACTGAGATTCCGGGCAAGACCTTCCTGCGCTTTTGCTTTGCCGCGCATGCGATAGAGTTTGATGAGGCAGCGCCGTTGGACACCGAGATCATCCGCACGTACTGGCTGACACGCGCGCAGCTGAAAGAGCGCCTCGGCGATCTTCGCAGCCCGCTGGTCATGGCAGCGGTGGCCGACTACGAACGTGGCGAGTGCTATCCACTAGAGATGCTGCATGAATTCAGCCAGCGCTGAATCCTGGTTCACGGAGAGCTTTGTCTCGCCACCAGCTGATCCACACATCGTTGTTGCGATGTCCGGCGGTGTTGACTCGTCCGTCGCAGCCCTGTTGGTCAGAGAGGCAGGATTCAAGTGTTCGGCGTTGTTCATGAAGAATTGGAATGAACCCAGCGATTCACCCGACTGCAACTGGGAAGACGATGTCCGCGATGCCCTGAATGTGTGTGAGCGCCTCGGACTCGATATCAATACTGTCGATTTGTCAGAGGACTACTGGGACAAGGTGTTCCGCAGTTTCGTGGAAGAATACGAGCGCGGCCGCACACCCAATCCTGACATTCTGTGCAATCGTGAAATCAAGTTCCGGGCCTTCGTCGAATGTGCGGCACAACAGGGCGGTGATCTGATCGCAACAGGGCACTACGTGCGGAACCGCTATCAGGCCGGTCGCCATTCGCTGCAGCGCGGTCATGATCGTAACAAGGATCAAAGCTACTTTCTTTACACGCTCGGCCAGCATGAGTTGTCACGCGCCGTGTTTCCGATCGGGCACCTGGACAAACCGACGGTTCGCGAAATGGCCCGTGCGGCGGGTTTCGCAGTCCATGAAAAAAAGGATTCCACTGGTATCTGCTTCATAGGCGAACGTCATTTTCGAGATTTCCTGAGTCACTATGTCGCGGCCCGCCCGGGTCCGATTTTGACCCTCGACGGTACCACTGTAGGAGAACATCAGGGTGCTGTGTTCTATACCCTGGGGCAACGCAAGGGCCTCGGGATCG
>CAXGUU010000136.1:0-8484 GCA_964012875.1 uncultured bacterium
CGCTTTCTGAAGCAGCCGCGTACCGAATATCTGCACATCGTTCGCGTGATGCGCCAGTTGGCGTTCGCGCAACCGCAAGTCGAGTTTTCGCTGACGCAAGCGGGCAGTCGCGGTCTGCGGTTACCGGCGGCGGACTACAAACAACTCGAGGCGTCGCGTTGGCGCAGCGTGTTTGGCAAACAATTTTGTGAACACGCACGAACGATCAGTTTCAACGACGGGCACATAAGTGTGCATGGCTGGGTGGGTACCCCGGACTGCGCAACCAATCTGTCAGACACCCAGTTTATTGTGCTCAATGGCCGTGCGGTCAGGGACAAGCGACTGCAACACGCAGTCCGACTCGCTTACGCCGATCAGATTGCCGAAGGGCGATTTCCGCGTTTTGCAATCGCGCTTGAACTTTCACCAGACGCGATCGACGTTAATGTTCATCCAGGCAAGCTCGAAGTGCGGCTCGCCAATATGCGTCAGCTGCACGACCTGCTCTTCGTTGCTGTAAAGCAGGCGCTCGAAAGCGGCGCCCTGTTTCCGGCCGAGGAGCGAACTGTCGTCGATACCGTTCCGCCACTGCCGTCGATCAGAACACGGCCGTACGCAGTGCGCGAAGTCAGCCGTGGCCGGGTCCCGGCCGTGAATGCGGCGACCTCGGGTCGCTTTAATCGGCCGGTGAGGCTTATCGATTCGATCTTGCTGTTTGAGGATGACGGCGGTTTATGTGCCATCGACTTAGTCCGTGCCTGGAAAGAAGTGCTCGCTGCACGTCTTCGGATGGAATGTGAATCCGGCACGGCAGCGACACGCCCGTTGCTGTTGCCAGTGAGGCTCGCGAGCGACAATCCACTTGCGGGCAGTGAACATCGAGCGACACTCGCCACCATGGGTGTCGAAGTCGATGAACTGGGAGAATCGACTTTGCTGCTTCGCAGTCTTCCTGCCGTGGCTCCAGAATGCGATGCCGACCGCTTCGCGGCCGCGCTGACCGCTGCGATTACGCGGGTGGCGCCTACTGAATTGGTCGTGGCCGAAGCGCTCGCGCATGCGATCGCGCACGGTCGCACCGGGCAGGCCGATCGCGCACGTCTTAAAGAATTGGAGCAAAGCGCGACAGCCGCCGGTTATGAGTTTGGCGCATTGCTCCGTCAGGTCGATGAAGCGGCCCTCGCCGAGTGGCTTGCCGGTGAATAGGCAGGTCGCTCAGAAACCTTTACCGATTCTCGGCATCATGGGTCCGACAGGGAGCGGTAAAACTGCGGTTGCGCTTCAGCTGGCGGAACGGTTTCCGATCGAAATCGTCAGCGTCGACTCGGCACTGGTTTATCGGGGGCTCGATGTCGGCAGCGCCAAGCCATCGCCACTGGAGCGCGCGCGCGTACCGCATCATCTGATTGATATTTGTGAACCCGACGATCATTATTCAGCGGCCCGGTTTAGGGATGACGCCACCGACGCCATCGAACAGATTCGTGCGCGCGGGTGCTTGCCGGTACTGGTGGGAGGCACCGGGCTCTATTTCAGGGCATTGGAGCACGGTCTGGCCGAATTACCGTCGGCCGATGCCGAACTGCGTGCGACGCTTAAATCTGAGTTGGACGCACGCGGGCGCGCGGCTATGCACGAGGAACTCAGCCGTGTTGATCCCAAAGCGGCGCGGCGAATTCATCCGAACGATCCGCAGCGTGTCCTGCGGGCGCTGGAGGTTTTCCGGATGACGGGGAAATCGATGTCCACCTTGTGGCGCGATGCGTCGCCGACGGGGCCGTCCACGCCGTTGGCCAAGTTTGCCATCTGCCCACCGCGAGACACACTCCACGCCGCCATCGCTGATCGCTTCCGGCGCATGCTCGAAAGAGGCTTTGTCAATGAGGTCATTGCCCTGAGGCGCCAGGAGCGGATGAATGCCCTGTTGCCGGCGATGCGGTCAGTTGGTTACCGGGCTGTATGGGACTACCTGGATGGCGCCCTGAGCTACGCGGAAATGGTCGAACGGGGTATTATCGGGACCCGTCAGCTGGCCAAGCGCCAAATCACGTGGCTGCGGGGTGAGCATGATGTGACCTGGTGTAGGGCCGGAGTCGAAGCCGCGATTGCGGAACTTTCCGCGTATTTGACGGTCCATCTGAATTCAAAACGGGCTGAGTCTGATTTACAGTAGCGAGCGAGCCGCGTTTCTATGGGGAGCTAACGCGTTTGCAATGGGTTTTCGCTGGTCCCACTCGCTCCTCAAATTGCTAAAACCGCACCACAACAATAAAAGGAACCGCGATGAGCAAAGGCCAATCCTTACAAGAGCCCTACCTGAACGCTCTGCGTCGGGAGCGCGTTTCAGTCTCGATTTACCTTGTGAATGGTATTAAGTTGCAAGGCCAGATCGAGTCCTTCGACCAGTTTGTGATTCTGCTGAAGAACTCAGTCAGCCAGATGGTCTACAAACACGCAATATCGACGGTTGTTCCCTCGCGCAACGTCAAGTTGCCGCGGGCGGATCAACCCGAAGGTGAAGATGCTGAGAAAGAAGAAGAGTAGGCAGCACCTGAACGTTCAAAGCCTCCTTGTTTGAGCGACACGCCGGCGGCGAGCGGGCGCTGGTCGTCCACGTCAAATTCGATGACGTGGACTACGATGACGGCGCCGAGTTTGTAGAACTCGCACGGGCCGCGGCGGTCACGCCCGTGACTACTGTCAGCGCCCGGCGGCGGGCACCCGATCCTAAGTTCTACGTCGGCAGTGGCAAGGCGGAAGAGATCGCCGACATCGTCTCAGCTGAAGAAATCGATGTCGCCTTGTTCGACCAGGACTTATCGCCCGCGCAGGAACGCAATCTTGAAACCTGTTTGCGTTGCCGGGTACTGGATCGGACCGGTTTGATCCTCGATATTTTTGCACAGCGAGCGCGCTCATTCGAAGGTAAGCTCCAGGTTGAACTCGCCCAGCTCAGGCACCTCTCAACCCGGTTGGTGCGTGGTTGGAGTCACTTGGAACGGCAGAAAGGCGGGATCGGGTTGCGCGGTCCGGGCGAAACGCAACTCGAGACTGACCGGCGCCTGGTCGGTCAACGCATAAAACAGATCCATTTGCGCCTCGAACGGGTGAAGCAGCAGCGGCGGCAAAGCGCCCGCTCACGCAAGCGCGCCTTGTTGTCCACAGTCGCTCTGGTTGGTTACACCAACGCCGGCAAGTCGACCTTATTTAATCGCCTCACGGGCGGCTCGGCGTATGCGGCTGATCAGTTGTTTGCGACCCTCGACACGACCCTGAAAACGATAGAAGTTCCAGGCGAGCACCCGATCGTGTTGAGCGACACTGTCGGTTTTGTGCGTCGTCTGCCGCACGAGCTGGTGGCCGCGTTTGAAGCGACACTGGAGGAGACCCGCGAAGCGCAACTACTGCTCCATGTCATCGACGCCAGTGACGAAGCCCGCAGCCAGCACCTCGAAGCGGTCAGCGGCGTGCTGGACAAGATCGGCGCCGGCGACGTTCCGGTCATTGAAGTATTCAACAAGATTGACCGCATCAGTGATCGCGCTGCGGGCGTGGAACGCAACGCCGCGGGTCGCGTCAGCCGCGTGTGGCTGTCCGCGCTTGAAGACGAAGGCACGCACCTGCTGCGCGAAGCGATTGGCGAGCACCTCAATCAAACGAAGGTCAACCGGCGATTGCGCCTTAGCGCAAGTGCTGGTCGATTGCGTGCCATGTTGTACGAGTGGGGTGCTGTAGCCGACGAAGTGACCGTGGAATCCGGCCATTCATTGGTTGAAGTCATGCTGGCGGACGCCCGCTGGCGAGCGTTTCAGAACGAGCCCGGTTTCGCTGAGATGGTCGAAGAACTCCCGCATGATGATTCGATTGGGTTTATGGCGTCGGCGATCGAAAGCTGACGCGGCGTCCCGTAGTTCGCGATTGAACATGCCCAGTGCGGCCCGTACAATCGCGACTCCCGCATAATTGTTTGACAACACTAGAGATTCTGATGTCCTGGAACGATCCAGACGATAATGACCGCGACCCCTGGGGTAATCGTCGCAATGATGACGGACCGCCTGATCTCGATGAGGTGGTGCGCAAGATGCAGGAAAAGCTCGGCGGCCTGTTTGGTGGTCGTGGCGGTTCGGGCGGTGGCGATTCCAACAATGCCGAAAACCGCATGCTTTTCGGGGTGTTCGGCGTTCTCATACTCGCCTACCTGTCGTGGGACATGGTCTACCGGATTGACCAGGTTGAGCGTGGGGTGGTGATGCGCTTCGGGCAATACGTCACGACCCTGCAGCCAGGGCCGCACATCCGCTTCCCACGCCCAATTGAGGAAGTGGTCAAGGTCAATGTAGAACGCATTCAGACCCTGACCGCGGATTCGGTCATGCTGACCGGTGACGAAAATATCGTCGATGTTGAGCTGGCGATGCAGTACCGGGTCAACGATCCAAAGAGCTATTTGTTCTTAATCGCCGATCCCGATGTCTCAGTCCAGCGAGTCACTGAATCGGCCATTCGCGACATCATCGGTCAAAGCACGCTCGATTTCGTGATCACCGAAGGTCGGGCCGAAATCGCGACTGGTGCGCAGGACCTGATTCAGTCGATTCTTGATACCTACCAGTCGGGTATCGAGATCACCAGTGTGAACATGCAGCCGGCCAAACCGCCGGAACAGGTCAAGGCAGCCTTCGATGATGCGATCAAGGCGCGCGAGGATGAGCAGCGCAAAATTAACGAAGCTGAAGCCTATCGCAACGAGGTCGTTGAACGCGCCGCCGGTGAGGCTGCTCGAATTCGACTCGATGCCGAAGGCTATAAGGAACGGGTCATCTCGCAGGCTGAAGGTGAGGCCAGTCGTTTCAATCAACTGCTGACGGAGTACGAAAAGGCACCGCAGGTGACCCGGCGGCGCTTGTATCTCGAGGCGATTGAAGAAGTCATGTCAGACACGACCAAGGTCATCATGGATAACGATGGCGGTTCGAGCCTGATGTACCTGCCGATCGACAAGCTGATCGAGAACAAGTCGGGCGACTCGCGCTCGAGTGCTGCGCGCGAGCTGGCAAAAGAGTCGCTGCCCTACGTGCCCGAAGTAGAAGAAACACTGCGTGATCGGCGCGCCACCCGCGGCCGCGCGCTCCGTTAGTTGCCGGGAGAGTTAACGAAATGGCTGCACGAATCACGGTTGTTCTCCTGCTTCTGGCGGGGTTGGTTTTCCTCTTCACTTTCAGGGTGTATGAGTACGAACGCGCGATCCTCTTCCAGCTGGGCAAGATTCAACGCTCCGACTACACGGCGGGCCTGCATTTACAGATCCCGTTTCTGCAGAACGTGCGGCGCTTCGATGCGCGCCTGCAAACGCTGGACGCTGAACCTCAGCGTTTCCTGACCGGCGAGAAGAAAGACGTCATCGTTGATTCTTTCGCGCGTTGGAGAATTCAGGACGTCGAGCAGTTCTACAAGGCGACCGATGGTGATCCTCGACGAGCCGGCTTGCTCCTGTATCAAAAAATCAACGATAGCCTGCGCAGCGAGTTCGGCAAACGGACCGTACAGGAAGTCGTTTCAGGCGAACGCGGGGCAATTATGGAAATCGTGACGCGCACGGCCAATGAGCGCGGTGCGGACCTCGGCATGGAAATTCTCGATGTGCGCCTCAAGCAAATCGACCTCCCGGAAGAGGTCAGTAACAACGTTTACCAGCGCATGCGCTCTGAACGCGCACGCGTCGCCCGCGAGTTCCGCGCCCGCGGCGAGAAGGAAGCGATTACGATCCGCGCCGATGCCGATCGCCAGCGTACTGTCATTTCTGCCGAGGCTTACCGTGACGCCGAGGAGATGCGTGGCGCGGGCGATGCGAAGTCTGCGGAGGTTTACGCCAGCGCTTATGATCGCAATCCTGAGTTCTACGATTTCTACCGCAGTCTGAATGCTTATAAATCGAGCTTCAGCGGCAAACAGGACGTCCTGCTACTCGACCCGGATTCCGACTTTTTCAAATATTTTGAGAATTCGGACGGCGGCTAAGCACAGCAGGCGCCGAGTATACGGTTCGTTTAGCCCGGTTCGCCGGTAACCTTGTGCGCGTTTGAGGCCGTTTCCAGTCTTATTAATGAACTGCCGTGTTTGATGACCTGCTTGCGGCAATCGCTTTGTTAATGGTGATTGAAGGGATCATGCCGTTCCTCAATCCAAAACGGTTCAAACGTACGTTGTTAACCGCCGCTCGATTCGACGACAGAACCTTGAGATTCGGAGGGCTGGTATTCATGGTGGTTGGAGTCGGCCTGTTGTACTTGGTGAGATGAATCGATGACTCGTGGGAATCCGTGGTTGCTGCCGGAAGGCGTGGACGAAGTATTGCCGCCGGATGCCTGGCGCCTCGAGCGTTTGCGGCGGCGATTACTTGACATTTTCGAACGCTCAGGCTATCAGCTCGTGATTCCGCCACTGGTCGAATACCTTGACTCACTATTGTCGGGAATCGGCGAGGATCTGGACCTTCAGACCTTTAGGTTGACCGACCAGGTGAGTGGGCGCGCGATGGGCGTTCGCGCCGACATCACGCCGCAGGTCGCGCGCATCGACGCTCACCGGCTCGCGACCGAGGCACCTCAACGGCTGTGCTATATCGGGCCTGTGGTTCACACGCGCCCGGACAAATTTGCCGGGTCGCGGAACCCTCTGCAGCTCGGTGCTGAGCTCTATGGTCACCGTGGTATCGAGAGCGATGCCGAAATCATCACGCTGCTGCTTGATATTCTGCGCGCCGCGGGTGTCGACAACATCACGATCGAATTGGGGCACATGGGGCTTTTTCACGCAATCTGTGGGTCGGCAGCCTTCTCGGCGGAGTTCGAGTCGAAGGTACTCGACATGTTGCTCATGAAAGACAAGACCGGGCTGCAGTCGCTGCTCGTGGATGTCGACGCCGATGTTTCGAATCACCTGCTCGTATTGTTGACGCTTAACGGCGACGCCAGCACTGTTGCTGCTGCCAGAGATCAGCTCGCTGATGCGCCTGAGTCTGTTCGCGCCGCGCTTGACGAGATGACGGCACTTGTTGAACTGCTGGGTGCGCGCGCCCCCGACCTCGATATCCATATCGATTTCGCGGAGCTGCGCGGCTATCGTTACCACACCGGCATCATCTTCGCGGCTTATACGCCGGCTGCCGGGCGTGCCATCGCCTGGGGTGGGCGCTACGACAATATCGGCGAAACCTTCGGCCGCGCACGCAGCGCGACCGGTTTCAGTACCGACCTCAAGGTCCTGACGGCGATGAGCAACGACGCTGCGGTTGAACTTAATCGGATTTTTGCGCCGTCCGGTACAAGCCCCGATTTGCTTGCGGCAATTCGGGATTATCGGGCTGCAGGTTACGTTGTTGTGCAGGGTTTGTCCGGCCAGCAGGGTGATGCGGCAGCGCTCGGCTGTACGCAGCTTCTGTCTGATGAAAGTGGCACCTGGCAGCTCGAAGATGTCAGCGAGGGCTGATGCCAGCGGTGACCAGCATTCGTATCCATTTACAAGGACACGCTTAATTGGGTAAATCAGTCATCATCATCGGTACCCAGTGGGGTGACGAGGGTAAAGGCAAGGTCGTCGACATGCTCACCGACCGCGTTGACAACGTGGTGCGGTTTCAGGGCGGACACAACGCCGGGCATACGGTTGTTATCGACGGTGAAAAAACCATTCTGCACCTCATCCCCTCCGGTATCCTACGTGAGACTGTACGTTGCATGATCGGCAATGGCGTTGTCGTGTCACCGGAAGCGTTCATCGAAGAGATTGAGATGCTTGAAGCGCGCGACGTACCGGCACGTGAGCGGCTGACTGTCAGTGCGGCCTGTCCGTTGATATTGCCTTACCACGTCGCGCTCGACCAGGCGCGCGAAAAGGCGCGCGGTGCGCAGGCAATCGGGACCACCGGTCGCGGCATCGGCCCGGCCTATGAAGACAAGGCGGCACGACGGGCGCTCAGGATCGGTGACCTCATGTTTCGCGAGCGTTTCGCGGCGAAGCTGGGTGAGGTACTGGACTATCACAACTTCGTACTGGCGAACTATTACCGCGCCAAGCGCCTTGACTTTCAGCAGATCCTGGATCAGCAGATGTCATTCGCGGAGGAAATAGCACCGCTGGTTGGTGACGTGACAGAACTGCTGTACCAGGCGCATCGGAGCGGTTCGAATGTTCTTTATGAGGGGGCGCAGGGTACCTTGCTCGATATCGATCACGGCACTTACCCCTACGTCACCTCGTCGAACACGACTGCGGGTTTCAGTGCCACGGGAACCGGCAGCGGCCCGCGCCTGATCGACTATGTGCTCGGCATCACCAAGGCTTACACCACGCGGGTTGGCTCCGGACCGTTTCCGACAGAACTCTTTGATGAAATGGGTGAACATCTCGCGCGTAAAGGTCACGAATTCGGTGCCACCACAGGCCGTCCACGTCGCTGCGGCTGGTTCGATGCCGTTGCACTCAGACGCGCGCACCAGT
>CAXGUU010000137.1:0-8452 GCA_964012875.1 uncultured bacterium
GCTTGCGCGCCACGGCGTTATGCACGAGGGCGCGCATGGCACCCGACTGGGCCTCGCGGGCATCCCCAGTGCCGCTGAAACGATTGGTCTCGCCCGCGACCTAGCACTGGTGGAAAATTCTGGTGCGCGCGCTCATTTTCGCACGTTGTCGACAACACAGGCGGCGGCGTTGATGCGCGCAGCACGCCGGCGCGGGCTGCCGATCAGCTGCGACGTTGGGCTCATGCATCTGAGTTTCGACGACACCGCCATATCCAATTTTGATCCCACTCACCACGTGCGCCCGCCTTTGCGTTCTGCGCGCGATCGGGCCGGTCTGATTCGCGCGCTGGCGCTAGGGCAGATCGATGCCGTGACCGCCCACCACGAACCACATGATGCTGATGCCAAAGCCACACCATTTGCAGCAAGTGACCCCGGGATATCCGGTTTCGATACGTTTGTGCCGCAGTTGATGACGCTGGCCCGCGGCAACCGTTTGAGTCTGGGGCGTGCGATCGAAGCGTGTACCACTGCACCGGCGAAGATACTCGACCTAGACCGCGGCACTATCGCGCGCGGTAAACCGGCCGATCTCATCATTATCGACCCGCAACGCGAATGGTTGCTAGACGCGACGAGCATGGCGAGCGCGGGAAAGAATAACCCGCTACTCGGCGACCGCCTTCGAGGACGAGTTGTTACGACCATTGTCGGTGGCCGCGTAGTGCACGAATTGGCCAACTGACAGATCGATGCCAGCACCTGATCGGAAACCTTCGCAGGATGACCACGGCACCATCCTGCTCGAAGCGGGCCAATTGCTCGACATCAGCCACCACGACGGCCAGCAGTGCGTCGTGCGTATTCAGGTGCCGCGGATTGCCGCGCGCTGCAAGCCGGGTTGCTTTATTCATCTGCGCTGTAGCGAACGCCTGCCCATGCGCCGTCCGATGTCGGTCATGCGAGCCTCGCCGCAAGGCTGGATCGACGTCCTGTTTAAAGTGCACGGTGAAGGGACGCGGCTGTTGTCAGAACGCGGCGTGGGTGACGTACTGAGCGTCCTTGGTCCTATCGGCCAGCCTTTCAAACTCGAAAACTACCGCGCTCGCCCGTTGCTCATCGGTGGTGGCGTTGGCATTCCGCCAATGGTGTTTCTTGCCGATCATCTGCGCCAACGGGTTGATGGTCTGGCTCCGTTGGTGTTAATGGGTTCGGAAGCGCCGTTCCCGTTCCACGCACGGCCGTCGCAGATCATGGTCGACGGCATGCCCGACGAGGTCATTGCCGCAATGCCTCTACTCGATGACTGGGGCATAGCCTCAAGGCTGGCCAGCAATGCCGGTTTCGTGGGCTGCTACGAAGGCCACGTCACTGATTTAGCACGCTGCTACTTTGACTCGGGCGCACTCGCACCGGGCGATACGGAAATTTTCGCATGCGGACCGACGCCGATGCTGCACGCGGTGCAGCAACTGGCGGCGGAATACGCTGTCCCGGCATGGTTGTCGCTCGAAGAATATATGGCGTGCGCGGTAGGTGGTTGCGCCGGATGCACCGTGAAGGTTGTGACCCCGGCGGGGACGGCCATGAAGCGAGTGTGTGTTGACGGACCGGTATTTGACAGCGCGCACGTGAAATTCGATTGAATGCCACGCCGCGTCCTGTTGCTACGGATCAGCAGGGCATTCACCCGCGCCTGAAACGAGTCGTCAATCATCACCTACAACATTCGTTTCGACGTCCCCCAGCGCCGCATGCGGCGCATTTCAGAACGCAGGCCCTGGCACGCCTGAACGATTGCGACAATGCCCTCATCCTGGATAGCGGCTGCGGTACCGGTGCTTCGACGGTAGCCCTCGCCGAACGATTCTGCACCGCACTCGTGGTGGGCGTGGATAGAAGTGAGGTCCGTCTCGCCAGGGCGCGAGCGCGCCGCGACATTCCCGAAAATGTCCTGTTTGTACGCGCGAACCTTGAAGACTGCTGGTCGTTGCTGGCGCAACATGAAGTGCGCCTGAGCCACCATTTCCTACTCTACCCCAATCCGTGGCCCAAACAGCGACATCTCATGCGACGCTGGCATGCGCATCCGCTGATGCCGTTGATGCTCGGAATCAGCAGGCGTCTGGAGTTGCGCACGAACTGGCGCATCTACGCCGAAGAGTTTGCCGCTAGCATCGAACTGCACGGCAACTTCGCGGTCACGGTTGCGGCACTATCCCCGCAGCAACCAATCAGTGCCTTTGAGAAAAAGTACCTCGATGCGGGCCAACAGCTTTACTGCGTGCGGGCCGAAGCGTTCTAGGAGTAGCCTCAAAAATAATTGCGGTAGCGTTGGTGCCGGAATTATTTTTGAGGCCGCTTCTAGTAAAACTGGTTCGATCACCAATCCGCATGCGCAGGATCCATCAAATCCTGAGCCAGCAGGCTTTGCTCAAGCTCGGTTCGGCTGTAGCCCACCAGGGTATCCTTGCCAACCTCAATCATCGGTACGACCTTGACCGACATTCCGGCGAAACGCCGACGCCCTTCTTCGCTTTGCTCGACATCGAATTCGCAATGGCTGATCTGTTTATCCTGCAGGTAAGCACGCGCGCGCCGACAGTAACCACACCAGCTCGCGCTCAGCATGACGACATCCACCGTCGAAGAAGCAATGTCTTTGTCGCACATCACGGCTTCGTAATCAGTCGTCGAACGCAACATCGACCAGAACAACCAGCCAAACAGCGCGACAGCGACGCCTAAGCCGACAACATTGCGCGGCCGGCGCGACCGCTCAGATGATGTAGTTCCATTCATAGCGTGTCATGTCGATGTAACCCTCGGCATCCGCTTCGACCCCTTCGAGCGCCAGGCGTTCATTTTGAACATGCTCACGACCATGGCGTCCGCGTGGACTGACTTTTCCCTTTACGTTCACGACCCGATGCCACGGCACCGTCGTGTCGGGGCGCAGCGCCGACAGGGCATACCCGACCTGACGCGCGCCGGCCGGACCGTCTACCTGGGCCAGGGCCGCGACCTGGCGATAAGTAGCCACGGTACCAGCGGGAATGAGGGACACCACCGCATAAACCCGCTCGTTACGGTTAGGGACATGCTGCGACACTGCTAGTGACATCGGGTCCCGGCTAGCACTGGTCTATTTCGGTCACCGTCACGCCCTCGGCGGTATCAAAACGAATGCCTCGATCGGGCAGGTCCGTCGCCCGCAGGCACAGCAAGGCCGAAGTTGTTGAGACCCAGCGTGCGGCAATATTGTGCTTCGTGAAAGGAACGCCGTCGTTCTCGAGCTTGGTGTGAAGCAAACGCGTGCCTACGCTGTCGCCCTTGGGGGCCATGTAGGCGGTAATGTAGAACGGCCCCTGCGGCATGCGAGACTCGGCAACGGTGATGCGCAGGGTCCAGGCTCCGTTGGGAGAGTCAATGCGACTGAAGGGGCTTTCTTCGCCGGCACCACAGGCGGCGAGCAGAAATATCAATCCACAGAGACAAAGCTTTGCACCTCGGGTTATAAGCGTAGCCATACTGGTTCGTTCCTCAGTCATGTGGACGAGCGCTGTGCTGTGGCAAGTCATCGCAAATGTCATGCCATTCGGCTTTGGACGCCACAAACACATGCTGGCTGACACCGACGCCCGGGTCATCGTCCAGGCAACCGGCATCGAGCCACACCTGATTTGGCTCGGATTGTGAGCGATAGAAAAGTTTACTGCCACAACGTCGGCAAAACTCACGAGTCGCGTGTGGGGACGATTGAAAGCACTGAATCAAATCGAGCCCGGTACAGATTTCAAGATCCCGGGAGGCTGTCTTCGCGTAGGTCGAAAAAGCTGAACCGTGCTGGCGCCTGCAGGTTGAACAATGACAGTTCGAAATTTCCGCAACACTGCCATGCAGGATGTATGAGACGCCTCCGCACAGGCAACTGCCGCGAATCGATTCAGTCAACGCGCCGAAACTCTTGATCCAGCGCCGTCAGCCACGCCTTCCAACGTTCAGCGTCGGATGGAAACTTGGGGTGATCGAATCGCGCCGCCACCAGCTCCCCACCATTTTTCGCAACGAAGGACACGGCACTAACGAAAGCGAGGCCATCCTTGTACGCCTGTCGCTGATCATCTGCGACCGATTTCGTTGGTGTGTCGGACCACAGTGCCGCACCACGCAATGTTGCAACGGCAGCGTCCGGCGGCGCAGCCTGCCGCGGCACGCATATATAGAGACTGCCGTTAAGGCCATCGCCACCGTCAAAATAAAGATCGTATCCGTCGATAATCGAAGCCGTAGTTTGGGGTGCTTTCATGTCAGCTTTATTCCGCGAAGTTCCGAATACGCCGGTTCAACCACGGGTCACGGCTTCAGTTCGATTTCGATAAAGCGAAAATCGAAGCTGTTGGCATTGATAACGTTGTGGCGCACGCCGACATTGCGATTGTAGGATTGGCCCATCTTCAGGTCGGCTGCTTTTTCGCCGTCTTCGGTCTCGAGCAGCAGTGTTCCGGTAACCAGGGGGACAACCACGTAGTCATACTGGTGTTCGTGCCAGCCCGTTTCGCCACCGGGCGGAAAATGCCATTCGGTGACGATCACGCGTTCGGTTTCAATTTGTTTGTGTGAATCTGCCTGCGGTCTAGCCATCTCTTCCTATCTGACGATTCCATTCTTTACGGTTTTTGAACGGATGCACCCAGTTACCATCTTCGTGGCCGTAATACCTTTGAGAGCAACACACTAAACCCTTGTCCGACCGCGCACAATACGGGGAAAGTCTCGGCATAAGCGTATGCGTAAGCCGGCGCGCCGGCGGTTAATCCGACGCCGGTCGATTTAACTCAATGATGGTTTTATAGCCGGCCTGCTGCCACGCGCTGTCGGCCGGCTTGATGGCTACGTTCGAATATTTGTAGTAATCGCGAGACCACAGAAAGTTTTCGATATTACGTGCAATAAACAGCAGCCCTGGCGCAGCGCGGTACTGGGCGTAGCCGGAAAGGCGCTCGGCGTACCAGGCCGCGACAGTCTGCGCGTCGTCGCCGCTGACCAGGCGAATCGCACCGAGGTCGGACCAACCGCTGCGGTCCCTGCAATCTGGTTTCATCCGCCCCCAATCCAACTCGATAATGCCGGCCAGCGGGTACACGGGTACGGCAACTTCTGCAGCGCGCGGCAGACAACGCGAGCGCCTGACGTGAATCTGCCGCGTGCGCACTTCGGGTGCCAATCCAACTACGGGCGCCCATTCGCCGACCGTTTCAGCCGCAACAACGATGCCCGTGCTCGCGGTCAATCCGAGGCTTGCTGTGACCACTAGGAACCAGCGGAGACGGCTTGCGGCAGTCTTATGTATATGGCTCAGCCCGGCCACGGTATGCCTGGCAGCGACCTTAACAATAACCAGACGTCGCCCCCACGGGCCGGGTCCAACCCGACCCTGATTATTGTTAAGACCGCTTCTGGATGCCATGTATCTGTCTAACGCCGAAAGCCAGACCATACACCACGGCGCGCGAACACGGTCACCCCGCCGGCGGGACGGGCTCCGGTCATCCGGGACTATTCTCCCCGGGTTATGGCGCCTAGTCGGCCGCGGCGCAGCTAACCGAAGTTAATCTTCGCTTCCAGGTTGGTCCGTGAATCCGCGTTCCCGAGCGCTTCCTCAAGAGGCACACGCTCCTCTTTGAAGAGGTTGTGCAACGCCATATCGAAAGTCTGCATACCGCGGGAACCGCTGCCTTCCATGGCTTCTTTAATTTCTTGCAGCTCGACTTTCAAAATGAGATCGGCGATATGTGGCGTATTGATCAGAACTTCAATCGCCGCGACCCGCTTGCCATCGACACCCTTAACCAGCCGCTGCGACACCACCGTGCGCAAATTGAGCGACAGGTCCATCAACAGCTGCTTGTGCAGATCCTGCGGGAAGAGATTGATCACGCGCTCCATCGCCTGGTTGGCATTGCTCGCATGCAATGTCGAAATCGCAAGGTGGCCAGTATTGCTGAGCTCCAGCGCCGCCTCCATGGTCTCCCGATCACGGATTTCGCCGATAAGTATGACGTCCGGCGCTTCGCGCAGTGATGCCTTCAGCGCATTCTGGTAGTTCAGCGTATCGACGCCGACTTCGCGTTGATTGACGATTGACTTCAGATTGGGGTGCGAGAATTCAACCGGGTCTTCGATGGTCAGAATATGCCCCGTCATCTGTCGATTGCGCTCATTGAGCATGGCCGCGAGCGTGGTCGATTTGCCGGAGCCGGTAGCACCAACCATCAGTATCAGACCACGCTTGTGCATAATCATCTCGGACAGAATCTCGGGTAAACCCAACTGCTCTATCGTGGGAATATCGACCGGGATACGGCGCAAGACCATCGAAACTTGCCCGCGCTGGCGGAAAATATTGACGCGGAAACGCGCTGACTTGTCGGGTAGTGCAATCGCAAAATCGCATTCCATGGTCTCTTCGAACGATTCGATCTGCTTGTCGTTCATGATGTCGTAGGCAGCCGCTTTCACGATGTCGCCGGTTAGCTGTGTCTTGCCGACCGAATTGATGGTGCCTTCGATCTTGACCTTGACCGGAGCGCCGACCGTAAAGAAAAGATCGGAGCCGCATTTGTCCCGCAGCAGGTTTAAATAAGGCGTGATGTCCATAATTGTTTATTCAGCGATTTCGTAACGACTACGTGGTATCCATCCAGGCGCGACCTCAGTGTGAGGTCTGTCCGGCAAGCACTGACTCGCCAGGATTCAGCGCATCATGCCGCTCTCTTCCTCTGTTTCCTCCAACTGCAGGCCGCCCTCTTCGCCCAACATGTTACGGCCTTTGGCGGCCTTGCCTTCAAGTTTGATACGCAAGCGCAATTCGTTTTGCGAATCGGCATTCCTGAGCGCATCGTCGATGGTGATGAGATCCTCTTCGTAGAGATTGAACAGAGCTTGGTCGAAAGTGATCATGCCGGCTTCGTTGGATTTCGACATGATTTCCTTGATGCCGTGTACTTCGCCCTTGAGAATGAGATCTGAAATCA
Source organism: uncultured bacterium (assembly GCA_964012875.1). Lineage (GTDB taxonomy): Bacteria > Pseudomonadota > Gammaproteobacteria > CAXGUU01. The sequence goes on from CAXGUU010000137.1 coordinate 7,020, forward strand.
GTGGTGAGTTGAGCAAGATTTCGATTGCGGCCGCGCGACCTTTACCGTTTGCCTTTTTCAACAGTCGTTGCGAAATTATCGAACGCAGGTTGAGGGATAAATCCATTAACAGCTGCGTGCGCCGCTCTTCAGGGAAAAAGTTAATTATGCGATCGAGCGCCTGGTTGGCGCTGTTTGCGTGCAGGGTCGCCACCGCGAGGTGTCCCGTTTCGGCGAACGCGATACCGAATTCCATGGTCTCGCGATCCCGAATCTCACCCAACAAGATGACATCAGGCGCCTGGCGCAACGTATTCTTCAGGGCGATATCCCAGTCGTCGGTGTCAACGCCGACTTCGCGCTGCATGATGATGCAGTTCTTGTGCGGATGAACATACTCGATCGGATCTTCGATCGTGATGATGTGACCGTATGAATTTGCATTGCGGTGGTCAATCATGGCTGCCACCGAGGTCGACTTGCCGGAGCCGGTGCCGCCGACCATGATCACGAGCCCTCGCTTGGCCATGATGATGTCTTTCAGTACTTCGGGCAGACCGAGTTTGTCGAGATTCGGCACTTCTGTTTCAATCACGCGTAGCACCAGTCCGCAGGCACCTTGCTGGATATACGCGTTACACCTGAAGCGTCCTATGTCTGTCGGTGCGATGACGAAGTTACACTCCTTGGTCGCTTCATATTCCTTGATCTGGCGATCATTCATGATCGCGTAAACCAGAGCCTTGGTGTTATCGGAGCTGAGTTTGGTCTTCGACACCGGGGTGACTTTGCCGTCGATCTTGATCGCCGGCGGAAAATCCAACGTTATGAACATGTCCGACGCTTTCCTCTCGACCATCAAGGTCAGAAGATCGCGCATGTATTTAATGGCTTGTTCGCGTTCCATCTCTCATCTCCAAGAAAAGGCCGGCCTAAGTGACTACAGTAAGCTCAGGATCGAAACTCAGAAAGCGTCTTTATTTACCGCCTTCGAGCGTGCTTCTGAACGCGACACAGCGTTCTGCTGAACCAACTGTTGCAGATTTTGATCAAGCGTTTGCATACCGAATTGCTGTCCAGTTTGGATAGCCGAATACATCTGAGCAATTTTGTTCTCGCGAATAAGGTTTCTTATCGCTGGCGTGCCAATCATGATTTCGTGAGCGGCGATGCGGCCACCGCCGTTCTTCTTCATCAGGGTTTGGGAAATCACCGCGCGCAGGGACTCTGACAACATCGCGCGCACCATGTCCTTCTCTTCTGCCGGGAAGACGTCAACCACGCGATCGATGGTTTTGGCAGCCGAGCTGGTATGTAGTGTTCCGAATACGAGGTGTCCCGTCTCTGCGGCCGACAGGGCCAGGCGAATGGTTTCCAGGTCGCGCATCTCGCCGACCAGAATGACGTCCGGGTCTTCGCGCAGTGCAGACCTCAACGCTTCGTTAAACCCGAGC
>CAXGUU010000138.1:0-8430 GCA_964012875.1 uncultured bacterium
AGCCCGGCCAGTCTCTTCTACGCTGCACGTCCCTGCCTGTCACTCACAAAACGACTGCGGCGGCCATCTGCTTTGTCGCGTGCTCGCGCCGGGGCTAGTCTTCTTTTAGTGCGCCGGCGGCACGCAGTGCGGCGGTACGGGCTTTCGGCATGTCGAACGTGCGGGACATCATGATGCGTTGTGCCTTGAGACCGCCGCCGGCCTGCAGCGCCGTCACCAGGTTCCAGCCGCCGAAGGCGTCGGCGGTCATGTCTCGAATCAGGGTGTAGACGCGCATCCGTTGTTCGACGTCGGTGTCAGATTTGGCCATGAGGTACTTGCGCAGGTAAGGGCCGGCCTCGGGGTGTCTTAAATCGGCTTCTTCGGGCAGTGTGATGGTGAGGCCGCCGGCGACGTCATGCAGCTTGCCAACCATCTGGTGAAAGTTGGACGCATAGTAATACTTGGTGACGTTAATGCCGAGAGTGCTCGGGTGCAGCATGCCGCTCGGCGTCGATTCATAGTTGCGCACCGCGTCATCCAGTCCCATGCGAATCATCTCCGAATAGCAAATCAGTTCGGCGATGGTGTCCTGTACGTGACTGTCCCGCTCCTTGCCCTGCTGCGCGGTCACCAGGTCGGCGAGGCCGACCATGATCTCTGCCTCGTTGGCGGCGAGTGCAAGCCCCAGTGTGCGTTCCCATAACCCAAGCGCAGCAGCAAATGAGCCGGCCAGCTGCCACTCGCCAGCCAGGAAAACGCGATCCCACGGTATCAGCACATCGTCGAAGATCACGAAACCCTCTGGCATGCTGTGATGTGAACTCGCCGGATAGTCGAATTCGTTCAGTTCTGCCGGCGCGAAACTGCGGTTAATGATTTTCACGCCTTCGGCCGCGACCGGAATGCTGAAGGCAACCGCATAATCGGCTTCGTGCTCACGCATCGATTTGGTTGGCATCACCACCAGCTCGTGAACCAGAGCGGCGGCGGTAATGTGTAATTTGGCGCCGCGCACGATGATGCCGTCAGCGTTTTGATCGACAATCCGCACATAGAGATCGGGATCGATCTGTTCGTGCGCCTTCTTCGAGCGATCGCCCTTGGCGTCGGTAATGACCTCGGCGGCGCGCAAGTCATTGTCGCGCGCATATCGATACATGTTCTCAATGTTTTGTGCGTATTGGGCGTTGACTTGCGCCAACCGGTCTTTGATTTGTAACAGGGCCATGTAGACGCCGGTGACGCCGCCGACGATTGACATCTGTCGCCCAAGGTCCAGTCTCAGCTCGAGCTCTTCAATGGTGCGCGGGACCTGGTAGACGCGGTGTGCGAGGGTGTCGTCCTCAGTGGTGTAAGTGATGAGATCGCGCAGTTTGGGGTCGTTGTAAGCGTAGTCCCGGCTTCCAACCGCAATAGGGACCTGGAAGCGCGGATGTTCACTGACATTGCTGATGGTTTCTCCGCCCCAGTAAACCACCCGGCCATCGTTCAACGATTGGCGATACTCGTCGGCTGTTTTAAGTGCCATGGCTTTGATCCCGTGGGCTAGTTTTCTGCGAATGCGCAGCCGGTCTTGCTGCGCACGTCATCAATGCTGACACCGTCGTGTAGTTCCAACAGTTTCAGACCACCGCCGTCCGGCAGAACTTCAAATACGCAAAGGTCGGTAATAATCATATCGACTACACCCTTGCCGGTAATCGGCAGGGCGCACTGGTCAAGAATTTTGTGACTGCCATCCTTGGCGACATGATCCATCAATACAATCACGCGCTTTACGCCGCTAACCAGGTCCATGGCACCACCGGGGCCTTTGACCATCTTTCCGGGCACCATGAAGTTGGCGAGGTCGCCGTTGGCGGCGACTTCGAGACCGCCGAGAATGGAGAGGTCGACGTGGCCGCCGCGAATCATCGCGAACGAATCCGCGCTTGAGAAGAAGCTCGAACCGTTGATTGTCGAAATGGTCTGTTTGCCGGCATTGATCAGATCGGGGTCGACATCACTGTCGTCGGGAAACGGTCCGATGCCGAGTAAGCCGTTTTCAGATTGCAGCGTGACGTTGATGTCATCCGGAATGAAATTCGCCACCAGTGTGGGGATGCCGATGCCGAGGTTCACGTAAAATCCGTCCTTCAATTCCTGTGCAGCGCGCTTTGCCATCATGTCGCGCGCCGGCGAACCACCTTTTGCCGAGGAACCAGCAATGGTTCGGAACTCGATGCGTTTTTCGTAGCCACGGCCCGCAATGATGCGGTCGACGTATATGCCCGGCGTATGGATTTCATCGGGGTCAAGTTCACCGACTTCAACCAGTTCTTCCACCTCGGCGACGCAGAGTTTGCCGCAGGTTGCGATCATGGGGTTGAAGTTGCGCGCAGTTTTGCGGAAAACAAGGTTCCCGGCTTTGTCGCCTTTCCATGCTTTCACGATCGATACATCGGCCACGATCCCTTCTTCGAGCACATAGCCAAGGCCGTTAAAGTCTTTGGTTTCCTTGCCATCGGCCAGCGTGGTGCCGTAAGCGGTGCGCGTGTAGAAACCGGGGATGCCGGCACCGCCCGCCCGCAGGCGCTCGGCCAGTGTGCCTTGTGGCGTGAGATTCAGTTCGAGTTCGCCGGCCAGGACCTGGCGTTCAAATTCCTTGTTCTCGCCAACGTAAGAGGCGATGACTTTCCTGACCTGGCGCCCCTGCAGCAGCAGCCCCATGCCGAAGTCGTCGACCCCCGCATTGTTGCCGACAATGGTCAGGCCTTTGACACCGGAATCCACCACTGCGGCAATGAGGTTTTCGGGGATGCCACACAGGCCAAAACCACCAGCGGCAATGGTCATGTCGTCGGTTAATTCGCCGTCGAGCGCGGCGCTGGCATCGCTATATACCTTGTTCATTAAAATTACCTTGAATGTGAACTGATTTCCGGCGCGTGAGCGCTCCGCCGGTCGAAATTATAGACCGAGCGCGAGCGCTGATACCGGCCCGTTTAGCTTTGTGGACAGTGTATGGACGCTGACTGCAATGCAATCGCAGTGCTACTGTATCGTTTCGCTTACCTATGATGGGCTCAACGACAATGCAGGTACCCGCGCACTTACTCGCGATCTGAAGGCAATGGAATTCAAGCGCATTGACAAGGTTACTGACCGGGGAGAAGCAATCGCCCCGGAGGTGTGGCTCGATGAGCGCGGACATTGGCGGGGAGCGCGTGCGAAAATACGGGGAAAGCAATCGGTTCGGCGGAACAAGGACGTGAGACGCTGCGAGCAAGCCAGTCGCCCGACCCTGATTGAGCGGGAACGCACGCTGACCCCCGGTGAGAAAATTGGCCCGACAAGTCCTCTGCTGATCCGTGGCCCCTGCCGTCTGTACCGCAAGCAGATTCAGACGATGCAGAATGTGACCACCGGATTGGGAACCCCCGCCGAGATCGATACCGTAGAAATGGCCCGCGATGCGAAAGCGAGGATTCGGGCGCGCCTCGCCGCGGTCCGCCAGGAGGAGGCCTGGCTCAGGCCTGATTTGCGATGAAAGAAACCAAACTCTTCTACTCGCCACTCTGGGAAGCTGACCTCACTGAGCTTGGCGCTGACTGGGACCAGCATCGAGCGCGCATGCTGGACAAGGTGTTCGAGCTTGAAAAATCAGAGCGTGGTGTTGAAAAAACCAATTTCGGTGGCTGGCAGTCACACGACGAACTCTACGTGCACGACGAATTCGGCTGGCTCATCGATCAAATCATGCGGCTGAGTAACGAAGTCGCGCCCGAGTACGATTCCGCGCTGGTATTCAACAACGGCCATTTGTGGGCTAACGTCAACCGCGCCGGCAATTTCAACGCGATGCATACACATCCCAATTCGCTGTTGTCGGGCGTCGTGTATCTGCAGACCTCCGGTTCCGAGCAGGGCGTGATTGAATTCATGGACTGCCGGGAAGGGAGCCCCACGACCCACTGGCAGGGGTTTTCCGGTTTCGCACAATCCACGCCGTTTACAGAAGGTGTGCACTCGGTAGCACCGAAAGAAGGCACGATACTGTTCTTTCCCGGTTGGCTGAAGCATTGGGTTTCGCCCAATCTGTCGGACACGGAAAGGGTGTCGTTATCTTTCAATATTCGTTCGGATTGAAATTCAGATCCAAGAGCTCATCATGCGAAACAATCCTGCCTCAAGACGTCTGCTTTTGTCTTTGCTGTGCCTGGCGTTATTGGCGGCCTGCGCCGCGACCCCCCAGATTCTGCCGGTGCAGCCCCGTCTCGACATCGCGGCCGAGTCGGAACGCGGCCGCGGGCGGACGATGGCGATCGAGGTCGTTGATGCCCGCGGTACCGATCTGATCGGTTTACGTGATCCCCGCGATCACCAATCTGCGATTACGGCAGCCCCGGAAATGTTGAGGAACATCCGACAAACGCTTGAACAGGGGTTTCGTCGGCAGGGATTTACTTTGATCGAGCTTGGCGACCAGGCCGACATTGCGCTTGAGGTCCGATTGACCCGGCTGGGTTACCAACGCTCGAGCGCGGGTCTGTTGAAAGACTTGGAGACTGCGGCCGAGTTCAGAGTGACCAGCGTCATGGCCAGCAAAACCATGGACGGCGTCTACAGCGCGGCGCGAACTAAGGATACCCTCGTCACACCGTCCTTAGCCGCCAACGCCGACGTTCTGAACGAACACGTATCAACCGCGCTGTCGAAACTGGTCGCCGATGACCGGCTGACCAGCGAATAACGCCGGCGGTCAATCGCCGAAGAGATCGGGATGGGCGTCGCGCGCGGCCGTCAGGATGTCTTCATCACTTTGTTCGGCGCCGGGATTCATCTGGCGCCACCGTGCGATGTAACCGCTTTCGCCCCATTGAGCGAGGAGATCACACTGTAATCTCGCTTCGTCAGCTTTTTCGACTTCTGCCAGGCACGAATAGAAGATGGGCGCGAAGCCAAAGTCGCTCAAGTCTTCGCTGACCAGCGCGTTAATATTCAGACCGCCGGGCGTATTGCTGCCCTTGAATTGTTTTTGCGTACCACAAATGCCGCGCAGCAGGCCCTCGATAATGACCGCCCAGGCATAGGTTTCTCCGCGATCGTTATAGATACGGCACAGATCACCGTCCGTGATGCCGCGCTCTGCCGCATCCTCAGGGTTGAGTTCAACGGTTGGGCGCGACTGCATGGCCTGCAGTCGTTCAACCGATTGAAACGAATCGCCGATGAAGTAGTGGGAGGCGTTGCTTAAGACCTGAAAGGGATAGGTCTTGCGGCGTTCAGTCTCTTCCCAGCCTTCCACTTCCGAGACGTAACAGGGCATCGGGTCGATACCCAGTTCCAGCAATTCGTCAGACCAGAACTGGATTTTGCCGTCAACGGTTGGCCAGCCGTTTTCAAGCCACTGGCGTGCGGGGTGGTCCGTATTCCCTAGGGCCCAGCCGCGCGCTTTGAACGTGTCATAGTCGATCCCGTCTACAAGACAGTTTTTTTCACCGTCGAGCAGGTTATCGCGGATGATTTCCTCATCGGTCTGTGCGAAGGCGTCGTCGGTGTAGCCCATCCGTTGGGCGAGGGCGCGAAACAAGCGCGAGTTGGAATAGGACTCGCCCAGCGGCTCGATCACTGGCGTGTTCATCGCGTAATGAAAAAAGCCGTAGGAACCGTGCATGTCGGTTCGTTCCAATTGCGTGTCGGCGGGCAGTACGATATCTGCATAAAGGCAGGAATCAGTCCAGAAGGTGTCGTGGACGGTGACAAACAAATCGTCGCGACACATTCCCTCCCGCACGGCTTTTGAGTTCGGTGCACAATTCGCTGGGTCGGCGTTATACACGAAAAGGTGTTTGACCGGCGGCTCCAGCGGCGCATTATCGATGCCGAGATCCTGAGTTAACGCACGCCCCAGCTGGACCATGTTGATCATGCGCTTGGACGCACGGTCACCCAAATCGTCGCGCTGCAGATCTTCGCGAAACATGGGCGCCCAGTTTTCTTCGATGCGCCCGAAACCGGCGCCACCGCAGGATTCCGTCCAGGCTCCCGTGACGGCCGGCAGCAGCAGGATGGTGCGACACATCATGCCTGAGTTCTGGTGGCGGTTGAGGCCGTGGCCGCCACGGATATAGCTCTTTTTGGTGCTGCCAAAAAGCTTGCCGAGCCGGACGATATCCTCGACTGATAAGCCGGTGATTTCAGCAACCCGTTCTGGCGTGTACTCGGGCAGGCGCTCGTCCCGGAACTTGTCCCAGCCGCGCGCCTGATGGTCCAGGAAGGCCTGGTCATGCAGGTCTTCATTAACCATGACATGCATCATGCCCAGTGCCAGCGCGCCGTCCGTACCCGGACGGGGTTGCACGTGCCAGTCGGCTAGCCATGCACTTCGGGTCACTCTTGGATCGATCAAGACAATCTGGGCACCGCGCGCTTGTGCTTCACGGATGAACGGCACGGAATGGACACTGGTCGAGACCGGGTTCAGGCCCCACAGAATAATCACCTCGGCTTCCCCGGCGGCCATCGCCAGATCAGGACCGTTGGCCTGGCCATAACTGTGTAGGTGTCCCCACATCGCGGCGTGCACGCAAATCGACATTTCGAGCTGGCCCGCCTCGATGCGATTCCAGAATCGGTTGTCGACAGTCCAGTACCCGAGGTAGCCGAGCGTGCCGGAAAAATTGAACGGCTGAATGGCTTCCGATCCGTAATCAGCAATGACGGATTTGAAGTTGTCGGTAATCGCTCCGAGTGCTTCATCCCAACTGATGCGCTCGAATCGAGCACCCGGACCCTTGGGGCCCACCCGCTTATGTGGGTAAAGCACGCGGTTTTTGTTGTAGACGAGGTCGAGGTAGTGGTTAACCTTGTTACACAGGTAACCGCGCGTAATGGGATGGCTGGGGTCGCCTTCGACTCTCACCGCGCGGCCGCTTTCATCGTTCCGGGTGACCAGCATCGAACAGGTGTCGGGACAGTCATGCGGACACACAACATGATGGACGGAATGCCCTGGTGGCGCCGCTCTTTCGAAACTTGCACTCAATCTACCAACCTCGGGTCGGACAGCGTGCGCGTGATTATGTCACGCTAAACCCGGCCGCAGGAGAGCGTCAGGTATCGCACCTACCACGGGTGCCGATCGCTGAAACGACAGCGGCACGGCGCCCCTGGCTAGATAGCCTGGTGGTCGGTGTTCGCGCTGACGCTGCCGCTGCCGTCTTCGATCTGCAGCAGGTGGTCGATGGTTCGTGCTGCGGATTCACATTCACTGATACTGGCAAAGACGAGCAGGCGCAGCGTCAGAGGCGGTTCTTTGCCCTCCAGGCGTGACAGGGCAGCGCGTGTCAGTGGGCTGCAGTATTCAGTCATGCGCGCCTCGGCAGCGACGATTGCAGGGTCGGCTTGTTCGAAGTATTCGACCAGTGGGTAGTGATCAAGCAATGCATCGGCAACGCGGCTTTGATACAGGAAAACGCGTCCGGCCCGTGAGCCATCATGTTCGAGGGCGGCGGATTGTAATGGCGTCGGGTCGCTCGGAACGGTGGCGCAGGCGACTGACAGGGCAGCACTGATTGCAACGACGAGCCGTCCGAAGTATCGAGTCATGTTTCCAGCGAGTGCGTCCATTTCGCGTCAGCTTTTGCTCGTTCAGCGGCCTGAACACCGCATTTGGCCTTCACTATAAGCTTAGTTCTTCAGTCTTAGTTTGCCATCTTCCGCGGTCTGTTTTGTGAAGTATCTTGCAGCACGGTTTGTAGCCTTTTGTAACAACTTTGTTTCACCTAAGTTATAGATTTCCGGGGGGCGTGGTTCGACGGCCCCGCAGGCTGCCTGTCGACGGGCGTCAGTAACGAGGGTGTTGGAAATGGCGCGGCAGGTCTTTAGCCGCCGTGTGTGCTCCTGGCGCCGGCTGACCAGTGCACTATCTTTGCGCCGCAGCATATGGGGCGAGGCACCCGGCTTGACCGAGCGCGGGCACCGATAGCGGGATAAGCAATCTCCTACGTGTTTTGCCGGATTAAATCGCCCGCTGCCACAGCGCGACAGGTGCCGCTGGAATCGCATGCCAACATCGAATCCGAATGTGCCCCGGCGTCAATTGATATCGACGAAGACGGACTCACCTAGATATTGAGCAACCTTGCAGACAATGCCATCAAGTTCACGACAGAAGCTAGGGAGCGACGCCTGGTTCTAATCTTGCGCCGAACGCCGATTTGACATTGAGGGTGCGAAGGTGGACGTCCGGAACTGCCACCCCCGGAGCCGTGTTTGCACTCACATTTCATCGCGTTGACTGGGGCGAAGACAAGGCTTGAGTTGCGCGAGGGCCCGCGATAGTTTGGCTCTAGGTGCGAAGACTTTTCGGGAGGCGGTATGAACGGCGTACATGATACGGGTGGACAGACTTGTTTTGGGCCCATAATCCGGGAATCGGATGAGCCGGTTTTTCACGCCGACTGG
>CAXGUU010000139.1:0-8412 GCA_964012875.1 uncultured bacterium
AGGTATCTTCGAGATATTGCGAAAAAAAATCGACAAACTGGCGCTTTTCCTCTGTCGTAGCAGCACGCCAGTTCGTTGCGAGCACACTTTGCGACATACTGCGAAAGTCAAAGCGCGCATCGATGATGCGCCCAATCTCCAGCCACCTTTGCTCACGATCATAAGCTTCGTTTTTCAGCACCTGAAGGACGTCATCGATCGCTTCTTTGACCGTGTCAGTTGGGGATTTCGACGCTAGCGCACAGATAGGCCCGAGGAGAAAGCCAACGGCAATCAGAGCAAGTAACCACCTTTGTGGCGCACTGTAGTAGGACATATTACTCATCTCCACCCGTTTCAGCCGGTCTGCTACTGTACTACCGAGATGCTGAGTTCGAGAGTTTGATCACCAATCTCAAAAATTTCCGGCGGACCTTGCGGAAAGTCGTCAAAGGATTCGAATGACACCGCGAGCGTCTCACTCATAATGAATGCTTTGTGCTGGTCAATCGCAGACTTGATGTCGTCCGGCGTCCGATAGTACACATTGATGCGATCGGTGAGTTCGAGATCCAACTTCTTGCGCAGAGATTGAACGCGGCTGACAACCTCTCGCGCCAGGCCGAGCGATTTCAGGGCATCATCGATCCGCGTATCCAGGGCGACCGTCACCCCGTTCTCGTGGGCGACACTCCAGTCGTCGATTTCTTCGCTGGCGACGTCAATTTCCTCAACACTTACGTCTACGGTTTTGCCATCGATATTGAAAATCATTTGGCCTTCAGACAGGAAAGCCTGGATCGCGGCGTCGTCGAGTCTGGCGATTTCTCCAGCGACGGCCTTCATATCTTTCCCCAGCCGCGGTCCGAGCTTTTTGAAGTCCGCCTTCGCCGAACGCTTAACAACGCCGCTAGAGTCGTCAATGTAATCGATTTCGAGAACATTGACTTCCTCAAGGATGATCGCTTTGACCAGTTCTACCGCAGATCGCTCAACATCGCCGCCAATTACCAGTAGTATTTTGGTCAGCGGTTGGCGTACGTTAATCTGACTTCTGTTCCTGAGCAGCAAAACAAGTTGCACAATTTGACGCGCCAGCGACATGCGGTGCTCGAGCTGAGGCAGAATCATCGAATCATCGCAGACCGGGAAATTCTCGTGATGCACTGACAGTTGCGAACTGTGTCCGGCGACATCATTCAAGTTTCGAAACAACCAGTCGCTGAAAAACGGTGCAATCGGGCTCATCATCACCGCAAGGCCAGCCAGGCATTCATAAGTTGTTTGATAAGCGGCCAGCTTGCTCTCCAATGGAATTTCCGAACTGCCTCCCATCTTCTTTGCCGCCCAGAAGCGCGGCCGTGAACGGCGGATATACCAGTTCGACAATTCGTCGACAAATTGCTCCAGTGCCCGTGCGGCTCGGGTGCAGTCGTACGCCTCAAATGCTTCGTCTGCGACCCTTGAGGTAGATTGCAAACGGCTCAGAATCCATTGATCGAGTTCAGTACGGTTCTGCGCCGGGATACTTTTCTCGGTGCAGGTAACGCCATCGATATTCGCGTAGCTCGCCATGAAGCGATAGACATTCTCTACTGTGCCGAAGAATTTTCCGCGTGTTTCCGTCAGCCCCCGTTCTGAAAATTTCATGCTGTCCCACGGCGGTGAATTGCTCATCAAATACCACCGAACCACATCGGCGCCGAAACGCTCGACAACTTCAAATGGATTTACCGTGTTGCCTTTTGACTTGGACATCTTCTCGCCGTTCTCGTCCAACACAAGGCCGTTTACGACGACGTTCTTGAAAGCCACACTATCTTCAACAAGCGCCGCTATCGCGTGCAGGGTGTAAAACCAGCCGCGCGTTTGATCGATGCCTTCACAGATAAAATCCGCGGGAAAATTCCGCTCAAACCCTTCGACATTCTCAAACGGGTAATGCCATTGTGCAAAGGGCATTGCGCCGGAATCAAACCAGACGTCAAGGACATCGGCCACGCGTCTCATTGTGCCGCCATCCGGCGCAGGCCATGTCAGGTCATCGACGTAGGGTCGATGCAGATCGATTTCTTCGTCAGGGAACAACGAATCACCACATTTTTCACGCAGTTCTGCAATAGACCCAACCACTTCAAAATAGTCGGAGCCGGCAGCATCAGACACCCAAACAGGAAGCGGCGTACCCCAGTACCGTTTCCTGCTTAACGCCCAGTCAATGTTGTTTTCGAGCCAGTTGCCGAACCTGCCGTCGCGGATCCCGGGCGGGTGCCAGTTAATCGTACGATTCAGCTCAACAAGGCGATCCTTGATCGCGGTCGTACGCACAAACCAGCTATCCACTGGGTAGCTCATTAATGGCGTACCCTTACGCCAATCGTGTGGGTAGTTGTGGCTGTATTCGAGTCTCCTGTACAACAGGCCGCGTGACTTCAGATCTTTGAGGATGACCTTGTTGGCATCCTTGAACCAGGCGCCTTCTACCAATGCGGCTGAGCTATTGAAATGTCCGTTCGCCGTGACCGGATTGACCAATGGCAGGCCGACGCGCGCGCCCACCTCGCTGTCCTCGGCGCCAAATGCAGGGGCGATATGAACCAGACCGCTGCCGTCCTCGACGGTCACGTAGTCGGCGTCGTAAATCTGCCAGCACTTGTCGTTGTAGTCGGCCCCCTCGACCTGATAGAGCGGTTCATAGCGCGCGCCCACGAGATCCTCGCCCTTGTGCTTTGCGATGACCTCGAAATCGCCGTCGAGCACGCCGAGGCGCGCCTCGGCAAGAACCAGTTTTTCGCCGTCCAGTTCAACGGTGACGTAATCAAGCGCTCGATTAACCACAAGGCCGACATTTGAAATCAATGTCCAGGGGGTGGTGGTCCATGCCAGGTAGCTCAATGTCGGATCCGCCGCGCTCCTGAAACGCACGTAGACGCTGGGGTCGATGATTTCCTGGTAACCAAGCGAGACTTCATGCGAGGAAAGCACAGTACCGGTTCCGGGGCTATACCACTGAATCTTGTGTCCCCTGTACAACAGCCCGCGTTCGTGGATGCGTTTGATTAACGTCCAGACTGATTCTATGTACTCGGTGTGATAGGTGACGTACGGATCATCGAGGTCGACCCAATAGCCGATTCGTCGCGTCAGCTCGTCCCAGTCGCGCTTGTAACGGGAAACACTTTGACGACAGGCCGTGTTAAATGCTGCAACACCGTAAGTTTCGACCTCTTCACGGCCATCCAGGCCGAGTTCTTTCTCGACCTCGATTTCAACCGGCAAACCATGCGTATCCCAGCCGCCTTTGCGCTCTACACGGTAACCTTTAAGCGTTTTGTAACGGCAGAATGCGTCCTTGATGGTGCGTCCAAGGACATGGTGGATCCCCGGTCGACCATTAGCGGTCGGAGGTCCTTCGTAAAATGTGAAGGTCGGTCCGCCACTGCGCTGTTCGACGCTTTGGTTGAAGGTGTTTTCTTCATCCCATTGCCCAAGCACCTCGGTTTCGAGGGCCGGTAGATCGAGCGACTTGAACTCGCGAAATGCCTTTGTCATTCGGCGGAAACTAGAAGGTAGGAGAGGAAAAATGGAGCGCGGATTATACCGGATGGATCGCCCTGCGGGTGACGATTCAATCAGGCCCAAATTTGAAACCACGCCACACTTCAGATTCTAGCGCTTGTGCTACCGTTACCTAGCGTCGCACCACTTTAGACGCATCGACCTTGAGGTCGGGCAGAAGGAGTCTAAAGTGAGTTCCACACAGGTCCTCGAATTTCTCGAATTCGTCGAAGGACAACGCAACCGAACATTCAACCAACTGCTCGATAAGATCCTACGGAAACGCCGCATGATGACCGGGGCCGAGGCCGGCACAATCTTCAGCATCCGTCGCCCTGGTAACAAGCGCTGGTTGGAACCCGCCAGCATTCAGAACGATGTCGCTCGAGCCAAACGCGCTGATTTTATTGTTCCGATCGGCACCGGAACCGTCGCAGGCTATGTCGCCCAGCGCGGGCGGACGGCTCTAATCGATAACGTTTAGGACATCCCCGGGCGCAGATCCTATTCATTCGACCCGGGGTTTGAGCGGCGTAATTACAAAATCCGCTCCATGTTCTGCTTCCCGTTCAAGAACCTGTAGAATGACGTTATTGGCGTTGTGCAACTCATCAATCGCCGCAAAGAGCCGGTGCCGCTTGACCCGAATGCTGACCTGTTGGTGGCCCCAATCGCGCACGTTGTCGGACACTTGATTGGACGTGCTGAAATGCTCGATCAAATCAAGCAAAAAAAAATCGAGCGACTCAATAGCCGCAACCGTGCGCTGGCCGAGCAGCGCGCGCATACTGCGGCATGGCAGGAAGAGTCTGAACGCCCGAAAAAATCGTCATTCAGCCATCGCAGGTTCATCAAAATAGTGACCAAGGGAGACTATCGAATCTCCCCAAGTGGCCATTTCGAGCCGAAACTCGTCCAGTTATTTTTCGACCAGCACCAAACCTTTGACGATATCCGTAGACCACTGAGGAACTAGGGCCTGTTGCTTTTCTGCAATTTGCGGCTTGTTGGCGCGATTCAGCTGTTGGCCAGCGTCTCGACCGCGATTTGCTTAATGCGTTGAATCATCGCGTGCAGCCCGTTACTGCGCGTCGGCGAAAGGTGTTCGGCCAACTTCAATGCCCCCACAAAATCCGGCGGTGTAGCGACAATATCCTCTGGCGTGCGCCCAGAATACACCGCAAGCAGGACGGCCACCAGGCCGGCAACGATTGACGAGTCGCTGGTGCCCCGGTAGTACAGGCGTTCATCCTTTCGTTCCGCAATCAACCAGACTTGCGACTGGCAACCATGAAGACGGCTGCCGTCCGTTCTTAGTGCATCGGGGAAATCGCCGATCTCTTTACCGAGGTCAATGATGTATTGATAGCGGTCGGTCCAGTCATCAAATAGGTTGAACGTGTCAATGATCTCTTGCTGAGCTGCAAGGATTTCGGCCGACGGCTGTGGTAGATAAGTATCGTTCACGATGGGTCAGCAGGCTCTAGTCTGCGCGCCACTCGGTGCCGACGGCGCCATCCTGAATCTGGACCCCAAGATCGGCCAGTTGGTCCCGAATTCTGTCGGCGGTTGCCCAATCTTTCTGTTCGCGAGCCTGACTGCGCTCGGCAACCAGCTTTTCGATCAGGGCGACATCAAGCTCCTGCCCGGCTGACTGCTTGAACCAGTCCTCGGCTGGTGCCTGCAGGATTCCGAGTTCATTACCCTCGGCTTTCAGCACCGCGGACAGTCGAGCGATGGTCTCCGGGTCCACTGCTCGGTTTATTTCGCCCGCGCGCTCCATCATTACAGTCAGCGCGAGAGACGTGTTCAAGTCGTCATCCATGGCGCGGCAAAATTCGGCGCCGGGTGCTGTAGAACTCGGTTTCGGCAGTGTTTCGCCTTTTTGTAATGCTCCGTACAGCCGATCGAGTTGATTTTTGGACTGCTCAATCAGGTCGACACTCCAGCTCAAAGGTTCCCTATATCGGGTTCGAATCAGGGCGAGTCGAATAGCCTCGCCTGGAAAACGTTCCAGCAGGTCACGCACAAGCAGGACATTCCCAATCGATTTCGACATCTTTTCGTTACCGATTTCCACGAATCCATTGTGAATCCAGTATCGAGCCAGCGGCGCACCGTCATGGGCGCAACACGACTGCGCGATTTCGTTTTCGTGATGAGGGAATTTGAGGTCGTTACCGCCACCGTGGATGTCAATGCTGATACCAAGGTGTTTTTTGATCATTGCCGAACACTCGATGTGCCAGCCGGGCCGTCCGCGTCCCCAGGGTGAATCCCATCCGGGCAATTGATCCGGCGAAGGTTTCCACAGGACAAAATCCGCCGGATCGTTCTTGTACGGCGCTACTTCAACACGAGCACCCGCAATCATCTCATCGCGGTTACGACCCGATAGTTTTCCGTATTCCTCGAACTTCGGGACATGGAACAACACGTGGCCGTCATTCTCATACGCATATTCCAGCTCGATCAATCGCTCAATCATCTCGATAATCAGATCGATATGTTGGGTCGCACGCGGCTCGATAACCGGTTCGAGTACGCCCAGCGCTTCGACGTCTGCGTGATAAACGGCGGTATAGCGAGCCGTGATCTCATCTATCGGGATCTGTTCTTCCGCCGCGGCGGCATTAATCTTGTCATCGACGTCGGTAATATTGCGGGCATACACCACGTTGTCATAATGGCGCATCAGCACTCGATACAGCACGTCATAGACCACTGCGGCACGCGCGTTGCCGATATGCGGCGGGTTGTAAACCGTCGGCCCGCAGGCGTACATCGTCACCCGCCCAGGGTCATTCGGTTCAAACCGTCCTTTCCGCCGTGTCAGAGAGTTGTAGAGTTCGAGCGCCAAGTCGGAAACGTGATTATCAGCAACCGCAGGATGAATGAAACACCCGGACCGCGTAATGCCTAGTACCTGTAATGTTCGGGTTTATACGGACCGTCGCTTGAGACACCGAGATAGCGCGCCTGCTTCCGATTGAGGAAATCCAGCTTCACGCCAAGCTTCTCCAGATGCAGTCGAGCGACTTTCTCATCGAGCAGCTTGGGCAACACATGGACGCCAAGCGGATAGCGCTCAGGGTAGCTGTACATCTCGATCTGCGCGATGGTCTGATTGGTAAAGCTGCTGGACATCACAAAGCTCGGATGACCGGTCGCACAGCCCAGGTTAACCAGCCGTCCTTCAGCCAAAAGAATGACGCTGCGACCGCTCTTCATCGTGATTTTGTGCACCTGCGGTTTGATTTCCGCCCACGTGTATTTGCGCATGCGCTCAACCTGAATTTCGCTGTCAAAGTGCCCGATATTGCAGACCACGGCCAGGTCTTTCATACGTTTCATATGTTGCTCGGTGATGACGTCGCAGCAGCCAGTCGTGGTGACGAAGATGTCACCTTCGAGACACGCCTGATCCATGTTCATCACTTCGTAACCTTCCATTGCCGCCTGAAGTGCGCAAATCGGGTCTACCTCCGTCACGATGACGCGAGCACCCTGCCCCCGCAACGACTGGGCCGAACCCTTACCCACATCACCATAGCCGGCGACGACGGCGACCTTGCCTGAAATCATCACGTCGGTCGCTCGGTTGATCGCGTCAACCAGGGAGTGGCGGCATCCATAGAGGTTATCGAATTTCGATTTGGTGACCGAATCGTTGACGTTCATGGCCGGGAAAAGCAACTCGCCTCGTTCCTGCATCTGATAGAGACGATGCACGCCGGTTGTTGTTTCTTCGGTGACGCCACGAATGTCGCCGGCGATGCGATGGAACCGCTGGGGGTCTCTTTTCAACGACGCCTTAAGTTGCGCGTACAGCGCCGCTTCTTCTTCGCTGCTCGGTTTCGCGTTCAGAATCTTAGGATTCTCTTCCGCCTGGTACCCCAGCAACACGAACAAGGTTGCGTCGCCACCATCGTCGAGAATCATGTTCGGGCCCTTGCCATTGCCCCAATCGAGAATTCTGTCAGTGTAATTCCAATAGTCGGTAATCGTTTCTCCCTTAACCGCGAAAACCGGTGTCCCCTGTTTCGCGATGGCCGCCGCGGCATGGTCTTGGGTCGAAAAAATGTTGCAGCTCGCCCACCTGACTTTGGCTCCAAGCTCCTGCAGGGTTTCAATAAGCACCGCGGTCTGGATGGTCATATGCAAGGAACCGGTAATGCGCGCGCCCTTGAGCGGCTTCTCGGCGCCATATTCCTCGCGCATGGCCATGAGGCCTGGCATTTCCTGCTCGGCCAGCGCTATTTCCTTACGTCCAAAAGTCGCCAGACTCATATCAGCCACAACGTAGTCGTTCTTCGCTCTAGCCTTTTTAGCAGGTGCCTTTCTGGTTTTTTGCAGCATATGTATTTTCCAAAATAATCAAGTCGTATACGTTTGTAATCGAGGAACGGATCCCAGAGTTCACGACATCGCTGACCTAATCGCCGGCACCAGGTCGGTACGTTCCCAGGAAAAACCACCATCATCTTCCGGCTCGCGGCCAAAATGGCCATAAGCTGCAGTACGTTCGTAGATTGGGCGGCTGAGTTTTAAATGTTCGCGAATGCCACGGGGACTCAGATCCATGACTTCCATTAACACCGACTCAAGCCGACCTTCATCGGCCTGTCCGGTACCGTGCAAATCCACGTAGACCGATAGTGGCTTAGCCACGCCGATGGCATATGAAAGTTGCAGGGTGCACCGATCAGCGACACCCGCGGCAACCACGTTCTTGGCAAGATACCTCGCGGCGTAAGCAGCCGACCGGTCCACCTTGCTGGGGTCCTTACCGGAAAATGCACCACCGCCGTGCGGCGCGGCGCCGCCGTAAGTATCCACAATGATCTTGCGGCCCGTCAGACCGGCGTCGCCGTC
>CAXGUU010000140.1:0-8360 GCA_964012875.1 uncultured bacterium
CCGAACTTCCGCAACAACTTCGTATCGACGAATACGACGTACGGGCAAAGTCGATCCGCGAACGCATCGACCTGCTCGTGTTTAACGGCCTGACCGGCCTGATTCTCGTACTTGGCGTTCTGTTTCTCTTCCTCAACGCCCGGGTAGCGTTGTGGGTCGCAGTTGGCATTCCGGCATCGCTGCTTGCGACGGTCGCGTTCATGTGGGCCAGCGGTCAGACCATAAACATGATCAGCTTGTTCGGCATGATTATGGCAATCGGGATCGTCGTAGACGACGCCATCGTCGTCGGTGAGCATGCCGAGTATCGGTTTCGACACGGCTACAGTGCTCTGGATGCAGCTGTCGTCGGCGCTCGTCGCATGGCTGCGCCTGTTTCAAGCTCGACGCTGACCACGGTCGCCGCATTTCTGCCCCTGTTCGTAATCTCGGGGATCATGGGTCAGATTATCTCGGCCATCCCCTTCGTCGTGGTGGCCGTGTTGCTGGCGAGCCTGTTGGAGTGCTTTTTTGTACTGCCCGCACATCTGCATCATGCGTTGAAGGCCCCGGTTCGTGACAACCGGGTGTCGCGCTGGCGCGCGCGGTTCGACGCCGGCTTTGAGCGTTTCCGCGAAACGCGATTCCGGGCCTTTGCGGAGGGCGCGATCCGGAAGCGCTACCTCACCGTGGCCGTGGCCGTGGGCGCCATGGTCATTGCCATAGCTGCTGTTGTAGGTGGCCGCGTGCCGTACCAGTTTTTCCCTTCGCCTGAGCCGGACAAGATTTACGCAAACATTGAAATGGTCGCTGGTTCCTCAAGGGACGAAACGCGTGCGGCGGTAATCGAGGTCGAGAAAGCATTGTTTAACGCGGTCAGGCAATGGGTCGACGATCCGGACGAGTTGATTGTTCTGTCGCTGGGCAAGGTTGGTACGGTCGTTGGGCAGAGCGGCGGCGTCAGCACTACCGCGACGAGCGACACGGTCGGTGGCGTTAACGTAGAACTGACATCGTCAGAAATTCGCGAGGTTCGCGCCAACGAGATTATCTCTGCCTGGCGCGAGACGGTGGTTCGTCCCGTCGGCGTGGAAACGCTATCGTTCGAAGGTCAGCGCACAGGGCCTGCGGGCGGGGACATGGACGTGCGGCTGCGCGGCGGAGAAATAGAGGATTTGAAACGCGCGGCCGCCGAAGTAGCCGCCTTATTATCTCGCTACGAGGGTGTCGATGATGTCGATGACAACCTGCCATACGGTAAGCCTGAGCTCATACTGAAAGTCAATGCACGCGGCCACGCGCTGGGATTCGACACCGCCGATGTGGCTCGGCAGGTGCGCAATACGATCGATGGCGCCGTGGCTAAACGTTTCCCGCGTGGCGACGAAGAAGTGTGGGTACGTGTCCGTTTCGAGCGCGAGCTGCTCGACCACGATCTGCTGGACACCATGTACCTGCGGAGCGCGACCGGCGCCGAGGTGCCTCTGCGCGAAGTCGTGGACATTTCCAAGGATGTCGGGTTCGCGCGGGTGCGACGCGAGGGCGGGCAACGGGAGGTCGCGATTACCGCTGAGATCGATATGTCAAAAACGCGTCCGCAACAAATACACGAGGCCCTGTTGAAAGACGGCCTGATCGATATTGCCGGTCGATATGACCTCAGCTACGAATTCGCCGGGCGCGCCGAGGATCAGCGCGAGACAAACGCCGACATGTTGCTCGGGACAGTGCTTGGGCTGACGTTCATCTATATCATTCTGGCGTGGGTGTTTTCGAGTTACGCTCGCCCGTTGGTGGTGATGGCAGTTATCCCCGTTGGCCTTGTCGGCGCCGTGATTGGGCATGCCGTGTGGGGTTTCGATCTGACGATCTTGAGTATCTTTGCGATACTGGGATTGTCCGGCATCGTCATCAACGATTCGATCGTGTTGGTGACTACGATCGACGAGCGATTGCAGACTGAGGCGCGGCTACCAGCAGTTGTCAATGGCAGCTGCGATCGTTTCCGGGCGGTGCTGCTGACTTCCGCGACTACGATCGGCGGCTTGTCGCCGCTTTTGTTTGAAACGAGTTTGCAGGCGCAGTTTTTGATCCCGATGGCGCTGACACTCGTGTTTGGATTAGCGGTGACAACCCTCGTGGTGTTGCTGCTCGTTCCCGCATTGATCATGATTCAGGGCGATGTGCACGATTTCGTCGCTCGACGCCGTTCGCAAAGCGCGCCGACGCCCGAACCCATCTGATACCCGTGTGGCCGCCGCCCCACTGGGTGCACGTTATCCGTCGGACAGTGCCTGCGTCGACGCTGCTGTTTGCTCAAACAGCAATTTCCTTTCCTCTTCGCTCGGCCGGCGGCCGAAGCGCCTGGAATCCTTTAACACGTCGATGCCCTTCGATGCGGCGGGGCGAGTCTTCATGAGCTGATGCCAGCGACGCACCTGTGGGAAAGCATCGAGGTCTACACCGTAGTGTTTGTAGGGCATGAGCCATGGCCATGAAGCCATGTCTGCAATCGAATAATCACCACAGATAAACTCCCGTCCGGCCAGTTGCCGATCGAGCACCCCGAGGCAACGGTCATACTCGCGCGAATAGCGCCGAAGCGCGTAGTCATGATCACCTTCATCCGGCGCGTAGTTAATGAAGTGGCTGACCTGGCCCGCCATCGGGCCCAGGTTACCTACCTGCCAGAATACCCACTCCATAACCGTCTTACGGCCGCGTAAATCTTGCGGCATGAAACGCCCGGTCTTCTCGGCGATGTAGGTCAGAATGGCCCCGGATTCGAAAACTGCGATCGGTTGCCCGTCGACATCATGATCGACGATCGCAGGCATGCGATTATTCGGGCTGATCGCCAGGAATTCGGGGTTGAACTGGTCACCCTGGCCAATATTGATCGGGATAACCCGATACTCGAGGCCGCACTCCTCGAGCATGATGGAGACCTTCCAGCCATTTGGCGTCGGCCAGTAGTAGAGATCAATCATGACGCATGATGCGCTCAGCCGGCCGACGAGGCGGGTGCTCCGGCGTCGTCTTCTGCGCTCAGGCCCAGTTCGGCCAGTATTTCGTCATTGTGTGCGCCGAGTTCAGGCGCGCCGCTGCGGATTGCACTCGGCGTGCGCGAAAAACGTGCCGCCGGCCGCGTTTGCCTTATGGTACCGGCTTGAGGATGCTCATAGGTTTCGATCAAGGCATTGGCCGTGACCTGCTCGTGGGTGATCATCTCGGAGCGAGTGAGTACAGGTGCGCAGGGTACGCCCTCGGCCTCCAGTCTTCGCAACCATTCGGCCGCCGGACGTTCGCGCAGGACACTTTGAATGAGCTCAAGCCTGGCATTGATGTTCTTGTCGCGGAGTGCAGGCGTTTTGAAGCGCTCGTCCTCTAGCCATTCGGGGCGCTCAAATACTCGTGTTATCGCCTCCCACTCGCGATCAGACATCGTTGCCACGCTCATGTAACCGTCCGCGGTTTCGTAGATCAGGTCTTTGAAGCTGGCAGCGTGTTGTTGCGGAATGTTTTCGTCGACGAAAGTCTGACTGCCCATGTCTGAATGCCACAGGAATGAGACGATGGCATCAAGCATCGCGACCTGAACATGTTGCCCTTCACCGCTGCGCTCGCGCTCAAGCAGTGCCGCGGTAATAGCCTGCGCGGTTGTGAGTCCGCTGACCTTGTCAGGTACGATGGTTCTGACGAGTCGAGGCCTTTCTTCGTCGGAACCGGCCTGCACGGTGGCGAGCCCGGACAGTGCCTGTATCAGTGGATCATAGACCGGCCGGGGCGCGTAGGGGCCTTCAAAGCCGAATCCAGCAATAGACACGTAAATGATGTCTTTGCGACGGCTGCGGATGGCGTCTTCACCAAGGCCCATGCGCTTGGCAACACCGGGGCGGAAGTTCTGCACAAACACGTCGGCAGTCTCAACCAGCTTAAGCAGGATTTCACGTTCTGTATCTTGCTTCAGGTTTAAGGCGAGCGAACGCTTGTTGCGGTTGTTGTTGATGAATCCGGACGAAAAGCCACCGCGTCGATTGGCGCCCTTACGCACGAAATCGCCACCATCAGGTCGTTCTACCTTGATCACATCGGCGCCCTGATCGGCCAGGGTCATCGTGGCGACCGGCCCGGAAATCATAGCGGTCAGGTCAATGATTCTGTAGCCGTCGAGAGGTCCTTCCATGTGTTTGCTCGCTGGTGGGTGTACCTGGGGGCTGTTGATCTTTCGAAATTCAATGTTGCTGACCCCATCACTGGGAACCTAGCAAGTCGGGTTAACCCTGAAAAGCCACCATACGGTGTCGCGCCTCGCTGATCGGGAACGACCAAACTGGGCTCGTCGCACCTTGTCCGGTGTTTTTCAGGGGCAACAGCACTGAATTATCAAAGATCAACAACTCCCGACCAGCATAGCGCGAATTGGATTGATTGCGTGGTGTGCGGAGGTTGGGCGTACAGCGAGTTGGAGGGCGCATTGGGGGGGCGACCCTCCAACTCATTGTTTTTGTTTCAAACGATGTCCGGTGTGGTGGCAACCAGGGCCTGCAGGATGAAGGCGATAGCGGCGATTTTGAGCGAAGCGATGACGGTGGTGTCGTTGGCGATTGGGTTAATCATGATGTGCACCTGCTGGGACAGATCGAAGATATTGAGTCGAACATGGTGTCCGAACAGGCTGCGCTGAGCGGGCGTATCCGGCTCGCGACGCCAATGGTGTTTGGTCGATGCCACCTAGGGTCCGCGATCAACGACTTCATCACATTGCATCCGCAAATCGAATTCGATATCGAGTTCAATGACCGGCACATCGATATCATCGATGAAGGCTTCGACCTCGCGGTTCGCATCGCCAAGCTCGACGATTCACGCATGATCGCCCGGCGGCTTGCCCGGGTGACTGCCAGCGTCGCCGCAAGTCCTGAGTACTGGCACCGAAACGGCAATCCGCGCCGGGTGCAGGATTTATCCAATCATCGTGCCCTGCATTATTCCTACCGATTGACATCCACCTGGCGATACGTTGAACCCCGGGGACGCAAGGGCAGTGTGCGTGTGCCAGGCGCGTTGCAGGCGAACAACGTCGACTACATTGTCGATGCCGCGATTGTCGGACTAAGCGTTATTTTGCAACCGAAATTCATTGCTCACGAAGCGATTAATGCGGGCCTGCTGGTACCCGTTTTTCCCACCTATCAGTGGATTCATGTTGAGGCCTACGCCGTCTACCCGAAAACGCGTAGCTTGCCGTCGAGGGTGCGGACATTTATCGATTTTCTGTCCCAGCGGTGGGGAGATTGCTCCTATTGGGAGAGCTACTGATTTAAACGCTACCCAAGATGATTTTGAGACCGTTTCTAGATCTTCACCTCAGCCCAACGGCCTTTCATCCAGAAGCTTACGAAAATGAACGACTGAGCGCTGCGGTAGCTAACGTTTAAAGCCCAGATGGCTGTGAGTCCGAAGCCCAGCACCGGGCCAACTACGTAGGCCAGAGGCAGATACACCAACCATTGGTTGAGTACCGCCACGACCATCACCTTGCGGGTATAGCCTGCCCCCTGAAGCGCAAACTGCATCGTCATGCCAAGTGCTTCGAAGATCATGGTAATGCCAATCAATCGCAGCGGCCACAACAAGACATCCAGCGTTTCCGGCTGCAGCGTATAGATGGCCGTGACCACCTCTTCCGGGAGAAAAATCATCGGTAATCCGAGCAGGCCCATGATGATGATAGCCACCTTGACCACATCCCAGGCCCACGCCGAGGCGTCCGCTACATCTCCGCGCCCCAATGCCTGTCCAACCAAGGTCGCTGCGGCCATGCCGAGTCCCATACCCGGCAGGATCGCGACCAGCATCAGGTTGATCAGAATGTTCGCAGCCGCGACTTCCGCGGTACCGATCTGGCCAATGATCCAAAAGGTCGCGAGAAAGCCGCCGGCAAAAAACATTTGCTGCACGCCTGGCGGTAACGAGATCCGGATCAGCGAGAGCACGTCGGCCCGGGTTGGGAATCCTTGCAGAAAGCCGTTCTCGCGCGCGTAGAGGACGCCAAAGAAGAAGTACACGGCGGTGCCGAAGCCGAGAGAAGCAGCCGATGCGATCGCGGCGCCTTCTACGCCCAATGCCGGTGCTCCTAAATTACCGAAGATAAAAAGGTAGTTGAGGATGATATTCGCCACATGCATCGCAATCAGGGTCAACATGTACAGCCGCGCCATATCGATCGCGTTCCAATAGCCGCGAAAGGCGAAGTTACTCGCCACGAAGATCATGCCAAGCGCACGTATCTGGATATAGGGCACACCGAGGGCCTGTACCTCGGGGTCATCATTGATGTACGGATAGATGGCTTCAGCCCAGTTGATCACCGTCAACATAAGTATCGGCGCGGCAACCACGACGATAACCAGCGCTGCATTCAGAAACAGAGCGGTTTCATGTAAACGACCCTGGCCTTTACGCCGGGAGGCCGTGGCCTGTACCCCGGTCGATAGCCCGAGAATTACAGCCTGCGATACGAACAGCAGAAAACCACCGTAGCCGACCGCTGCAAGCGCGGCATTACTGTTCTCAAGCCGGCTGACCATGGCTGTATCGACCAGGTTGAGCACGTTCTGCGACACCATGCCGCCGATAATCGGGAGCGCCAGAGACAGGATGCGTTCTAGTCGTTTTTTGTCGAGCACGTTACGGGCTAAGGCCTTGCTACTGTTGCGGTCATTGACGCTCTCGCGTGCTCATTGGGTGGGCCGTACCTGTACCGGGCTCTCACCGTTGCAAACGCTGCTGACCGGCTTCGGCGAGCCCGAGTCAGATGGGGGTCGGTGAGTGCGTAGAGGGCGCGATTGGCGGGGCGCGCTATTCTACCCGTAATGGGAGGCCGCGCGCGTAAGATGGCGCCTCGGGCGATTTATGTCATCACATCAGGCGGATTGCAACAACAGGGGAGACGGGCATGGCGCAACAAGCAGACGACTTCGGTGATTTCGATGCCCTGGGACTCGCGGATCTGGTCGCCCGCGGCGAAGTTTCGCCGCTGGAGCTGGTCGATGACGCCATCGCGAGGCTCGAGTCAGTAAACGGCAAGCTCAACGCCGTCATCACGACGATGTTCGATCGTGCGCGCCAGCGGGCACAGGGAGAAATTCCGCAGGGTCCGTTTCGGGGCGTTCCTTTTTTGATGAAGGATTTTGCAGCCGAGGTCGCCGGCGTGCCTTTTTACGAAGGCAGCAATTTTCTGAACGACTATATCCCGACCGAGAACAGCGAAATTTTCGAACGCTTCGAGCGCTCGGGTTTGATTACTTTCGGTAAGACAAACCTCCCCGAGTTCGCTATTGGCGTGACCACTGAACCCCAAAAATTCGGGCCATCGCACAATCCCTGGGATCCTGCCCGGACGCCCGGGGGATCGTCTGGCGGAGCCGGTGCGGCCGTCGCGGCGCGTGTGGTCCCAATGGCACATGGCAACGACGTCGGCGGTTCGATTCGAATTCCGGCGTCCGCCTGTGGCTTGGTCGGTCTGAAGCCAAGCCGCGGCCGCTCGACAACCGCGCCGCATTATGGCGATATCCTTGCAGGCTTCTTCGTGGAACACGGGCTCACCCGAACCGTGCGCGATTGCGCGGCGATGCTCGACGTAATCGCCGGACCCGGTATCGGCGAGCCTTATCTGGCGCCGGCGCCCGCTCGACCCTACCGCGAAGAAGTCGGGCGCGAGCCTGGCCAGTTGCGCATTGGGTTTTCTACCGTGACGCCGCTCGGCGATCCTCTGGACGCGTAGTGCGCTGCGGCGATCGAGCAGGCCGCCGCGTTGTGTGAATCGCTTGGGCACCATGTTGAACAGGCGGCACCGCAGTACGACGCGATGGAATTCTGGACCAAGTACACCACGCTTCTGGGCGGCCTGGTGTCATGGGCCCTGGCCGATTGGGGGCGACGTATTGGCCGCGAACCAACAGAAGCGGATTTTGAACCCTTCGTGTGGGCTTTCAGTGAGCGGGGAAAGGCCGTGAGCGCGGCCGATTACCTGCTCGCGATGCAGGACGTACAACGCGAGATTCGTGCCTTGTCGGCGTTCTACAGCGATCACGATATCTGGCTGACGACGACGCTCGGGCAACCGCCGGTCCCCCTCGGCACGCTGGTCTATGCGGGCGATCCGATTGAACTGCGACGACGCATGGCAAAGTTTTCACCCTATACCTATATCACCAATGCGACTGGTCAGCCGGCGATATCATTGCCGCTGCACTGGAGTGCAGCGGGGTTGCCGGTCGGCCTTCACTTCACTGCGCGCATGGGCGAAGAGGGCACACTGATTCGGCTGGCGAGCCAGTTGGAAGCGGCGGCACCCTGGGGACACCGGCGCCCGC
>CAXGUU010000141.1:0-8270 GCA_964012875.1 uncultured bacterium
GGCCGTATCGGTGTACATGCCGGGGCGCTTGCGTACCGGTTCAAGGCCCGTCAGAACCTCGATATCGGCGGCGTTGTATCGCGCACTCATGCTGGTCTATTCCCCTGCAGTCCAAGCGCACCGCAAGTATCAGGCGCGCACTTTAGAATCATTATTAAGGAATTATGACAAACAGCTAAAATAATCGGAATTATTTATCTCTGCTCCCCGACCGGTTGGGACACCCCGCTTCAATCAAAATCTCCCGCGAGGTTTGCCCGGGTCGCCTCCGAAACGGGGTCAACAGAGAGTCGGTAGTGCTCATGGTCGATGCCAAAGGCAATCGCTTCACCCGCCCGAGCGGCCTCTACCATCGCCGGCGACATCTGAAAGCGCAAAAAATGGACCGCCGAAGTCTTATCATCGTTGCTTCGGTCAAGGTCTTCGTCGGCAAGCGCATAAACCTTGTCATGGTCGCCGGTTCGAAACCACACACAGTCTTCAATGCCCTTGAGCAGAGACAGCGCGGCGCGGCGCTCGTCAATGTCTTCATATTCGAGCATAAAGGTCGCTTTCAGGTTGTCGCCATCAGGAATCAGCGGGTTGTAAGCCACCAGTTCCTCTTCGACTGCCTGTGACTCAAAAATACGCTCAATCCGGAGCATTTCCTGGATTTGGTACTGAATCGTCAACCGATCCTCGAAGTAGAGCGTTGCATGATCACCAATGGCGACCTGCCTGCTCGCCTTGTGGGCGAGGACTTCGCGTCGCATTTCCGGGCGTTTTTCGTGATAGTCTTCAAGCGATAAAAGATCGCCTCTCTGTATCGGTTGAGCCATCTTTTCTATAGTCCGTAAGCGTATTTCAGGAGGGTGAACGCGGAGCTAGCCCGTCGTCCGTCACCCACACCGTGTTCGATCAATTCTCCGGCCATGGGGCAATCGCTGATGTAGTGGTCGACTTCACCTTCCTTGATCCCGCGTATGACCGGGCGGCAGATTTTCTGTGCGAAGTCGTAGTTTTCCTTCTTCACGGCGTAGGTGCCGTCGTGGCCAGAGCAACGCTCTATCACCTGTATTTCGGTCTCAGTCACCAGCGCCAGCACATCGCGCGTCTTCAATCCGATGTTTTGCACGCGCTGGTGGCAAGGCACGTGGTAGGCCACCTTCCCTAGCGAGTTTTTGAAGTTGGTATCCAGTTCGCCCAATTTGTGTCGCTCCATCAGGTATTCGAACGGATCGACGAAAGCCTCGGCGACACGGGCGACGTCCGGATCATCGGGAAACAGCAGTGGCAACTCCTGCCGGAACATCAAAACACAACTTGGAATTGGCGCCGTGATTTTCAAGCCACGCTCGACGAGCTTGAGTAGTGCCGGAATGTTCGCGTTCTTGTGTTTTTCGACCATTTCCAGGTCGCCCAGCTCGAGTTTCGGCATCCCGCAACAACGCTCGTCGCCAACCAGTTCAACTGTAACCCCGTTGTGCTCGAACACGCTGATCATGTCCTCAACTACGTCCGGTGCGTTGCGATTGCCATAACAGGTGACAAACAACCCGATCCCAGCTTCCGTGGATGAGTCGTGAGCGTTTTTTTTGCGCCGCCGAAGTGTGCGGCTGTGAAATTTTGGCAAGGGTGCGTCGGCGTGAACACCGAGCCCCAGTTCCATGGCCTTGCGAGCAGGTTTGAGGTTGTTGGTCACGTTAACCACCTCGGCAACAACCGGTATCGAAGCGAGCGTGCCAACCGTGTCCGTCGACGTCAGTACCTTGTCACGCAGACTTACCCCACGCTCTTTCAACTGCACGGCTTTGCCGCGCAGCATTAGGTGCGGAAAATCCAGGTTCCATTCGTGCGGTGGTACGTACGGGCATTTGGTCATGTAACACAGATCGCACAGATAGCACTGGTCAATGACCTTTTGATAATCCACCTTGTCCACGCCGTCAACCTCCATCGTTGAAGATTCGTCGACAAGGTCAAACAGGGTCGGAAACGCGTTGCACAAACTCACGCAACGTCGACATCCGTGACAGATGTCATAGACACGCTCAAGTTCACTATCTAACGATTGGCGGTCATAAAATGCCGGCGATTTCCAATCAATCGGATGGCGCGTCGGGGCTTCAAGACTGCCTTCCCGAACTTCCGAATCAGCCATACAGGTTCCCTAAATTTCAACTTTTTGGACCGTAGAAAAAGAAGCCGGGACAGGCCCGGCTTCCGTGATGGGTTAATGCCAGAATCTTCTAGCCGAGCGTATCAAGAGCCTTCTGAAAACGATTGGCATGCGAACGTTCAGCCTTGGCCAGCGTTTCAAACCAGTCAGCGACTTCATCGAAACCTTCTTCGCGGGCTGTTTTAGCCATCCCCGGGTACATGTCGGTGTACTCGTGGGTCTCGCCGGCAATCGCCGCTTTGAGATTCAGCTCGGTGCTGCCAATCGGCTCCCCGGTGGCCGGGTCGCCGACCTGCTCGAGGTATTCGAGGTGGCCGTGGGCATGTCCGGTTTCACCCTCGGCCGTGGAGCGAAAGACGGTGGATACGTCGTTGTAACCTTCGACGTCAGCCTTTTGCGCGAAGTAGAGATAGCGGCGATTGGCCTGCGATTCCCCGGCAAATGCCGCTTTTAAATTGTCTTCTGTTTTTGAACCTTTCAGGGCCATGTTTTATTCCTCCTCTGGCGGGCGCGCGGCCCGTGGTCACGGTATGTAGTCTGCTATTTAGACTCAGTCTAAATCTGGCGTGAGTCTAATTAAAGGGATAGATAGCGGTCAAGTTCCGATCGGATTCTCCGGTTGGTTAAATCGTCAACAATTGACCGACAAAGCAGCCATCGGTACAGTTGCCGCCCACTGGCGGCGCCACCGCGTGTCACGAGCATTTCAGTGGCAGGACGTCGCCTGCTGCAGACGGTTAAGGGGAACCGCGTGGCGAAAGCTGCCAAGCAAACAAAAACGATCGACTTCGAGGCCGAAATGGCAGAACTGGAGGCCTTGGTTGAGGCGCTGGAGCAGGGCGAACTCACGCTTGAAGAATCGATCAAACAGTTTGAGCGGGGCATCCAGCTCGCAAAAAACTGTCAATCGGCACTGAAGGTTGCAGAGCAAAAAGTGCAAAAGCTGGCAGGCGATGGCGACGATGCCCGGCTGGAGCCTTTTACCGACGATGCAGACGACTGAGCGGAGCCCATCCATGCTGCAGGACCGCTTGTCCCCCCTCCAGGCCCGTGCCAGCCGGGCGCTCGAGGCACGCCTGCCAGCAATCGTACAGCCGCCCCAGCGCCTGCACGAAGCGATGCGCTACGCGGTGCTGGCACCTGGTAAACGCATTCGACCCGTCCTCACATACGCCACTGGCGAAGCGCTTGGTGCCGGCCCGAGACTGCTCGACGCACCGGCTGCGGCCGTCGAATTTATTCATGCCTATTCACTGATTCACGACGATTTGCCGGCGATGGATGACGATGATTTACGCCGCGGGCGCCCAACCTGCCATCGCCAGTTCGACGAAGCGACGGCGATTCTGGCAGGCGACGCCCTGCAGGCGCTGGCATTCGAAGTGCTGCTACAGGAGCAGAATCCGGCGCCCTCTGCAGCGGCCAGGATCGAGATGGTGCGGACGCTGGCGGTTGCCAGTGGCTCAGCCGGGATGGCGGGCGGTCAAGCCTTTGATCTCGCCGCGGTCGGGCACCAACTGTCCCTTGACGAACTGGAAAACGTACACATACACAAGACGGGCGCGCTGATTTGCGCCAGCGTGAGACTCGGCTACCTAGCGAGCAATCGCAACGACCCCGATCTCGAAGCCCGCCTGCAACGTTACGCGACCTGTATCGGTCTTGCTTTCCAGGTACAGGATGACATTCTTGATGTCGAGGGCGATACCGAGGTTATCGGCAAACCACAAGGCTCAGACGCCGGCCTCGACAAGCCCACTTATCCGAATATCCTTGGAATGGCGGAAGCGAAAGCAACAGCGCAGGCCCTGTGTGATGAAGCCATTAGCTGCCTCGCCCCACTGGGAGATCGCGCCGCCACCCTGACGATGATTGCCGACTTCATCGTCAAACGAGATCGCTGATAGCGCTTTCTTACGTGGTCTCGACATGCCCGCTGCAGCAGTGCGGTTGCTGTGCGGAATTCGACTGATCCCGGCGCCATACCGCGGCCCTACCGGGCGTAGTGATTTGGACGCGACCGAGTCGGATAGACGGGACCGGGTCCGCCAGAAAGACGTCATAACCCCCATGGGTTTTTGACAAGTGTTCGGAAATTTGGTGCTTTTCGCTCGGCAACTATTGCCATTTCAAATGGCTTCCGGGTTGGCACACGAAATGCCCTCAAGTTCTGCTTACGCGGTGTGGACCCGCGTGCCTCGACTTTGGTCTACTTGCGGGGGCCTAGTCACCCGCATTTTGTTTCAGGTCAGACTTGGCCTTGTTCCAGGCGGCATCGAGTCCGGCCGCGTCAAGTTGTTCCAGCGGCCCTGCTACACGTTCCATCAACCGAAATCGGGCTTCAAACTTGTTTGTCGCCGCTCGGAGGCATTGCGCGGGATCAATACCCTCGTGCCGGGCCAGATTGACCGCTGAGAAAAGCAGATCACCCAATTCTTCCGCGACTTCCGTTTTATCCGCGCCGCACCGCGCGGCCTCCAGCTCTGCCAGTTCCTCGCGCAACTTGGTCATCGGACCCTCGGTGTTACGCCAATCGAAGCCGACCCGCGCTGCCCGTTTCTGTACTTTAGCGGCGAGCGCCAGCGCCGGCAGATTCCGAGCTATGCCGTCGAGCTCACTCGCCTGTGCCTTGGTCCCTGAGTGGGCCGTGGCGTGACGGCGTCGCTCGTAGGC
This sequence comes from uncultured bacterium, assembly GCA_964012875.1. Classification (GTDB taxonomy): domain Bacteria; phylum Pseudomonadota; class Gammaproteobacteria; genus CAXGUU01. The sequence continues at coordinate 4,832 of CAXGUU010000141.1, forward strand.
TTTGATCGATTCCCAGTTCTGCTGCACCGCCGCGGCATCTTCCGCACTATCCTCGCCAAACACGTGCGGATGCCGCCGAACCAACTTGTCTTCAATTGACGCGATCACATCCTCGAGCGAGAAATACGACTGCTCCTGGCCGAGACGACAGTAGAAGATTACCTGGAAGAGCAAGTCCCCCAGTTCCTGAGGCAAATGTTCCATGTTGCCTGATTCGATGGCCTCAGCAACTTCGTAGGCCTCTTCAATCGTATGCGGCACGATGCTGGAGAAGGTCTGTTCAAGGTCCCACGGACAACCGTTGATCGGATCACGCAAGCGCCCCATGATTTCGCACAGTCGAGATAAATCAGCCATTTGGATTACGCTCACGGTTTTGTGGGTTTATAAAAGATAGCCTTGATTCGAAATATTTTTGCACCCAGAATCTGGGGCCGATTCTAAACACCATGGACTTTTCTGCAGAGCGTCACCGAATATGTCCTCGCCGCTGATTTTGAGATTGGATATTTCGGGCGCACCCGTTCGCTGGATACCGTGGCAGGATGCGGTCTGCCTGTACACCCGTGAACTCGTGGGCTGGACCGCGGGCGAGCACGCATTTACGTTCCTGGGCGGTACGTCGCGCCAGACCGGCGAACGGAGTTCAATCACGGTACACTCGATCATCGCCGTAAAACATTCGAAGCGCGGGCAGCAAATCCAGCGAACAATACCGCCGCTGAGCAATCGGGAATTGTTCCGGCGCGACGACAACCTGTGTATGTACTGTGGGCGCGAACTCCCCGACTTCAAGCTCACCCGCGACCACATCGTACCGTTGTCGCGCGGCGGCAAAGATGTGTGGTCCAACGTGGTGACCGCGTGCAAATCGTGCAATACCCGCAAAGGGGGGCGTACACCCGAACAAGCCAGCATGCCGTTGTTTGCAGTCCCGTATGTGCCGAACTGGGCAGAGTTCCTAGCGTTGTCGAACCGTCGCATACTGGCCGACCAGATGGCGTTCCTCAAATCTCAGTTCAGTGCCAAATCCCCGCGGATTCATCGCCAGTGAGGCACCTCGTGCTCAGCGCTGCCTTGCTGTTGCCGGGTATATGCAACGGTGCGGACAGTGCTTGTAACTACGCCATCTGGGGCGCCGGCAGCCGCTCGTGCCACCAATTTTCCAGTTCAGGGATCGATGACAGCGCGCGCGAGCCGTTCAAACATTTCCTCATGGGCTATTTGACGGCCTATAACGCGGTAGCAGACGATACCTACAGCGCTCTAGGTGGGCTGAACCTCAATCAGGCCATCGAATGGCTTGACGACTTTTGCGATGCCCATGCGATGGACAGCTTCGACCGTGCTATCGGCCGTTTGCTGATAGCTCATCATGAGACCCGGGATATCGGCAAAGCGACAATCAGTGAGTCTGCGTGGGGACGCCGACAACCACCCATACGCACTGAGCCCGAGTAAGGGTATCCGACGTCCCGAATGCGGGTGACGCGTGCGGGCTTCGGTGCACCGGTCAACCGAGGCAAGCTAATGTTGATAAGTTGATCACGGTGTACACGATTCGGCGATTGCGTCCACATTTCGAATCCTTCATGATGCACTGCACATAAGCGAAAACCATTGCGCAGGATTAATTAAGGATTCTTTCTGAACAAGCCGTGCCTCAGCATCATGCGTTGAAAACGCATCATTGCGGTGTCACGCGGCGCTAGAAATGACGGGATCGCAAGCGATTGCTGGTGTGATTTTGCCACCTGGCGCAGAGCATCGCCGGGTCCTGACTAACTCAGTAGCGCGTTGAACAAATTCCCATTTGAAGCCTGTAGATCTGGAGGGACATCACGATGAATAAAATTATTACCCGCGAACTCAACATTACCGCCGTTGCGCTTTCAATCGCACTGGTGAGCGGCTGCTCAACGGTGTCGTCCGACCAGCTGTCGGCAGTGGAAGCCAAAGTCACGAGCGCCGTGTCAGACGCCCGCAAAGCTGCCAGCGACGCCGCTGCAGCGCTGAAAGCCGCGCAGGGCGCACAGGCTTCGGCTGACGCCGCACAGGCTTCGGCTGACGCTGCTAAGTCCACCGCAGAAGCGGCGATGACCTGCTGCACCGAGAATAAAGATCGTATCGAACGCATGTTCGAACAGACGATGAAAAAATAAGCGCCCCCGAGGCCACAACAAGGCCCCGCAACTCGCGGGGCTTTTTTCCAGCAGAGCAAGCTCGCGGACCGTCTTTTCGGACACACTGTGGAATATCCAAACAAGGCTCGAAGGCCGAGGTTGCGCTAAACGTCCCCGAAATACGGTATGCGCATTTGAGCCTTTTGGTTCGCCTCCCTTGTCCTGTATTGTCCGACCGCCTGGGGTATGCCGTTGCGCGCTTTGACGGTTGACTTTATACGTTCCCAAATCAGCTCGACCTCGAAATCGTTGACCCGGTCCAGAATTAGCTGGACCACGTGCGAATACTCATCGGCGAACAAGGCATCATCTTCGTCGAGGTGCGGATGGACTTCGAGGTAGACATTGCCATGCGCGATGCCGACCTTGTAAGGCTGATTGACGACATGCACCGGTGCCCCGAGCGGCACCTGGTCAAACACGATCGCGACATCCTTGGGGTACATTCGGATACAACCGTGGGTGACCCGCATGCCAATCCCATAGGGGCGATTGGTGCCATGAATTAAGTAGCCCGCCTCGCTTAATCTCAACGCGTGCGCGCCCAGTGGATTATCGGGTCCGGGCGGTACAACCCGCGGCAGGACATGGCCTTCTGCGGCATGTTCCTCGCGAATCGATTGCGGCGGGTACCAGGCCGGATCTTTCGCCTTCGCGACAATCTTCATACGCCCTTTCGGCGTGGTCCAGTTCTGGCGCCCGATGCTGATGGGGTAGGTCCTGACGATTGCACCTGAAGAACGCTGCTTCTTGTCGAATACGTACATCCGCATTTCCGGGACATTCACAATCACACCATCGCGGGGCGAATCGGGGATGACGTAGAGATTAGGCACGAGGACTTCCGCGCCCTCGCCGGGTATCCACGGATCCACGTCCGGGTTGGCGAGTTTCATTTCCTGGTAGCCCTGATCATAGGCTCTGGCTAGGTCAGACAAGGTGTCTTCGTAAACAGTCGTGGTGAGGAAAATTTCGCCAATCACGTCGGGCGCGTTGTCTGCGAGTGAGAAAGTCTGCCCCGCCCTGGCGGTCGTGGCCGATAAGATCAGCCACAATGCAATGACGATGGTAGATAGTCTCCCTCGAGAGACGTTCATCGCGCCAGGAAACGCGCCTATCAGACCTCGCCTCACCATCGAAAAAGCGCGTACACACCCAGTCCGAGCCAAGCCGCCATGAGCGCCAGCCCCCCGAACGGGGCGCCGGCGGCTAACAGCTTGGTGCCGGTCAAAGCACTTGTCGCCAGCCCGCCGGCG
>CAXGUU010000142.1:0-8253 GCA_964012875.1 uncultured bacterium
CACCATTGTTGAACTGTTGCATCCCAAAAACGACGCAGTGGACCTTCCGTATTCATTCGCAATCGCGATTGTTGAGGCGGGGCAGGCAAGCTACAGGCACCGTTTGCGCCAGACAGAGATTTATTACCTGTTGTCGGGGACAGGTCTGATGCACGTGGACGATGAGGTCGAGCCCGTCCAGGAAGGCGACGCTGTCGTTATACCTGCCGGTGCAGTGCAGTGGATCGAGAACCGTGGTGAGACGCGCTTGAAATTCGCCGCTGTCGTTTCGCCGCCATGGCGGGAGGAGGACGACCTTCGATTGGAATAGCGGCGGACGACCAGACGCTGTTCAGCGCAGCCGTCGCAGGCCGTCAACCACGGCGTGGCGGTGCGTATCCAATGTGGCGGCAAGGCCGATGCACGAAACAAGCACAATGCCGGCACCGACACCCCACCCCGCGATCGACTCGTTGATTACGTACGGGATTCGGAACACGCCAACAGCCAGTGCCCAGCCAGTCGCTAAGGCACCCAGGCTACCCAGTGTGCCGGCCAGGGCACCAAGAATCACGAACTCGGTAACGACAGCGACCGTCACAAAGCGTTTGCTCGCGCCCAGTGTTTTCAGCAGGACAACGTCCAGCACCCGCGCCCGCTGGCTCGCCTGTATTGCGGCCACCAGTACTAATACAGCCGCGACCAGCGCGAATCCGAAGACCCAGGTCAAGGCGCCTGAGACCCGCGCCATGACCAGGCGAACCTGAAACATCACAGCTTCAACGTCGATGACCGTGACGCTGGGGAAAGTCCGGACCAGCTCAGACATCGCGTGTGTTTCCCGCGGGTCGAGGTAAAAGCTGGTGATAAACGTGGTTGGCTGCCCCTCGAGTAATTCCGGTGTGCCAACGACAAAAAAATTAACCTGGAAGTTCCCCCAGTCCACCTCACGGATGTTCGTCACCACACCACTAACCGGGCGTGAGGCAACATCAAACGTCAGTCGATCGTGCAATTGAATCCCCAGTGCGTCGGCGAGGCCACGTTCGACCGACCACTGCTCGCGCCCGTCACCCAACCACCACTTTCCAGCAACGATGCGGTTATCGGATTTGGCGGTTCGTGCGGATGACAGGTTGTGCTCGCGCGCGGCAAGTCGGCGGGCTCGGGGATCCTGAAAACTCTCCGCTTCAACGGCGACGTCATTGATATAACTCAAACGACCCCGGACCATCGGGTAGAGCCTGATATTCAGCCCCGTCACGCTGTCCAGGAAGGCGGACAGTTGGTCGACTTCATCGGGCTGGATATTGATCAGAAACTGATTCGGTGTGCCTTCGGGGATTCGTTCCTGCCATTGCTCGAACAGATCTTCTCGTACGATGCCCAATAGCAGCACGACGGCGATGCCGAGACCCAGTGCCGTGCACTGGGTCACCGAAAGTACGCCGCGGCGCGCAATGTTCGCGATACCGAATCGCCAACTGATCGATGCATTGCGGCCAAAATGTCGGAGGATGCGGACCAGGCCGTAGCTCACCAGGGCAGCCAGCAAAGCTGTGATGAACATGCCTGAAAGGGTTAGTGCGATGAGCTTTGAATTACTCAAGTGCCACGGCGCTACAAGCAGCAGGCCGATCACGGCCGCAGCCGCCAAGCCCAAATTTGAATGGCGCGTTTCCGTGGCTGGTCGGGCAAGAATATTCGTCACCGGCAGCCGCGCCAGTTGTGCCAGTGGTGGCATCGCAAAGGCCGCGAGGACCACGACAGCCACCCACACGCCATGTACGAATGGCACCAGCGGTAGTGTGGTTGCGGTCAGCGCAGCGTCCGGAAGGAATCTGGCCGCGAGCGCCTGGTGAAGGACGTAAGCAGTTGCGTTGCCGAAAAGCGCTGCGAGCAGGGCGAGGAGCAGCAGCTCGAAACCGATGGTGCGGGTGATTTCTCCTGTTGTGAGGCCCAGGGTTTTCATGATCGCGACGGCCATTCGCTGGCGCTCGCGATAGGCATTCGCCGCCAGCATGATGCCGATGGTTGCGAGCAGCACACCGGTGAAGGCACCCAGTGTTAAAAAGCGTTCAGCCTGCAGGAAGGTGCTCTGGATTTCGGGGCGCGACTCGCGCGGGTCTTGCAGCCGCTGATTCGGGCCCAATGTGAGCTGCGATTTAAAGTCGGCTACCTTCTGCGCTGGCCCTGCGACCAGGGTTGTGTTGGTCGCGCGGCTTCCGGGAACAATCAACCCGGTGGCGTCAAGATCGTCCAGATGCATCAGGACCCTCGGTGCGAGCGCGAAGATGTCACGTCCGCGGTCGGGTTCGACGATCAGAACTTTTGAGACTTTGAACGCCATCGCCCCGATACTGATCCGGTCGCCGGGTGCGCTTTCTGTGAGATGAAAGAAGCGTGGGTCGGCCCAGATTTCGCCGCGCTGAGGCCCGCTGGTCGAGGGGTCCGTGCGACCGTTCAGCTGCTCGCTGATGCGCAGCTGTCCGCGCAACGGGTAGCTCGAACCAACAGCCTTAAGACGCACAAGCTGAAGCTTTTCCCCTACGGCAACGACGCTACGCAAGGCCACGGTTTCATTGGTGTCAAGGTCGTAGGTTTCGGCCGTGGCCCTGATTGCGGGTTGGCGCGTGGCGCCGGAGATGGCCAGATCCCCTGCCAGCAGGGCGCTTGATTCTGCGACCATGATTTGATTCACCCGTTCGACCAACAGCGCCACCGACACGGTTGCTGCGACCGCCACGAAAGTCGCCATCAGCATGGTCGCCAGGCGACCGCTGCGGATGTCACGCTGTAGGAAACGAAAGGCGAGGCTGGGCACGGAACGAGGCAACTTAAGAGCGGGTCTCGGTGTCAGCAATAATCCGACCACCAGCGAGTTCTATACGCCGGTCACAGGATTTCGATAATCGTTGGTCGTGAGTCACGATCAGTAATGTTGTACCGAAGTCAGCATTCAGTTCGAACAGTAGCGACTCGATTGACACGGACGTCGCTTGATCAAGATTGCCCGTGGGTTCATCGGCGAACAGGATTTCCGGTGCGGTGCAGAACGCTCGAGCGAGCGCCACGCGTTGCTGCTCGCCACCCGAAAGTTGGCCCGGGTAGTGTTGAATTCGCTCCGAAAGCTTGACCCGGGCGAGCATGTCGCGCGCCACCTGCCGCGCGTTGGGCAATCCTTTCAGTTCGAGCGACAGCATCACATTCTCCAGTGCAGTAAAACTTTCGACCAGGTGAAAGGCTTGGAACACAAAGCCAACGTGACGGCGTCGAAGCCGCGCCCGGCCGTCTTCATCGAGCTGACCAAGATGGTTCCCCATGAGGCGTACGCTGCCGTTGGTGGGGATGTCGAGGCCCGCAAGTAAACTGATTAGTGTCGACTTGCCTGAGCCCGAAACACCAGCGATTGCGAGCTTGGTGCCAGCATCGAGTACAAAGTTGATATCATCAAGGATTCTAAGCTCGCCTTCGGGAGCGTCTACGACTTTGGTGACGCCCCTGGCCTCGAGCACTGAGATCGAATGAGTGTCACGCTTAGTTGCCATTGCCATATTCGTGCTGTTAGCAAATCCAGGTGCGGCGAAAGCGCGGGATTTACTTATTTTTGGTGATAGTTTGAGTGCCGCCTACGGTATCGACGTCAATGCGGGCTGGCCACAGCTGCTGAACGAGCGATTGCGCGCCGCAGGCTATCGGCTAACGGTTGTTAATGCCAGCATCAGCGGCGAGACAACCGCGGGGGGTGCGAGCCGTATCGGTAAATTGGTGAACCAATACTCGCCGCTGTGCGTGCTGGTGGCTCTGGGCGCGAACGACGGCTTGCGCGGCCTGGACCCGGCGGAAACGTATCGCAATCTGGCAACAATTCTTGAGTCCATCGAGCAGGCCGATGCGTGCGTGATACTGGTGAAAATTCGAATTCCACCAAACTACGGCCCGCAATACACGGCTGCTTTCGAAGCAGTATTTGATCGGTTGGGGCACCGCGAGAATGTTATTTACGCACCGTTTTTCCTGGAGCGAATTGCGCTCGATCCGGCTGCATTTCAGGCTGACGGACTACACCCGACCGCTGCGGCTCAGGCGCGAATCCTCGACACTCTGTGGCCATCAATCGTCAGCGCTATGGACGGCGCGATGGCATCATCGCGTTCGGCCCTCCACGAGGATGCTCTACCTTGAAATTCTGTAGTCATTGCGGATCTGAGAACATAATCTGGCGGGTTCCCGACGGCGACACCCGGTCACGACATATTTGTGATGCGTGCGGAGAAATTTTCTACCAGAATCCGAACATCGTGGCCGGCTGCGTGCCGGTATTTGGCGATCAGGTACTGCTTTGCAAGCGGGCAATCGAGCCGCGCTTCGGGTGGTGGACGCTGCCAGCCGGTTTCATGGAAAACGGCGAAACCACCGTCGAAGCAGCCGCGCGCGAAACGATGGAAGAAGCCACTGCAGCGGTCAAGGTTGGCCAGCTGTTCGCGATGTTCAACCTGCCTCAGATCGACCAGGTCTACATGATGTTTCTTGCTGAATTACCGGTGCCAGAATTCTCGCCGGGGACGGAAAGTCTGGAATGCAGGTTGTATCGTGAGCATGAAATCCCGTGGTCGGAGCTCGCTTTTCCCACTATCAGCCACACCCTTGAGTTTTTTTTCGCCGATCGAAGGCGCGGCACCTTCGAGCTTCATATTGGCGACATCGTCCGTAAAGGTACCGAGGCCGTTCTGCACGAACGACGCCCGACGCCCGCCGGTACCTGAAGGCTGTGCGCCCGCCCCTCGCTTGCCCACATTTTGCGGCGCGGCTATGGTAGCACTCCGTTTCGCATCAGACTGAGCCGGTCTTATGGCAGACGTTTCTGTCAGCAGACCTCAACCGTCGACCAGAGGCCAACTTGTGATCAAACCGCATGGCTCAGATACGCTTGCTCCTCGTTTCGTAGCCGATCCGGGCGCCCATGCAGCGTTGTTGAACGAAGCAGCGAATCTGCCCGCCGTTGTTATCTCCTCCGCCGCGGCCGCGAACTGTGTAATGCTGGGTGCGGGCTACTTCAATCCACTGCATGGGTTTCACCACCGATCGGATGCGCTGGCGATTGCCGAAGATATGCATGCCGGCGACGGCACATTCTGGCCGGTCCCGGTCATGAACCTGGTCCCGGATGCGCCGCCGGTCAAGGGTGGAGACAAGATTGCTCTGCTGGACCCGAACGTCGAAGGCGAACCGGTGCTGGCCGTACAGGAAATCACGCACGTGGAGGCGTTGTCGGACCGGGACATGGATCATATCGTCGAGCGCGTTTTTGGCACCACCGATGCTGCCCACCCCGGCGTGGCAGCGATGACGTCGCAGGGCCGTACGCTATTGGCTGGCCCCGTCCACGTCCTCAATTACAGTTACTTCGAAACGGATTTCCCCGATACTTTTCGCACTGCCGTGCAGATTCGGGCAGAGATGGCGGAGCGTGGATGGAATAAGGTCGTCGCCTTTCAAACACGCAATCCAATGCACCGAGCGCACGAAGAACTGTGCAAGATGGCGCTCGATGATGTTAAGGCCGATGGTGTACTGATTCACATGCTGTTAGGCAAGCTGAAACCGGGGGATATTCCGGCTTCAGTGCGCGATAGCGCGATCCGGAAAATGGTCGAACTCTATTTCCCCGAGAACAGTGTCATGGTCACTGGTTACGGATTCGACATGCTCTACGCTGGCCCCCGCGAGGCGGTACTGCATGCGGTTTTTCGACAGAATGCAGGTTGTAGCCATCTCATTGTTGGCCGCGACCATGCCGGAGTCGGAGATTATTACGGCCCTTTTGATGCTCAGAAAATCTTTCGGGACGAGCTTAAAACAAGCGAGTTGGAGATCGAAATTTTTGAAGCCGACCACACCGCCTACTCGAAGAAGCTTGATCGTGTCGTTATGATGCGTGATGCGCCTGATCATGAACCCGCAGACTTTGTGTTGCTGTCGGGTACACGGGTTCGCGAGATGTTAGCTGCAGGTGAAGCGTTACCACCAGAATTTGCCCGGCCTGAAGTCGCGGAGATTCTGATGCGGTTCTACCAGAGTGTTGAGACCACTTCTAGATAATTGAGTGAAAAGCGATGGCAGAGCCGACTCTTTTCGAAAAAATAATACAACGCGAAATTCCCGCGGATGTCGTGTTCGAAGATGAGCGCGTGATCGCCTTCCGGGACATCAATCCGCAAGCGCCCATGCATATTCTGGTGTGCCCTAAAAAGCCGATCCCGATGGTGTCGGAAGCTGTTCCGGGTGATTCGGATTTGCTCGGTTATGTGATGCTGAAGGCGGCAGAAATCGCGGAAGAGGAAGGGTATGCCAGGAAATTCAGACTGGTTATCAACAACGGTGCGGAAGTCGGACAAACAGTATTCCATATCCACGTGCACCTGCTCGGAGGTCGGGATTTCTCCTGGCCGCCAGGCTGATTGAAAGGCGTTCTAAGGCAGCGCGTTAGCGCTTCATCGCATCGAAGAACTCTGCGTTATTTTTCGTCGCCTTGAGCCGCTCCAGCAGAAACTCCATAGCTGCAATTTCTTCCATTGGATGGAGCAGTTTTCGCAAAATCCATACCTTCTGGAGTTCATCCGGTTTGGTCAGGATTTCTTCCCGGCGGGTGCCCGAGCGGTTGATGTTGACTGATGGGAAAATACGCTTTTCGGAAATTTTGCGATCCAGATGGATCTCCATGTTGCCGGTTCCCTTGAACTCCTCGTAAATCACGTCGTCCATACGTGAGCCGGTATCGACCAAGGCTGTGGCCATGATGGTGAGGCTGCCGCCTTCTTCAATATTGCGGGCGGCGCCGAAAAAACGTTTGGGCCGCTGTAACGCGTTGGCGTCGACGCCGCCGGTGAGGACTTTGCCGGACGACGGTACGACAGTGTTGTAGGCGCGCGCCAGCCGCGTAATCGAATCGAGAAGGATAATTACATCGCGCTTGTGTTCGACCAGGCGCTTGGCTTTCTCGATTACCATTTCCGCAACCTGGACATGTCGACTGGCCGGTTCATCAAAGGTACTGGAGACTACCTCGCCGCGAACTGATCGTTTCATTTCCGTGACTTCTTCCGGCCGTTCGTCGATCAGCAGCACCATCAGGTAGCAATCCGGGTGGTTGACTTCGAGCGAGTGGGCGATGCTTTGCAGCATCATGGTCTTGCCCGCCTTAGGCGGCGAGATCACCAGGCCACGCTGTCCTTTACCTATCGGGGACGCCAGGTCGATGACACGCGGGGTGAGATCTTCGGTACTGCCATTACCAAGTTCCAGATGCAGGCGCTCCTGTGGGAACAGCGGCGTCAGGTTCTCGAAGAGAACCTTGTTCTTGGCATTTTCCGGAGGCTCAAAGTTTATTTCGCCAACTTTTAACAGCGCGAAATAGCGTTCACCATCCTTGGGCGGGCGTATTTTCCCCGCGATCGTATCCCCTGTTCGCAAATTGAAGCGGCGGATCTGGCTCGGCGAAACGTAGATGTCATCGGGCCCGGCAAGATAGGAACTGTCCGCCGACCGCAGGAATCCGAACCCGTCCTGCAGGATTTCGAGTACGCCGTCACCTGAAATATCCTCGCCCTGTTTGGCGTGCGCCTTCAGAATATTGAAGATAACGTCCTGTTTACGCGAGCGTGCAACCCCGTCCAGCCCCATTTTATCTGCAATTTCGACGAGTTCGGAGGCAGGTTTCTGCTTGAGTTCGGTAAGATTCATCATGATGATGGCGGGGAACGAGATTGGGGCTTGGGCTCGGCCTTGAGTTGAGAAGGCGAGTGCGGAAAAGCGGGCGGCAGGGGATGGATGCAGACAGGGATTCGTCCACACCAGTGCAAAAAACCATAGCACGCGGCTCGGCGGTCGTCTACCACGTCTGAACCGCGTTTGGGAGGAGCTTTAGCCCGAACGAATGAGGCTCGGACGCGGTCTTAAACGTTACCGTCGATGAAAGCCGTCAATTGAGATTTGGTCAGTGCGCCTACGTGGGTGGCAACGATGTTACCGTCTTTGAACAACATGAGAGTCGGTACGCCACGGATGCCGTATTTCATTGATGTGGCCTGATTCTGATCAACGTCCAACTTCGCAACCGTCAACTTTTCGACGTACTCAGATGACACCTCATCCAAAATTGGGGCTATCATTTTGCATGGGCCGCACCACTCAGCCCAGTAATCCACCAAGACGGGCTTATCAGACTGCAAGACGTCTGAATCAAAAGAATCATCTGTAACGTAGATCAGGTGT